>CANHIY010000108.1 GCA_947461175.1 Bacteriovoracaceae bacterium
CATATTTATGAAAATATGAAAAAACATATTATGAGAAAAAACTGAGGTCACTAAGGTCCAAATTCTACCATCCAAAACCCCACTCCAGCTTACTAAAAAGTTTTTTATCATAAAGTCTGGGTCATAAAATCCCACCATCATCCATAATATAAACACGGCGATGTTTATCTTGATGAAAGTTAAAACAATGATAGGTTTTGATGTTAAAGGTCCTAGTGTCATCGTTATTCAGTCTAATTTATGTAAACTCAGGTGAAACGACTCAGTTTTTCAAGATTAAGTCTCTCGGCTACAATCCTAACCATTAAAATTTTAGGTTAAAAAAAGACAAAAGAGGTCCATTTCCTATAAGATCTGGTGATTACTAAAATCTTTACTAAAAAATTAGTCATGCCCACTATTTTTAAAAAACTCATGCTGGCCAGATTCTTCTTCACCTTTGCAGTTCAGATGCAGGCCATCGTCTTAGGGTGGAGGATGTATGAGTTAACTAAAGATCCTCTTTATTTGGGTTTAATCGGTTTAGTTGAAGCAATCCCAGCTCTGAGCCTTGCCCTTTACGCAGGCCATGTGGTTGACCGGGGACGTCCACTGGTCATTTACCGAAGACTAACTTTTGTCAGTTTAACTTCTGGCTTAATCATGCTGTTGTCACAGATCGATTCGAATCTCTTTGGCGATCACTTAAGTTCACAATCTCAAGTCATCCTTCTTTTTGTCTCTTCTTTTTTAACCGGGTGTGCGAGGGCCTTCTCACAACCATCAATGTATTCCCTTATTCCAAAAATTATTCCAAGGGCGATGCTCTCAAAATCATCTGCGTGGATGTCCTCTGCCATGCAGACGGCCCGTATGTCAGGCCCTGCGGTCGGTGGGATCTTGTATGGTTTTTTAGGAATTTCAGGAACAGCCACAATTATTTGCCTCTGTCTTGCCCTTACGACAATCATTCTTTTTACAATTAGTTTTAATCCCCCCTCAAACTCTCAGGAAGAAAGTGGTTCTATTACAGACAATCTTCTCTCCGGGGTGAGATTTGTTTTTAAGCATCCTCTCCTTTTGCCGGCCATGTCACTGGATATGGTTTCAGTTCTTTTTGGAGGTGTTACTGCTCTTCTTCCAGTATACGCAGCCGAGATTCTTTTCATAGGACCTGAGGGGCTGGGAGTCTTAAGAGCGGCTCCGGCCATAGGTGCTTTTGTCATGAGCACTTGGCTCATTAGAAACAGTGTTACTCAAAAAGCTGGGACGAAACTTTTTATTTCTGTCGCTGGTTTTGGAATTTCTATTCTTATTTTTGCCTTCAGCAGAAATTACATCCTCTCTCTTGTCGCCCTGATTTTAAGTGGAATGTTTGATAGTGTTAGTATGGTAATCAGAACATCTCTCGTTCAACTCTCCTCTCCTGATCACATGAGGGGAAGAATTTCTGCAGTGAATTCCATCTTTATTGGTTCATCAAATGAATTGGGTGAGTTTGAGTCAGGAGTAGCAGCAAAAATACTTGGGACATTTCCCGCCGCTGTTTTCGGAGGCTGCATGTGTTTAATGTCCGTTATTGTTGTTTTCTTTATTTCTCCTACATTAAGAAAACTAGATTTTAATCATCTTGAAAATTTAAATGATAAATTATTAAAAGCTAATCAGTAAGTTGGCAAATCTTCCTCCATGATGAAAAAATGAACCTACCTAGAGGAGGGAATATGGAAACAACATTTGAATCTCGCTCTGAAGTCTTGTTAGAGGAAAAAAGAATTAAAAATAGATTTTTCAATCTTACCGTCCCTATCGGTAGATTTTTATTTTCACTTATTTTCATCATTTCCGGTTTTAATCATTTTACTTCCGGCAGTGTGAGTTACGCAGACTCAATGGGACTCCCATTGGCAGATTTTCTGGTGCCCATTTCAGGTCTTATGGCGATTGTTGGGGGATTAAGTCTTCTCATCGGACTTCATGCCAAGGCTGGAGGTATTTTACTTTTACTCTTTCTAGTTCCAGTTACTCTTATCATGCATAATTTTTGGAGGACTCAAGATCCTATTGAAGCTCAGATGCAATTGATCCATTTTTTAAAAAATACGGCACTCATTGGAGGAATCATCCTGATCATCTTTTTTGGAGGAGGTCCATTTAGTCTAGATAATAGAAAGAAAAAGTGAAGGATATAATTTACTTTTTCTGCATCAATTCTTTTTCAAAGAGAAAAAAACCTGCGCACATTTGAGGTTGATGTTCAAATTGACTTAAAAATGAAGCATATTTTTTCCCCACAAGGAAATTGATGATCATACCGTTATCACTCTTCAGTTGCGCCCTTCCAAGTTCAGATCCACCTGTGAATCTGAACTGTTCGTTTTTTTTATTTGAACCTTCTCTAAACATGTCACAGAGAAATTCATTTGAGTTCATGGAGTCTGATCTTTTTTTGCAGTGTAAATCAAATGATGGGCTAAGGGATTCCACAAGAAGCCCCTTGTCCAGGTCAACGGAGAGGGTTTTGCATTTTTCAAAAGCAAAGACGACATTATCTGATAGTGGTACTATTTTAGAATGAGCTTCGGGTCGATAAAGTAACCATAAAAATAAATAAAACATCAATTAAGAGTAATTGATATAAATCTTATTGAGAAGTTGCTTAGTTAATTAAAAAACCTTTAATATAAAAAAATGATCAGACTTTTATTGTTGTGTTTAATTCTTATTGCTGCTGGCTTGGTTCATCTTCTTGATCCTTTCTCATTCATCAATGGAATACCTCCCTTCATTCCTTTTAAGCTGGAAATCATTTTTTGGACTGGTATCTTAGAATTCATCCTCGCTGTGGGTTTAATCTTGCCCAAAATTCGCTCTCTTACTTCCAAGATTACGGCCTTTTATTTTTTTCTTCTTTTACCCATTCATCTTTATGTCAGCTGGAATGTTATTCCCATGTTCGGAATTTCAGACCCAGTCGTTCTTTGGCTTAGAACTCTTTTTCAATTTGTTTTCATCTGGTGGGCCTACTCTTTGAGGAAAGTTTAATACCGCACTGCTTTCATAAATTCTTCAATGACCTTTTCTCTGTCTTTTTGATACGTTTAAGTATCTTTAAAAGAAGGTTTTATGGAAAAAAAATTAGTCCCCGACTACATAGAAAATCTAGAAGTCTATCAGGCAGGTAAGCCCATCGATGAACTTGCAAGAGAAAGAGGCTTAACCAGGATCACAAAGCTAGCAAGCAATGAAAATCCCCTTGGCCCCTCTCCCTTTGCCATCAAAGAAATGACTAATGCTCTTTGGGACGTCCACCGCTACCCTGATATGTTTGCCCATGAATTAAAAAGTGCCCTTTCCTCTCTCTACAATTTAAAACCTCAAAACATCATCCTAGGAAATGGTTCAGAAGGAATTATGGGATACATCGTCCGTGCCTTTCTTCAACCGGGTGAGGAAGTTGTCACTTCAGAAAATACATTTATAGGCTTTCTGATTTTAGCAAAATCTGTAGGAGCGAATTTGATACAGGTTCCTCGGCGCTCGGACTATAAGTATGATGTAGAGGCCATGGCAAAAAAAATAAATGAAAACACAAAAGTCGTGTACATCGCAAATCCTGATAATCCAACTGGCACCTACATCACAAAGGAAGAATTTGATTTTCTCATGAAGTATGTACCAAAACATACAATTGTCATTCTAGATGAAGCCTACTTTGAGTTTGCTCAATCACAATGGGACTATCCAGATTCCATGAATTACCGCTATGACAATGTTATTACCCTTCGAACTTTTTCTAAAGCTTACGGAATTTCTGGAGTGAGATGCGGTTATGGATTTGGTCATGATTACTTAATTGGAAATCTTCACAAAGTAAAACTTCCTTTTGAGCCAGGTTTAATTGCTCAAAAAGGGGCCTTAGGAGCACTCAAAGATTATCCACACTTGGTTCGGACTATTCAAAATAATACAGAACAGTTTCAAGAATTATTCAGTTATTTAAATAGTCATGGTTTTAAAACCATACCTTCTGTGACCAATTTCATTACAATAAAAACCGGTTCTGAAGAAGCAAGTTTGTACCTCTACAATCAATTACTCAACCATGGAGTCATTATCCGTCCTCTAAGGGCAAATCTTATGCCGGATCATGTGAGAATTTCAATTGGAACCAAAGATGAAATGCTTCATTTTTATGAGGCCATGAATCAGGTTCTCCCTGGCTATCTGGAGAAATACGGAGCATTACGATGAAAGTTTGTACTTATAAAAGAAATTCATTCTTAGGAATTCAAAAAAGACTGGGTCTTTTTTACGATGAAAAAACAATCATTGATGTAAATCTTCTCTGGCAAAGTGAATACAAAAGAAAAAACTTTTACTCTCCACAAAAAAGAGCAGATCTATTTGCCCCTTCATCCCTTTCTCAATTTTTGAAAGTTCATCAGGATCAATCCATCACCCTGCTTCAAGAAACACTTGAACTTTATAAAAAGTCACTACGCCTTGGTGACACCGACTGTGCCTTTCATATCCATGACGTTAAAGATTTTGAATTTGATGTACCATTGGACGAAATTGCCATGTACCGAGATTTCTATGCCCATGAAAAGCATGTGAAGAAAGGATTTGAAAAAAGAAAAGAAGAGGTCCCTTCCGCATGGTATGAAATTCCGGCCTACTACAAAGGTGGAAACACTGGGTTCATTGGAAATAATGAAATAATCCCTTGGCCTCATTACTCTGAGCAGCTTGATTACGAACTTGAACTGGGAGTGGTCATCGGAAGGGACGGTAAGAACGTGAAGGCCAGGGAGATTAAGAACCATATCTTTGGTTTCACAATTTTAAATGATGTTTCGGCAAGAGATATTCAGAGAAAGGAAATGTCCATCAGACTTGGCCCGGCGAAAGGGAAAGATTGGTGCTCAGTTATGGGACCAGTCATCGTCACTTTTGATGAATTTAATTATGAAGAACCGAACCTTCTAATGACCGCGGCTATCAATGGATCTGAGTGGTCAAGAGGATACTCAGGTGATGCTCACTATTCCTGGGGTGAAATGATTGAACACCTTTCCATGGAAGAATGGATTAGGGCGACTGATTTCATTGGGTCAGGAACCGTAGGAACGGGATGTGGATTAGAACTTGATAAGTGGATAAAGTCAGGGGATCTCATCGAATTAGAGATTGAAAAAATAGGGAAACTTCGAAACATCCTTGGTACACCCAATACAAAACCTTAGGAACATTTATGGAAAATTTTAAATCAAGCGGAGTACATACTAAACAGGCCCATGTAAAAATACCTGAAGGTCTTTTTGAAGAAGAGCATGGCCGCAAAGGATTTTTTGGAAGGGTATCCCATCTCTATCATCAACATAAACCCACAGACTGGATAAATATCGAAGGTAACCTTAAGCCAAGAAATCTCCCTCCTTTATTTGAGGAAAAAGACTTTCAAAACAAATTTATAAAAATTCTTTTTAATAAAGACCTCGAAGTTTATTTGGGAACACTTAACTCAACTCCTGATTCATTTTTTAGGAATGCTGATTTTGATGAAATGTTTTTTATCCATGATGGTGAAGGGAAGATGGAAACTATTTATGGACACATACCCCTTAAAAAAGGTGATTATGTGATTGTCCCAAGGGGAACCACTTATAAAACTTATGTTTCAAAACCCATGAAGATTTTTAAAGTTGAATCCAATTCTGAATTTGAAGATCCAAGTCGAGGGATTCTTGGCCCAAATGCCCTTTATGATCAAAGTGCAAAGTTCGTTCCCGAGGCTGCTCTCGGTTCTGAAACGGGACTTAGTGAATACCACATCGACATTAAACACCATGGAAAGAAAACACGCTTGACCTACCCCTTTAATCCCTTAGACGTTAAAGGGTGGAAGGGTTCTCTTTATGCCTGGAAAATCTCTATCTATGATTATTGTCCGATTAATTCTCACCGCTACCACATACCTCCCTCAGGACACACGATGTTTGTAGCGAAAAATTTTGTAGTTTGCTCGTTTGTGGCCAGACCCCTGGAATACACCTCCGAGGGTGTATTAAAAGTTCCCTTCTTTCACTCCAATATTGATTATGATGAAATCCTTTTCTACCATCAGGGAAATTTTTTCTCCCGGGATAATATTGATGCTGGTGCCATTACCTTTCATCCTCAGGGGATCCACCATGGGCCACACCCGAAGGCGTTTCTCAAGGCCAATGAAAATGAATTTACAGATGAGTTTGCTGTCATGATTGATGCCCGAAATCCTCTCCAAATGGCTCCTGGATTCATTCAGCATGAAAACACGGATTATTGGAAAAGTTGGATGGTCAAGTAAAGAGAAGATATTTTCCTCTCTTTTTTGTTTTCCAAATTGATGCAAAAATAAAGAAAAATCTTCTATCAAGGATGGCCTGTGAAGAAACTATTTATTTTCATCTCTTTATTCTACTCATTATCAATCTTTGCTGAGGATATTCAGTTAAGGGATCTTTCTAAGAAAGATGCTGAAGATGTAACAAAAGAGTTCTCTGCTACCTTCGTTCATACCGCCGTGGCCGCACCGGAAACAGAAGAAGGATGGGGCCTAGAAGTTGGGCTTGTGGCCGGAGTAAGTAATTCTCCAAAATTATCACAATTTGTAGATGATTCAGGTGGTAAGGGTGATGATTTTAAATACATTCCAAATGCTGGACTCATGGGGCGTATTCACATACCCATGAATCTTTTTTTTGAACTCACTCTTCTTCCTGAACAAGAGACTAAAGAACTCACCTTTAGCAGTAGCTCTTTTGCCGTAGGTTGGAATTTTGGGAAGTCATTCAGCCTTCCTTTTGATCTGGCAGTAGGATACGAAAGAGGAAACGGGGACCTTGAATTCCATCAGGAAGCAGAAGGCACCAATCCTGCCATGGATGTTAAATTTAGTGCGAGAACCACCTCATACTGGGTTGGATTTAGTAAGACCCTCTGGTTCATCACACCATACCTGAAAGTGGGGGCCTCGAAACTAGAGCGTGATATTGAAGGTGAGGCAAGTATCTTTATCTACTCCACTGAAACGGATGAATCCTTCAGCACTTCAGGAAGCTTTATGGCCGGTGGAGTAAATTTAGAATTTGGACTTTTAAAGTTTGGTGCCGAAGTATCGAATGTACAGGGTGTGAGCCGTTATGCCGGAAAGTTTTCATTTGACCTCTAAGGAAAAATAAAGATTTTAACTTGAACATCAATTGATTATGATGGGTGTATGAAAACTTACACCACAGATGGAGCGTTCCCAGATAACTACAAATTTCTTATCGGCTCCATCGTCCCCCGACCTATTGCCGTTATTTCTACCCGTAATATCGACGGCACAAATAATCTTGCTCCTTTCTCTTTTTTTACGGCAGTTTCAGCAAGTCCCATGATCCTGGCCTTTTGTCCTATGATCAGAAGTTCTGATGGAGAATTTAAGGACACAGTTAAAAATATTTTAAGAGAAAAAGAATTTGTGGTGAACTTTTGTACAGAAGATAATTACTCCAAAATCAACCTTGCCTCCACCGAATTACCCTATGGTGAGGATGAATTCAAATTTGCTGAACTCACACCTATGAACTCTTCTATAGTAAAGGCCATGCGCCTCAAAGAGTCTCCCATTCACTTTGAATGTGTTTTCCGGGATATGCTTTGTTACGGAAAGGAGCCTGGTTCAGGGTCCCTTATTACCGGAGAGGTTAAGCTCGTCCACATTGATGAGCAGGTTCTAAAGGAAGGAAAAATTTCAACAGAACTGGTGAAATTTGTTGGTCGTGGTGCAGGCAATGATTGGTTTAAAACAGACAAACCATTTCAACTTGAGCGCCTGACCAAGATGCAAATTCAAAACTAATGACAGACAACATTTGTTAGAGTTGAAATATATGCTTCTTTTTTAACTAAACCATCAACTCTTCTTTCAGAAAGACCAATTTCTATTTTCTCAGAGCTTATTAAAAAATAATCATTGGGATCATTAACGATAGATTCCTTACCGTCTTCTTTTTTAATAACACCAGCTGCATTAAAACCAAAAATATTTCCACTAAAAGAGTCAAACCTCACAGGTTGTTGGTTTCTCGTGCAATGTACTGAGATTTCAAACTCGCCTAGCTTCGGTCCGAAGCTCACTTTACATGGATAGGACTGATTATAAAGACCTGTGCATGAGCCACTCTTTTCCTGAACCTCTTTAGGGACAATCACCGTACGACAAGAACTTTTGGGATCCATTAAACTTTTAGCTTCCTCAGATTGGCAGGTTTTTACAAATGATAAAATCATGTCGGCATTGGCCTTCGAAATAAAGAGGCAAAAGAAAAGATTTAAAATTACAAATTTCAAAAGAATGCCCCTGGATTTAGTTTCTGCTCATTTTTTCTGGAATTATAAGTGAAAAAGATCATTAGAGTGAATAATTGTAAATATTACTCTTCCTTTTTTAGTGTCAAATTAACATCCAGAACCCTAAAATTATTACATTATTGTCTTTAAGGAGAAGCTTATGGGATTCATTCTCAAACAAGTATTTGCTTTCATCAAACTACTAAACTCGGACACCGGCAACATCTCCCTTGCCGCAGGCATGACCTGTGGATTTATTTTAGGAATGACCCCAGTTCTTTCTCTTCACAGCTTATTAATTTTTCTGTTCCTTTTTTTCTTCCGGATTCAAATCGGAGCAGCTTTTTTAACTGCCTTTTTCTTCAAATTTGCGGCTTTTTTACTTGATCCTGTTTTTCATTCTGTTGGCACCAGAGTTTTGGAAATGGAATCCCTTCAGGCCCTTTTTACGATTTTATATAATATGCCCATCATCCCCTATACGCGTTTTAATAATTCAATCGTGATGGGTTCAGCGGTGGTCACATTTGCCCTTTCTCCAGTTGTCTTTTTTGCCAGCCAGTATTTCATTACTAAGTACCGGGAACTGATCGTAGAACGGTTTAAAAAAACAAAACTATGGAAGGCGATCGAAGCAACAAGCCTTTATCAGTGGTACTACAAATACGATCAATACAACTGGCGCTAATTGGAGTTAAATATGAATAACCCTACAGATAACAAACAAGAAAAAATAAACAAAAAAAAGGGTCCCATCCGATTTGAGGCCGTTATTCCGGCCGCCATTTTATCAGGAATAACCTTTCTCTATTTTTCTTATTATTTTGATTCCCATCTAAAAAAACTCTTCGAGTACGTTGGCACTCAGGCAAACGGTGCAGAGGTGAATGTAAAATCCTTAAGAACGAGTTTTGTCCGCGGTTCATTTCATCTTGATGGTCTAGAGGTTACTCAGCCAGAAAGACCCTCACATAATTCCATAGAAATCGGAAACATTCACTTTAAGTTTCTCTGGGATGCTCTTCTTAGGATGAAGTTTGTCGTTGAGGACGCAAGTATTAACAATATTCAAATTTCAAAACCCAGATCAAAACCAGGATTTGTTCTTCCCCCAAAGCCAGCTGCTCCTAGTAAATTAGAGGAAATTCAGGACCAGGTGATCTCTCAGGTTAAAAATAAATATTCATCCAATATGTTAGGAGATGTTGTATCTATCTTGGATGGTGGAGATTATGAAGACCAAATACAAAAAATCCGCGAAACTCTAAAATCTGAACAACGAATTAAAGAAATGGTTTCAGAGATAAATGAAAAAAAGAACTTCTGGGATGGGAAAGTTAAACAACTTTCAGATCCTTCGAAAATTAAGGAAATAGAGACAACTATCCAGTCAGTCAAAAATGAAAAAAATTTTCTTAAACAGGCAGAGGGTGTTAAGAAACTCACTGACCTGTTGAAAGATGCTAAAACTCAGTATGACGATATTGAAAAAAATACCAAGGTCTTTAAAAATGAAGTTAAGACCCTCTTAAATTACCCACAGGAAATTCAAACGCTCATCGATGAAGACATCTCATCTTTAAAAAATCGCTTCTCTGTGCCCCAAATGGATTTTAAAGATTTAGCAACCACCCTCTTTGCCAGTCAGTTTGCTGGCTATATGGTTAAGGCAAGAAAGTACCAGGCCATGGCAGAACAGTACTTACCAGAGAAGAAAAAAGAAGAAGAAATCATCCCGAGAAAGCGCTCCGAGGGAAAAAATTACGAATTCCCTATTACTTCTGGTCACCCTCTTTTCTGGCTTAAGAGAGCGGCCATAAGTTCAAAAGGAACTGCCGACTCATATTCAGGCCAAGTCTCAGGGGAGCTCACCAACGTTACAACTTCTCCAAAACTCGTCAATAAACCAGTCGTCCTTGATCTCAAAGGCGATTTTCCTGCCTCAAAAATTTATGGTGTTAGTACAGTTGTAACTGCTGACTTTACCAAAGAAATTCCCTCTCAGTCTGTGTTGCTTCAAGTGAAC
>CANHIY010000109.1 GCA_947461175.1 Bacteriovoracaceae bacterium
CAAGAGAATAATCTTCTCACGCAAAAGACCTTTAAAGATTTAGATGTAATTATAAAAAATTATTTTCTAGGAAATTTTAAAGAAATCATATCTCATTGCAAACTCAACAGTACTGAAGGTTGTTTTCTTGGTTTTAAAAATTTTGGAGAAGCTGTTGAAAATCAAAAAATTTTAAATGCTTTTTGCTCTGGGGGCGATGCCTTTTCTTGCAAAATTTTAAAGATGATAAGCTTTAACAGGGTTTTAAAAATTCCCCACGAAATGCCGATTTATAACCTTTACTTCTATTATGATGATAAAATTTTGGAAGCGTATTTGGAATCACCTTTACGAAATCTAGGACTTCTTTTAGATAGAAATAGAATAAAGATCATTTCTTTTTCAATAATTGCTCTATTTGTAATCCAATTAATGATATTGCTTCTTTTTAAGAAAACAGGACATGTCTATCAGTTTATAAGACAACAAACCTTAGATAAAATTAAATCACGTCTTGATAAGTAGCTATCCTTCTAACCTGAAAGCAAAGTTTTAAACAAAACTCACTTGATGTTTTTTTTCCATGGCGTGAAGCAAGAAAAGGTAAGGAAAGTTTTGAAAGGCGTAATCAAGAACTTTAAGCATACATCAGACAAAATCAACATCAGCTCCAAAAATATAATGATCACGTGAGTAATTTAAATAAGGCTTGGGCTATGTTAAAAGATAGAAAAGAAAGAGCATTTGAATCAGCTCTGAAGGGCTTAAGTAGAAGAGACTTTAGAAAGCTAGTTGGCCATGAATTCTCGATTCTATTTTCTACGAATTCAAACCGCTGGGATACTTTTAGATCGGCTTATTTTTCTTTTCACGGGACCACAACTGTTTGTTGGACTGAAAGTGAAAGAGCTTTTGTCCAGGGTTACTGTGACACAGCGAAAGGATATTATTATACAAGGACCCCATAAATGTTTGAATTTTTTTGTTTTAGATTTAATTTTCTTAAAAACACCCCTAGTAAATAGAAGGTATTTTACCTGAATATTTATCTAGGAGGTTACATTTGAAGAATCTAAGAAATGAATTTTTATCTTTGAAAAGAGAGATAAAACACAGCTCCAATTTTAAAGTCAAACAAAGTAAGGATGTCGTTGCAGGAGTTGATTGATGTTTTTACCGGAGTTTTTCTTTTGATTTCCTTACCTTCTTTCTGGGTTTACGAATACGAAGTCTAGTTTCTTCGTAATCTTTAATGTCCTTCATGCTTGTAAGCCAGTTTCTACCTTCTTTTTTACCAGCGAGGAGACCCTTGTTTATAAGAAGGTTTAAATATTTTGCAGAGTAAGTTGTCTTTGTTGCAATCTTAGAAAGCGGCAAGAACTCACCTTCATTGCTGGTTGATTCAATTGCTTGAATGTAAACATTCAAGCTCCTCTCAACTGCCTGGGCTATAAGCCTGATTAAAGATTCGAAATCATCCTTATCGGCTTTTTCCAGTGCTTTGTAATATTTAACTCTGTCTGATTTTAGGATTATAGCAATTGGATAGCCTTGTCTCATAAGGAAGAGATTCATTAATAGCCTACCTGTCCTGCCATTTCCGTCTTCAAATGGATGGATATGAACAAATCGGTGATGCAATTTAGCTGCAAATTCGATTGGATGTAATTTTGCCATGCCATTAGGAACCCATTGTACAAATTTATTCATCTCCTCTTGTACTCGGAATCCTGGAACTGGTTTATGTGTGGAGCCGAGAATCGCTACATTTGTTTTGCGATATACACCAGCGATTTGATTTTCGGTGTCTTTAACAACCAATTGATGGAGTTCACGGATTAAAGAATTTGATATGGAAATTCTTTTTTTGCTATCCACTAACTCGAACAAATACTTTAATGCTTCTTCGTGGTTTTTTGCTTCTAGGTGATCTTTGAGGTTTTTACCCTTAACGGTTATTCCCTCTCTAAGAACAAGATAGGTCTCTTTAAGAGATAATTTATTACCCTCAATAGCATTTGAGTTATAGGTCATTTCTATCAAAAACTGCTCACGAAGCTTGTCTACAACACTGCTTTTGAGTGGTCTATTATCGTTAAGTTTGGTTAGTAACTTGTCAATTCTACTTAAGAGTCTTTTATCCATATTCCCTAATATGACATGAATACAAAACGGAGTCATCACATATTAATGAATATGATGAATTATCATTTGTATTGGTCAAATTCATTAATATGTGATAAACTTTTTTTAAAATTATCACATATTAAGTCAATACCAGGACAATCTTTTATTAATTTCTCTTATTGTACTTCTGCTTAAATACCTTCTCCATTCTCTCCTTCAACATTTCTTCATTGTCGATATTAGAAAGATCCATATCCCCTACTCGATCAAGGAAATTAGCAATGAGTGCACGAACAACAGTGTTTGAAGTAATGCGCTCTCTTGAATCAATATTTTGACCTTTCCTGCGATTTCTCATGATCATTTGCTCAATTCTTTTAAGCTCTAAATCATGCTCTTGAGGAATCCTGAAAGTGGGTGCCGCAAAGGTTTCAAATTTTCTAAGAGAAGTTATCTCTTTGTTCTTTTCGATGTTTTTAACATGACTATTTGAGGTCACACTTGCCATGGCCTGAGGAGCATCTTGAAATCTCTCAATTTCAACAGCTTTTATGGTGGGGGCGAGATCCATTGGTTTATTAATTATTTTGGTATTTTCAACGGGGGCCTCAACTACTTCATTGTCGAAAATTTCAATTTCTTTTTCGATGATTTCTTTAGAATTAACGGCAGCGGGAATAGGTTTGGCCGAAGCCTTTTTTGCAAAAAGATTAAAATTATTTACGTCTAATCCGCTCATAACACTCCTCCAGCAGAAACTTCAGTGTTTTTATTTTTTACAGTTTTATTAAAGTGTTTGATTTCTGATTTCATACCTAGTCTTGTCATTACCTCTTCAGCAAGTTCACGGTAGTTCTTGTTACCCTTGTCTGAATTTTTTGTAACATCAAAAATTGTAGTTTGATTTTGTGCCAGTTCTTTGAACTTAGAATTTCTTTGAATGCAGGTATTAAAAACCTTACCCTCAAATGCATTATTAAGGATTGTTTCAGAGTCTTTGGCAATTGACTCACGGCCATCAATCATAGTTAATACGAGACCGAGATTTTCAATCTCATGATCAAGATTCTCACGAATCTGCTCAATAGTTTCCATCGTTTTCTGTACCCCAACTAATGAAAGATAATCTGCGAGAGTCGGAATCAAGAAATACTGAGAAGCGATGAGAGAATTTAGAGTAGCAATACCCAGTGTTGGCCCATTATCAATAATGATAAAGTCATACTCATTAATGAGGGGCTTAAGAAGTTTTTTAAGTAATTGATCTGAACCTGGCTGGGAAGCAAGCGCCACATCAAGCGGGATAGTCCTTCCTTTATACGTAACTTCGGAAGGAACAATATAGAGATTTTCTTGAGAAGTTGGATAGGTCACTTCATTTAAAGTGCAGTCCTTGAAGAAAGCGTGAAGCACACCTCTTCCCTCTTCCTCAATTTGACCAATCGTAGAGATAGTTAGATTTGCCTGAGAAACATCAAGGTCAATTAAAAGTACCCTCTTCCCCATTCTCGCCAGTGCTGAGCCCAAATGCAGAACGGTTGTTGTTTTTAAAACACCACCCTTCTGGTTTATAACGGAAATGACCTTTCCATTTTTCATATGTAAATCCTCCATAATTATTACACTTCTTAACTTCTATATTACGGTAGTTCGAAAGTTTTGCAATTAAGAAGTTTAGAAGTTTTTAATTTCAGAATTTTCTAACTTTAGAACTTTGACACTTCTCTAGTGTTGAAGTTCTGTTCTTTGGAAGTTTGGAAGTTTGGAAGTTTGGAAGTTCTTGATTTACGAAGTTGTGAAGTTTGTAACTTCTGATGTCTTGAAGTTTAGGATTGCCGAAGTTTAGAAGTTGGAAACTTGTTAAGTTCTCAAGTTCGGAAGTTTCAAAGTTTGTTGCTTGGAAAGCATTGAAGCGACGAGGTTAGATCGAGTGTAAAAAATATAGACCTAAGTATAAATTTCTTATTAACTTCTGAAGTTCAGAAGTGACTAATTTGTTTAAATCATTAATATCATTTAGAAAGTTTCGTATGAGCGCTTTTAAAAAAAAAGATTAAGCAATCTGACGGATGTGAAAGTTCTGAATTTGTGAACTTTAGAACTTCAGAACTTAAAGTCAAAAATTTGACCAAAAATTTGAATTCAGTTGGTATCATTTGAGGGAATCAAGTGGTACCCATTAAGGAAATTAAGCCATCAAAAACAAAATTTCATTAACACTTAAGAGTGTTTAAATTTTATCGCCAGTATTTCTTCGCCTCCACTGTCCTAAAAGAGATTGTTTACTTTCAGTGCTTAAATCATCTCCAAGGGCGAGGTAGTAAATTTTCTTTTCGTTCCCGAACGAACCTTTTGCATAATAATGACCATCAAGTGGATTTTTTAGGATGGTGATGGATTCTCCGTCACGTCCCATGGTTTCGATTTCTTCTAGGTTTGGATTTTCTTTTTCAAATGATTGGGCTTCGATCACTTTATTTCCTTGTTGTGGGAGGTTAGGGCTTATCGGCAATTCACCATAAAAAATTTCAATTTTCATTGGGGAATTTATCAATTGGTTGAACCTCTCAGTCAGATGAAAAAAAATACTCATTAAAATTAGATCGGGTAAAATGTTTTTATTAACTCGGTTTTAATAGTGTTTATCATGCTTGATAAGGGGCATTATCAGGGATGAGTAGGGACTCGATGAGAATTTGTTAAAAAACACTGTGCTATGGGCGGGGAAATTTTCAAGCTCTGATCCTCATTTTAGGCCTGATTAGTGAATAGAGTGCTTTTTATCGAATATTGCACTTAATTTAAATTAGTGTTATATTAGCTAAATATTACAAAATAGGATATTAAGTGTAATATTAATGAATACAAGAATTGAAGCATTAAATCTTATTAGTTCCAGTATCTTATCAACCAAAGACGCTTTGAAAGTTGGGCTGAATCCCTATGATTTATCAAAGCTCGTTGAAGAGGGGGTCTTGGAGAGAGATAAGAGGGGTGTTTATAGAAAAGTTGGGCATCAAACACCTGAGAATGAGTCATACGCCAGGGCCCTCGCCCACCTTGGTGTGCCATCAGTCATTTCTCTTTGGTCAGCATTATCATTTCATGATCTAACCGAAGAAGTTCCTTCAAAAATTTGGGTCTATTTGCCAATTAATAAATACTCTCATTTAAAGGGTTTAGTGGTTGTCCGTAAAAAGAAGCCTTATTGGAATATTGGTATCGAAACTTACGATGGTATCAGAGTAACTAATATTGAAAGATCGCTCGTGGATGCGCTGGCGGATGGAAGGCATTTTGATAAATTTACTCCTTTCAGAATGGTGCTTGCGGCGATTCGTTCAAAAAAAACAACAGAAAGTAAACTTCTAAAAATGGCAAAACAACTAGGTGTTGAAAAACGAGTAAGTGAAAAATTACTTTTACTCCAGGATATTTATGTTTAGTGCAGAACAACTTAAGCACAGGATTCGTAAGACTGCCTTAGAGCTTGGTGTAACGGATACAAATCGTGTTAGAACCATTGTGACATTAGAACGGATAATTGCCCGACTGATGGCCAATCCATATCTAAAAGAACATTTAGTTTTTGGAGGCGGTTTTGTACTTTTCAAAGAGTTTGGTAGTGATCGATATACCAAAGATGCTGATGCTATTATTAAAGGTGAAAGACCAGAAATCATAACAGATAGAATTAATGAGGCCCTCTCTGCCGACTTAGATGATGGTTTTTGGTTTGGTGACATAAAAGAAGAGATACTAGAGGCCGAAAATGGTTATGGTGGTATTAGATTCAACATTTTGTATAAGGTAGGCGGTCCATTTCCAACCGAAGAAGAAAAAATAAATCTCAGAAGGATCCATCTTGATATTTCTATTGGGGTAGATCTAGAAGACGTTGCCAAATTTACAAAGACAGAATCACTATTAGAATCATTGAGTTCAATAGAATGGAAAGTTTATCCACCAGAGTTTATTGCTTCCGAGAAAATTCATTGTCTGCTCCATAGGGGATATACGAATTCTAGGGGCAAAGATATATATGATTTGTCATTGATATTTAAAGAAGTCACAGACGAGTCACTTCTGAATGCCATTCATAGAACTTTTAGTCGGCGCAATTTTAAAATCGTTTCACTGTATGAAGTGGCAAAAGCTGTCGATACCGAAAATCTTGTTAGGGGTTATTACCAGTCACAGACGGAGAGCTTCCGGTATTCCTTCGATGAGGCATGGAAAATAATTTTAGAAAGGTTTGAGCAACTAGACCTTTTAAGAATGAAAGGCATGTAAAGGAGATCATGGAAGATTTAACATCATCAAAACTCGCCATTCGCTCCCTCTTGAAAGACTCAAAAGAGAAAAGGGCGATCAGCACTATCACGCAAGAGAGGGCAATCATCTCGAAACCGGTCCTTACTCAAGAAGCCCATGTAGAAAATGATGAAAAGCGCAAACAACAACTGCGGCTTGGAAAGGTCATATTAGAATTCTTTGAACAAACGCCATCACCAATTCAGGATATTTCAGTCCCACAGAGGAAAAGAGGGCGTCCCACAAAACCAAAAATCGAGCAGGTTAAGAACGTCACCATCTGTTTATCAAAGAATCACCTCGATCTTTTAGATAAGATAGAGATCAGGTCAAAGAAAGTGCAGGGGAGGGGAAGTAAGGTACGCTACCTCATGGACTCCTATATAAAGCATCAGAAAAGAGAGAAAGAGCAAGTAAGGGCAGTTCAGGAATCACTAAGAATTGTTGCCCAACACATAGATTCATTTTCCAAAAACTATAAGCGAGCGGAGAAGTTTCAGGAAAACGAAAGATCCTTGGTTGATTTAGAAAAATCAATTTCAAATCTTCGAATTATCACCACACTTTTAAAAATCGATTCCCTTGATCTTAGAAATCATCTCTCAGATAAAGAGTGGTCAACATACCAATTCTCATTAAGTTGGCTCTCTAATCAGGGAGTTGATCAATGATAGCGTCGGAAGTTCAGGAGTTCAGAAGTTCTGAAGTCTCAGAGTCGAAACCTATTGATCGAAATAAAATCTATTATGGTTTTCTTTACAATTATTCATCTCCCAATACCCGTAGAGCATATTTAAAAGAACTTAAAAAATTTCATGGATTTTTAAAAGAGAGATTCCCGGAAAAAAATGAGTTTGAACTAGAGCATGCTCACTTGGTTTCTTACAAAGAAGATCTTCTTAAGCGTGGGGGAGAGCGGGCCCAGATTTACTCCCACAACTCAATAAATAGAACTTTTGCCTGCCTTTATGCATTTTATGAATATCTCGTTGATCTGGGACTTGTGAAATTAAATCCAGTAATCAGGTTAAAAAGATTCAAAATTCCAAAGGAAGTGAAAACGATTGATCTTACGAATGAGCAGGTTGAACAATTATTAAAGATTATCCCTGTAGATTCTGGAACGGGAAAACTTCATAAGGCCGTACTGACCTTATTATTTACTACGGGTATGAGACAATCAGAGCTTTCAAACCTTAAATTCAAAAATCTTGATTACGAAAATACATTTCTTGTTCTTCGCTATTTTGCCAAGGGTAGTAAAGAAATGGTGACACCTTTAAATCAAAAAAGCATTGATGCCGTTGGATCTTATTTGAAGTGGTGCGAAGAAGAGGGTTATTCAATGGATATGGAGGACTACATTTTTAGGCCCACCATTAATCCGAAGTCCGGAAATTTGAATAAAAGACTTGATGGCACATCCATGAATTATATGATTAAAAAATATGCATCTCAAATTGGTATCAAGGGAAATGTTACCATTCACTCGGCCAGATCTACGGTAATTGGAATGCTTTTGGAAAAAGGTCACTCTATAGATAGGGTTGCAGATTTTGTGGGACATAAGGATATTTCAACGACTCGGGCATATAATAAGAGAAAAAATAAGGTTCACAATTCGTTAATCTTTGAATTGTGAACCTTGTTCAAAATTTTTTGATCTCTGAATAATTAATCGACATATTTCTTGTCTTATTTCTTCTCCAGGAAATCCTTCCATCGAAGATTCGTTATGACTTCCTTTGAATTGACGTATAACTGGATTTTCTTTGGAAATAATAATTTCGACGGTGTAGATTCTTTTTTCGTTTTTCAAAAGATTCAAAATCTGACATTCTCCATTGATAACTAATTTAGTGTAAGAATGAACACAATGGGAAAGATCTTTTGAAGTTTCTATTAAATCTTTGGTTGAAGCTGGAACTTCGATAATGAAATCACCAATCCTTTCACCGTTTAAGAATTGGATTGATTGATTCAGCGAAAGGTTTATTGGATAAATTGATTTGACTTTAATACTAACAGCATCATGGATTTCTTTGAAGGACTTAGGTTTTTTTGGCAAAATTTCCATTATCTCTCTGTAATCTGGATTTTGATCTACCATACGATAAGTATCATCGATCTCCATCTCATGGGTGTTAAGAAGTAAGTTCATTGTTCTTTTTAAAGAATATTTTTTGAAGAAAAAATCAAAAGTAAATTCATCGATTAAGTCAATGACTCCATGATCTAGTTGTCTTGAGTGATCAAGATTTAAAACCTGATCAATGTTGAGTGATCCGGCTGGATAAATATTTTTCAGAAAATAAAAATTATTAAGAAAAACTACTCCAAATTTTTCTGTTAAAAGACCAAATTTTTTTAAATGACCATTTTTAAATTTGTCTAAGGTTAGGAATTTCACCAAATCTTTAAAAGATTTATTTTCAGTTGAAAAAATTGGAAGTGGTAATAAATGATAGTTCCCATGAGCTCTATTTATTAGGAAGAATTCCCCTAGAAAATTAAAAACTGACTCAATGACTTCTGTTTGAGAAATACTATTTAATAAATCGACATCAGAATTCTTTTGAGCGAGAGAATAAATTTGTTTTAATTTTTGAGGAGATTTTGGAAGATGATTATCGTTTTTTGAACGATTTTTAATTTTCTTTCTTTTTGTTTCCATGTTCTTTCCATTCCTGCTTTTTTTACATCATTCAAGTTTCTCAAATGAAAATCTGACTTTCCTCATAATTTTTTTTAACACATCCTTTAAAATACAAAGGTATGATTTAGATCTCCCATTCCCAATTTGTATCAGGAACGAATCCAATGCTTTTATCTCTGATTCGAATCTCGTCACCCTCGTAGGTTCTTTTTCTTTTATCTGAAAATCTTGCAAGTAGCCACCCTCCTGGTATTTTGGCTCTTCTAAGATAATTTTCTTTCCCTGAATTTGTAATAGATGAAAATTCTAATTTGACCGCATCTTTCCACTCATTTTTATCATCTAGTATGAAAACTAGTGATTCCCCATCATCAGTACGAAGAAGCCAACCCAATGGAGTTTTCATTCTTCTTATTTTAACTTCAGAAAAGTTTGAATCAATTATTTCCCATGCTGAAGTCATAACCTGCTCCTTTTTTCATTTGTCATGATTATAAGCAGAGGGATGGACAATTCCTGTCTGTATTGTTTTTTTATTCTTACATAATTCTTATGCCTATGTTTATAATTAGATCTAATTGATTTTTTTAAATTTATTCTCTAAAAGGAGTTTTAACGTGGATATATTTTCTTTTTTGCCTGGAAGTTTTAGATATGAAGATTCAGTGAGTGGCTTATTTCGCTACTTCTATCTTAATAGCAAAATATTTCGACACAAATTTCTTGATCTTATTTCGAAAGCGAATGGATCTCAAGGTGTTTTTACTGATAAAAGTTTAATTCATTGTAGAACAGAGGTTTTTTGTGATCCAGATAATATTAGTAAAAATGGCGGCAGAATCGACATTTTATGCATCAGCGATAACATGGTAATAGGTATTGAGTCCAAATTTTCTTCTGATCTATCTGATGATCAAAATATTAAATATTTAAATAAAATTTTGTCTTTAAAAAAACAGTATGGTCTTGATTACGCTTATTTTACGATCATTACTCCAGAATACAAAAAAGATGCGGCAAAAGAACAACTTAAAATATCGAGATCAAATAACTGTGATGTCATCTATGGTCTTTCTTGGGAACAAATAAAAAAACACTGTATAGATGATTCATTACAATTATTTCAAACGGAAGATACTATAGAAAATTTTATTCTTATTAAACAGTTTTCAAAATTTCTAGAGAAACAAATTGGACCTATTAAATATATCAATCATCTGAAGTTTAAATTAGAAGATCCAGATGCCGACCTTAATGTCATCTGTGAGGTTGGACGACCTACTCTGGATGTAGTTTCTCAGTTTTTTA
>CANHIY010000110.1 GCA_947461175.1 Bacteriovoracaceae bacterium
GACTGAATACCACCTGTGATCATATTGGATAGGTAAACCTGACGGCAATCCATCATGAGAGTTCTAGAGAGCGTCTCCATTTTTTTTTCGGAAAACCCGAATAAGCGCCCAGAAAAATCCCGGATCACTCTTCCATGTAACAAAAAAGAATGAACACAAATGATCATCACGATTAAAAGAAGAAAAATGGTTGGTAAATTTGAGAGGAAATTCTGAAAGAGCTTTAAAAGATAAGTGACGATAAAATTTAAAGACTCCTCAATCTTCTCTTCTTTAAATAATTCAATTCTATATTTTGAAAGAAGTTTTTGAATAAAGTGAAGAAGATCAAGCCTCATCCCACTAAGAATTTCTCCCACTCCCTGGTGCCTGAATTTACCACTCACTGTCAGTTCCTGAAGTTTCTCCGTCACCGAAGTGGTTCCCTTATAGATAAAAAAGAACAAGGGAATGCTGATGACCAGACCAAAAAAGGACGTGAGCAACAGGGCGGCCAGGTGGCGCTTCATGCCCTTATTTAAAAGAAACTCATAGAGGGGGTAAAGTGTAAGGGAGACAGAGGCAGCAAAAACAATAGGGATAGTGAATGAGGAGATGAGGTAAAAAAACAAACCAAGAACAAATACAACCAAAAGAAGTCTTAGAGTCTTTTCCTTTTCCATAAATCCCCACTTTGTTTTTCAAAATGATCCTGGGCCCAGAAGGAGAGCTTGGTTCTGTCGATTTTTATGTTATGGCGTACATCGACAGGAAGACTTTGATGCAAAAAGATAGAGTGAATTTTTTTGGTAAATGGTTGTGAGTTTTTTAAATTGAGAAGTTCGTTTTGAAAAGTCTCTGTCATACGGGTCTTTTTATCTTTCCTTTCAATAACCATAGCGGGATAGGTTTTATCCAAAACCATGAGCTTTATGAGGGCCGATTTTTTGACCTCTGGATGCTGGTTAAAAATGGCCTCCATCTGAAGGGGATAAAAAACCTCCTCTGATGAGTGGACCCTGTGAACTTTTCTTCCTAGAAACCACACATTTCCCCTCTCATCCATCCACCCCAAATCTCCCATCCTGTGCCACAATTCTCCCTCATGGATGATTTTCGCCTTTTTTGTTTCTTCCTCCATCTCAAAATACCCTGGAGTTACTTGAAGTCCCTGGACAGCAATCTCTCCCACCTCCCCAAGGGGAACCTCCTGAATCTCACCCTCAGGAATATCCGAAACTTTAATGATCTTAATCCTCACTCCTGGCACAGACCTACCGATGCAGGTTCCCTTACCCGAAAGCATGAAGGGAAGATGATCTTTTAAAACCTCACTCCCACTCACTAAGGTCACTGGCAAACACTCCGTGGCCCCATAGGGGGTAAAGGTGTCCCCAAGAGGGAGAATTTTTTGAAACGTCTCGTGAAGAGAGGCCCTCACCGGTGCCCCAAACATCACAACATGATTCACACTGGGAAGGCGGATGTTATTTTTAATACAGTAGTTTCCGACCCTTTCCCAGATCGCCGGAGAGCCGGCGACAAAAGTCACCTTGTGGTCCAAAATATTTTTGACCATTTTTTTGGGGTCACACTGAGAGGGTTTTGCTGGGTTCATTTCTGGGATCACCGAGGTCATCCCCATGGCCAGGGTGAAAAGAGCGAACAAAGGAAACCCCGGAAGATCAACTTTTGTTTCATCTAAAGAAAACATCTCCTTAAGAGCATCCGTCTGGGCATTTAAAATCCCATGGGTGTAAAGAACTCCCTTCGGGATTCCTGTTCCGCCGGAAGTAAAAAGGATGGCGCCCAAATCATGGGGCTTAACGTCCTGGGGACAAAATTCTTTTGATTCATCATCTAGACCCTCATAGAGAAAGTGGGTTGACCCACCCACTCTATTAAGAGAAATCTTCACCTCAATATCTTTAAAATAGTCTTTTTTAAATCTTCTTATCCAGTGAACAAGGCCAACGGAAACCAGGGCCCCGGGGCGCACTTGTTTCACACATTTTAAAAGATTCCTGGGCCCCATGCCTGGGTCAATGAGTACTGGCAGGGCCCCTATCTTAAAGAGGGCAAATGTGATGACAGAAAAATCAAGACTTGGCCTTACAAAAAGAAGGGTGCGCATACCAGGAGTGATGCCAAGCTTAACAAAGCGGTTAGCAAACTGATTGGATCTTTCTTCAAATTCTCTAAAGGTGTAAAAACTTTTATCTCGTGCGAGGACTACAGATTTTTTGTCGGGGATTTTTTTGGAAACTTCCTGTATGCGGTAAGCGATGTTCATGAGTCAAAGTATCCTTACTTAATAAAATTCATCATCCTTTGGGCCACATCTTCTTTGGCGTCTTCCAGCACATAGTGTCCAGCTTCCTTGTACCAGTGAACCTCGGCATCAGGATAAATTTGTCTCCAGCGGTCAAAAAAATGCTGATTAAAACAAAAATCTCTCCCTCCCCAGAGTATGAGCTTAGGGTGGGAAAGGGAGGTTAATTTTGACTCAATTTCAAGAAGTGTGTTGTAAGTGGGGTGAGTTTTTTCCATGGGAATGTCCTGCACAAAGCGGGACACAGCAATCCTGTTTTCAAAAGAGTCATAGGGCAGAAGGTAGCCCTTTTTAACAAGTCGAGGGAGTTTTTTTTGGGTGGTCATAAAGGTCGCGGGCCAGGCAAATAGATTGAGCCTTCTCATGAGCCACTCTCCTAAAAAAGGAGTTTTTAAAAAATTTATCCGCCTAGGAATATGCTTTGAAAGAAAGGCCCCAGTATTTAGGATCACGATCTTTTCAAAAAGCTCTGGGTACCGGGTCACAAGACCAAACCCGATGGCCCCTCCCCAATCGTGGACAACTAAAATGATTTTTTTAAGATCCAAAAACTTAATAAGTTTATAAGTATTTTGGATGTGAGTTTCTAGGTTATAAGAATAATCAAAAGGCCTATCTGAAAGGCCACAGCCCATGTGATCCGGAACCACCGTGCGGTGGGATCCAGAAAAAGTTTTTATGAGGTTTCGGTAATAAAAAGACCAGGTGGGGTTTCCATGAAGCATGAGAATAGGAGTGCCTTCCCCTTCATCAATGTAGTGAAGATTATGAACTCCCAGTTGTAAAAAATGGGACCTAAAAGGGTAGAGCTCATGAAGGCCCGATTCTTGTAATTTAGCTCTCATTTTTTTCACACTCATTTTTTTCACACCCACTCCATGCCGAGCATCGTACTTGTTAAACCACTGCCAATCCCAAGGAGTGCAATTTTATCATGGGGTTTAAAAAAACCTTCTTCATTCGCCTTCATGAGAGTGAGCGGCAGAGCAGCTGATCCAGTATTCCCATAGCGCTCAAAGGTTTGAAAATCCCGGTCCAAAGGTAGACCCAATACACTTAAAAGAGAGAGCCGGTGGGCAGATCCCACCTGATGGGGGATAATTTTATCCACATCCCCATTCCTCCAACCTAACACCTCTTTCATCCGCTCCCAGTTTTTAAAAGACAATTGAACCCCGGCCTTCATGAGGGCCTCAGAGTCTGTCTCCATCATGGGCCCCTCAGTGGGGCCATCCCCCTGGCATAGGGCCACGGCCGAAGAATCGGTCATGGTTGATCCTCCAAGGATTTTTGGGCCCTCAGGAGAAAGATCAGCGTGGGTTAAAAGAATCGCCACCGCAGCGGAGCCGATGGTAAGGGAGGCGATATAGGGTTTAATTTTTTTTCGGTCCATGGAGGGTTCATTTAAAAGATGCTCCATGGTTTTATCCAATAGGGGTTTCCCATTTTCACCAGAGACGATGAGAGCAGTTTTTATCGCCCCACTCTCAATCATCTGCCCAGCGATTAAAAGACTTGAAAGAACTCCCAAACAAGCATTAGAAAGATCAGAAATCATACAATGGGAAGAGAGTTTAAGG
Organism: Bacteriovoracaceae bacterium; assembly: GCA_947461175.1. GTDB lineage: Bacteria > Bdellovibrionota > Bacteriovoracia > Bacteriovoracales > Bacteriovoracaceae > Peredibacter. The sequence continues at coordinate 3,892 of CANHIY010000110.1, forward strand.
TTTGAATGAACCTGAGCGGCCGTGGCCGGCTCAAGAAAATCCCGGCACACAGAGGCGTGGAGGAGAAGGTCAATTTTTTCTCTGGGGAAATGCTGTAGGATTTTTTCAGCGGCCCTGGAGGCCAGGGTGCTGGGTTTTAGGGCCTGTCGCCAAAAACCTCTGGTCTTTATGCCCGTCTGAAGCTCCAGGCGCCCAAAGGGAAGATTTGCTCTCTCATAGAGAGGAGAGAGATTTTCTTCAATCTCCTCTGAGCTTAAAAATTCTTCCGGTTCCTCATACCCCCAGGAGTGAAGCCTTAAGTTTTTAAAAATCATGGGGCCTCCATGAGCCCGTGGAGGTTTGCCATAGAAATGCCTGAGAGCATGGAGCCCACGATGCCCAAAAATCCCTGGTCGGTTCCAATGATGAAAAGATTTTTCACAGGAGTCCTTCCGTCTTTGGTTTTATCAATGGAGCCGTAAACCGTGCCGTTTAAGTGCCAGGTGTAGCGCTCAATAGTAAGAGGAGAAAAAGTATCTTTAAAAAGCAATTTCCCCTGAAATTCCGGAGTGATTTTTTTCACAAGCTCCAGGGCATTATCTGAAACCCTCTCCTTCATCGGGAGGTACTCCTCCCGGGAGAGCTTATGCCACAAATCATAGTTTGCCATATAGGTAAGCCTCACCACTCCCTCACCTTCAGTGAGGTTTGGCTCATAGTTATCTGGGTAACAAATCACGGCAGAGGTGGGGTCAAAATAATTTTTAGGAGATTCGTAGCGGTAGTTCTTATCATTGTTATAAAAAATGATGGTAGAATCATTCATCTTTAAAGGGATTTTTTGGTCAAACACAAAAATGCTCTCAAGAAACGTCATGGCCCCCACCCGAGGAGAAAACCCTGAGAAAAAGTTCTGAGAAGCTATCTTCACGGTTTCCGGATAACCAATGGAGGAAAAAATGATGGGTGCAAAAATTTCTCTTCCCTCTGCCACCACCCCATGGGCCTCACCCCTATCATTAACAAGAATTTGTGAAACAGAAGTTTTAAATTTTACCTCTCCTCCCACCTCTTTTAATTTATTCATAAGAAGAGTGATGATGGTCCTCACTCCCCCTTTGGGTCTAGAGAAACCCTCAACGTAAAGAGATTTAAACATCACCACGAACTGAGAAAAATCCATATCATTTTCCCAGGCCGATCCATAAATAAGAGGGGGACAAAGAATCATCTCAATTAAAAGCTCATCATGAAGACATTCTTTTAAAATTTCCCTGGAAGAAAGATGCCCTTGAGACAGATCTAGTTCATTAAAACTCAGGATTTTTTCCACAAGCCTTTGAAAGTTATCCCTCTCCTTGGGAAACTTTTCAAAAACTTCTGATCTAAGGAGTTCAAAGTCATTGGAGAACTTTAACTCACAGTCAGGAAAGGAAATCTTTGAATAGGTTTGGGGACAAAGGTTAAACTCATCATAGGAGAAGCGCAGTTGTTTTAAAAGTTTTGAGAAGGGTTTCCCCTTCTCACCTTTTTTAATGAAATTCGTAAGAGCGTGGAGTCCCACATCAAACTGCCGGATTCCCCCTTGATCAAAATTTCTTCTTTGGTAATAAGAATTTAGCCCTCCGGGGATGGAGTGCTTCTCAAGGATCAGGACTTTTTTATCAAACATGCCCAATCGGATGCCGGCGGCAAGTCCGGACATTCCAGCTCCGATGATAATGGCATCGTATTTCATTGAAGAAATTATGCTGTCACAAATTTTGGAGTAAGGTAAGAAACACAGGACTCAAGAGTCGCAAGTTTTGGGTAATCTTCCTGAGGCACTTCCACCTTATGACGCTTTCTTAGCTCCATCACAATATCTAAAAAATCCATGGAATCCAGGTCAAGCTGTTCCCTGAGAGAGACTGAATCATCAAGATTTGTCACATCCTCATCGGGAGCGATGTCTGAGATAATATCAACTACAATTTGTCTTACATTCGCCATGAGACTCTCCTTATACCGAATACTTCTTAACGATCAAAGCTGAGTTTATGCCTAACATCCCAAAAGAGTTGTTAAGAATATAGGTGATGTTCCCCACAAGCTTTGGCTCATTAATCACTAAATTTTTTATTTCACACTCTGGATCAAGATCCTGACAGTTCATGCCTGGGTGAATAATCCCGTCTTCAAAACTTGGGATATTTCCAGCAAGCTCCAGTGATCCCGCGGCCCCCATACAGTGCCCGATATGACCTTTGGTAAAATTCACATAGGTCTTATCTGAATCCTGAAAGGCCTCTCTCACGGCCCGGGCCTCATTCACATCCCCGGTGCCAGTTCCTGTGGCATGCATGTTCACGAGATCAATTTCATGAATATTAAGACCTGCACGCTTAATCGCTTTATGCATGCACTGAACTTGTCTTTCGCTATTGGGGTTTACAAAATCTGTGGCATCAGAATTAATGGCATACCCTTTTATCTCTGCATAAATCTTTGCCCCCCGTTTTTTAGCATCCGAGAGGCGCTCTAAAACATAGATACAGCCCCCTTCAGAAATGGCAATACCATTGCGGTTTTTATCCAAGGGTCTTGAAGCAAGGGTCGGGTCTTCGTGATGGGCCAGGGCCCCTTGGGCCGCAAAGGCCGCAAAAATCCCGAAAGTTTGGGAGGACTCGGAAATCCCTCCACAGAGGGCCAGGTCCACTTCTCCTAAAAGAAGCTGCTGAACTCCTTGAATGATCCCCACGTTCCCACCAGCGCAGGCCGAGCCCAAAGTATAATGGGGGCCCGTGATATTTAAATTAAGAGTCACTTCTCCAGCTGGGGAATTAGAAACTGTTCTTGGGTTATGATGAGGAGACCAGAGTTTCCAATCCAGTTGGTTCTGGTGCATTTGATAAATTTCTTCTTCTGTCTCCACGTTTCCGTGTTCCGTGATGCCTAAGAAAACACCCACCATGGATTTATCCACACTCTCCCAATGAAGTTTTGCATCACTTACCGCTTCGTTAGCGCAGTAAATGGAAATGGATCCGGCCCTGGTGCCACGGCGGCGGAGTTTTTTTGATTGGTACTTATACTCATCAAACTCACACATACCGGCCACTTGTTTTCCCATGTAGCGTATTTCATGGTGCTTCACACCAGAGCGGCACTCTAAGAGAGATTTTCTAAATTCTAATAAATTATTTCCATTAGGAGCGGTTAATCCAATACCAGTGATCACTATTCGTTGTGTGTCATCCATTCTCTCATCCAGGAAGAATCTTAAACTTATTAAGTCAAATACAGAGAAAAAAAGTTAGCCCATCGGTTTCTCTTTGTACAGAGTTAAACATTCAACAAAAAGGGGGCCTTGAGGTTTACCTTGATTTCTATTTCAGCTTAAGACATGATATCTCCTAGAATTTTACCTCAAGCCGAAGTTTTAAGGAGTCTCCATGGAAAATCTCATTGTGGTTTCGAAAGTAAAAAAATTTATCAAAGAGAAGGCAGACATGAACACTTCCTCAGGTTTTTTTGAACCTGTGAATAACGACATTATTAAAGCTTGCCGTGACGCCATTGCCCACACAAAAAAACTTGGACGTAAAACTGTCATGGGTAAGGACTTTAATCTTTATGTGGAAAATGCAGAAATCGGAGAAGCTCTTATTATCGCGTCAAAAGTAAAAAAGTTGATTAAAGAAGAGGCCGGGCTCTCTACCTCCACCCAGGCCATTGACCAGCTCACCAACCGGGTCCAGACCATTTGCCTTAAGGCCATTGCTCACGCCCAGGCAGATAAGAGAAAAACTGTCATGGACAGGGATTTTACTCCTCCAACGTCTTTAGTTTAATTTAAACTGTACCTCTCCTTCTTGTGCCTCGCCTAAGGGTTTAGGCACAAAAAGGAGGGTTCCCAGATAACTAAGACCACACACACTCACCGTAAAAATCACCGGATAATCAAGTCCCAACACATAGTGCCCCACCACCCAGGCCACAATACTCATGGACATGGAAAAGAGCGCACTGAAGGCGTTGCCTCTTTTATCCCAGAGGGCGGCCACCGTGAGGACAAGGATCGTAGGCCCCCCAAGGACAGCGGAGGTTTCCACCAGGTCAGTGATGGATTCAGAAGAATAGGCAATCACATAGGATAAAATCCCCGCCAGAAGGGTACAAAGCCTTGCCACCTTAATTTTTTTCTCTTCTTTAATTTTGGGGAACGCAGAATAGATCAGGTTATGGGACAAGAGGGCAGAGCTCGCAAGAAGAGTTGTATCCACCGTAGAAAGGATGGCCGAAACCAGGGCCCCCACAAAAACAATATAGAAAACATAATGAAGATGAGTTTTAGCGAGTAAAGGCATGAGGGTTTCTGAGTCCTCTAAGTTTGGAAAATAGTGGCGGCCAAAAAGCCCGATGAAAACGGGGATGAGCCCAATCATAAAATAGAGGGTTGCGGCCCTGTAAGCAGACGTGGAGGCGACTTTTTCAGAGCGGCTTGCCACCACTCTTCCCACAAGTTCCTGGGAAATCACTGAACCCATGATGGGGACTAGCCACAATTCAAGTTTTCCTAAAAAACTAAGCCCCCCGTCTTCCACAGAATGAAGAGTGAGCTTTTCCTTTGGGATAATTGAAAGAGCTGCCTCCACTCCCCCTAAATCCACCACTACCACCACCATGAGGATCACGAGTCCAATGATGACCGCCATCCCCTGAATGAAGTCAGCATAGGCATCGGCGAGCATCCCGCCGTACATAGTATAAAAAATCACCACACTGGCCCCAATCGTCACAGCAGTGACGGGACCAAAATCCGTGGTGGCAGAGATGATTTGTCCCAGGGCACGGACCTGGGCCGCGGCCCAGATAATGGAGCTTGGAATCATAATAAGGGCGGCCATTTTTTCGGCCTCAGGGGAGTATCTTTTTCGAAAGAGATCCGGGATGGTGGTGATTTTTTTTCTCCACAGGACCTTCGCGAAAAAGATCGCCATGATGAATAAACAGGCCGTATACCCCACAGGATCTGCGTGGACACTTGATAGACCATTTCGGTAAACGGCACCGGAAGTTCCGATACAGGTCTCGGCCCCAAACCAGGTGGCAAAAATGGAAAAGGTAGCAAGTCCCGGGCCTAGGCTTCGGCCTCCGAGGTAGTAATCATCATCGGTCTTGATTTTCTTTGAGAAATAAAAGGCCATCGCAATCATGCCAACAACGTAAGCACCAATCCCGAAGAGCTCTAGATTCATTCCCCATTTCCTTTACCTACTTTAGAAGGTAGGCCACAAAGAGTCCCACAAAATTTCCTACGGCTATCCCCACCAGGGCACAGGTAATGCCACTCACGAGGATCGCCCTATTTTTTAAGACATCACTCATAGGAGGGATGAACGCTGGCCCAAAGATCCCGGCCATACTGGTGATGACAGCGGTGTCTCGGTCAATTTTTAAAAAATAGCACAGGCCAAAGTGTAATACGATACTCCCAAAAAGCACTAGACCACAGAGTAAAAAATACCAACCATTTCCGCTTAAAAGAACATTGATGTCGGCCAAAGACCCCACCCCCACACAAAAAACCAGTAAAAAGTAATGACCAAGTTCCTGGGAGCCTTCAAAGTTTCTTATTTTGTGAAAAAATGAAAGGGCCAAGGAAAGAACTGTCACCGATAAAATCACCACTCCCGCTGACTCTTCACCGGTGATGATCTTAGAGGCCAGGAGGGACACCGCCACCAACAATCCACACAGAAGCATCAAAAGAGTGGAGTTTCTCATTTTATGAACCACTGATAACTCTTTCCAGTGGAGAAGGTCCATATCATCTTCAGGGTAGAGGTCATGGTTAAAGGGTTTTAAAAAAAGAGATAAAATTTTAACCCCTAAGGATAAAATGATCAGAAGATAAACCGCACCCACCGCCACATCGGCGGCATTTAAGGCAATGAAGGCCTCTTCACGGATGTTAAGAATTTTTCCAATGGCCGTGAGGTTTGCTGTCCCCCCCACATACACCCCAACGAGCATCCCCGCCATTTTCCAGCCCTCAGGGTCATAACTTTTAAACAAATGGCCACAGACAAAGCTCACCACCATCACCGAGGCCATGAGGAGTAAAAAAGAAATGATGGTGGTCTTTGCAAGCTTAAACCAGCGGACAAAGTCCGTCGCAAACAACAGCATAGGAAGGGCGAACATGAGCCCCCC
>CANHIY010000111.1 GCA_947461175.1 Bacteriovoracaceae bacterium
GACATGAAATGCGTTGCGTCTTTCTTGACTTCTTTTGGGCCTCAAGAAAGTAAAATATCTGGACTAGGCCCAAATTGATCTGTATTTTTACGCCATGTCATTTTTTAAGCTAGAAGCTACTTCAGGTCCCGCCCGGGCGGGACGGATTTTTACCGCCCATGGAGAGATTGAAACTCCCATCTTTATGCCCGTGGGGACCAGGGCCAGTGTGAAAACTCTTTGGCAGGAAGATCTTGAGCGCATGAACGCTCAGATCATCCTAGGGAACACGTACCATCTTTTTCTTCGTCCGGGCCATGAGCTGGTGGAAAAAATGGGGGGCCTTCATAGGTTTATGAGTTGGGATCGTCCCATTCTTACTGATTCCGGTGGCTACCAGGTTTTTTCCTTATCAGATATGAACAAACTCACGGAAGAGGGAGTCACGTTTCAGTCCCATATTGATGGGTCAAGGCATCTTATCACCCCCGAAAAGTCCATGGAGATCCAGCGCTCTTTGGGCTCAGATATTGTCATGGCCTTTGATGAGTGCCCCAAGCTTCCGGCCAGTAAGGAAACCCTCAGGACCTCTATGGAGCTGACTTACCGTTGGGCGAAGCGGTGTAAGTCTGTTTCACTAAAACCCCATCAGCACCTTTTTGGGATTATCCAAGGGGGCCTTCATTTTGATTTACGCACGGAGAGTATGGAAGGTTTAATGGAGCTTAACTTTGATGGGTATGCTCTTGGGGGACTTTCTGTGGGGGAGAAAAATGAGGAGATGGTGGAGTTTTGTCAAAAATTTGTGCCCACCATGCCCAATGAAAAACCCCGCTACCTCATGGGAGTGGGAAAGCCCTTGGATGTGTTAAATGGAATTAAAGCTGGTTTAGATATGTTTGACTGCGTGCTCCCCACAAGGAACGCAAGAAATGGCCAGTTCTTAACCACCCATGGGCCCATGAATATTAAAAAGGCGAGGTTTCTTGAGGATAGTCTTCCACCTGATCCAGAGTGCCCATGCCAGGTTTGTGTCCGTTATTCTCGGAGCTACATCCGTCATTTGTTTAATGTGGGGGAATACCTTGCTGGTCAGCTCATCAGCTACCACAACATTCACTTTTACCTTCAGATGGTGAAAGGGGCCCGGGAGGCGATCTTTAGAGGAGAATTTGACGATTTTTACCGGACATTTTATAACAATTACACTTCCCATCGTTGGGAATAAAAAAGGATAAGTATGTTTGATTTATTGATTTCTTCGGCCCATGCCCAAGGGGCCACAGCTGGTGCAGCTCAGCCTGCCTGGGTTTCATTTGTTCCCTTTGTCCTCATTTTTTTAGTCATGTATTTTCTCATGATCCGTCCTCAGAAAAAGCGTATGGAAGAGGAAGAGGCTTTTTTAACGAAGCTCTCCCATGGGGATGAAATCTACACCAAGTCTGGGATCTTAGGTAAAGTGACAGGGATTGCTGAAAAAGTGGTGACCCTTGAACTTGAGGGGGGATCTAAGATGAAAGTTTTAAAGTCCCACATTGGTGGTTCTGCCACGACACTTTTCGCTGAACCTAAGAAGTAGACCATGTTTGGATTAGGCTTTGGCGAACTTCTCGTCATTTTTTTAATTGCCCTTATTTTTATTGGCCCCAAAAAGCTTCCGGAGCTTGCCAAGGGTTTAGGTAAAAGTATTAAAGATTTTCAGAATGCGGCCAAGGGCCTTGGGGATCAGCTTCAAGAGAGTGAGGAATCCCATCCTCCCAAAGTGACTGACGCTTCTCAGCAGAGTCAGGAAATTGATCCTGAAACCAAGCCTGAAAATAAAGACTCTCAAAAGATATGAATTCAAGGGGCCTTTTAGGCCCCTTCTTCATTGCTCAAGTTTTCTAAATTGTTTAAGATTTTAAGATCTCATTTTTAAAAGACCCTTTAAGATACGGAGTGGACATGGCCAAGGGATGGTTGTTTCGATTGAGTCTATTAACAGTTTTGGTCCTCGCCTCACTGATGGCGGTGGCACCAACTTTTTTCAACTTAAAACAAGAGAGCAGTTTTCCTGTGAAGTCCAAGATCAATCTTGGGCTAGATCTTCAGGGGGGCCTCTACATGGTTCTTGGCATAGACTTTAATAAAGTTTACCGGGAAGAGGTCATAAGTTATGCCCGTAAAGCGGTAGCAACTCTAAAAGAGAGTGGAATAGAATCAACTGTTGGGACCTTAGAGGCCACGGACCCAATGGATCCCCGGCACTCCATCGTTTTAACCAAAGAGACAGACCGAGAGCTTGCCAAAGAAAAGCTTCGTGAATTTTATAACTACCCTCTTCGTCTCACCTTGGATGAGGGGAACACTCTTCAGTATGGTCTTGGAAGAGATTATCTCCGGGAAATTGAAGACACCGCTCTTTCTAAATCCATTGAGGTGATCAGAAACAGGATTGATGAGTTTGGAGTTACAGAGCCAGAGATCATCTCCCAGGGAACGGACAGGATTGTGGTTCAGCTTCCAGGTGTAAAAGACATCACCAGGGCCAAGGACCTCATCGGCCGGACAGCAAAACTGGAATTTAAATTTGTGAATGATGAGATCTCTCCGGCAACCTTGAATGAGTGGCTTGAGAAAGCAAAGAAAGCGGGAGTTGAGTACAAAAAGGGTGAGAGGTGGTCTGATTACATTAGTGCGATTAATAAAAACCTCGTGAATGATCTTCCCAAGGGATATGAAATTGCATTCTCAAAAACCTTAAATAAAAACACAAACGTCGTGACGGATCTTGAACCCTATCTTGTTGAGGTGGGGGCCCCTTTAACGGGAGAAGAGCTTCAGGAAGCCATCGTCCGTATTGATCAACAGCAAAATAGACCCTATGTGGGCCTTGAATTTAAACCCCAAGGAGCAAAGATCTTTGAAGAGATTACCGGTGCTAACATCGGAAAGCGTCTCGCGATTGTCTTAGATGGAAATGTGTATTCAGCTCCAGTTGTTCAGGGACGGATTGCTGGGGGCTCGGCCCAAATTACATTGGGAGCAGGGGATTATAATTCCACTATGATGGAGGCCAGGGATCTCGCCTTAGTTCTTCGTGCTGGTGCACTTCCCGTGGAACTTGTTTTTGAAGAACAGAGGGTGGTTGGACCATCTCTCGGGGCCGATGCTATTGAGAGGGCCCAGATGGCGGCCTTAGTGGGAGCCTTTTTGGTTCTCTCTTTTATGTGTTTTTACTACAAAATGTCCGGGCTCATTGCTACGGTGACCATTGTCTTAAACGTTCTTTTCACCCTGTCCTCCTTGATCCTTGTGGGGGCCACTCTTTCTCTTCCAGGAATTGCTGGAATTGCGTTGACAGTTGGTATGGCGGTGGATGGGAACATTCTTATTTATGAGCGTATCCGTGAGGAGCTTCGTGCCGGTATGACTCCTTTTGAAGCTGTGAGGACTGGTTTTGAAAAAGCTTTTTGGGCCATTGCTGATGCCAACATCACCACGGCCTTGGCCGGATTGTGCCTCTTAAACTTTGGAACAGGTCCAGTGAGGGGGTTTGCAGTGACTCTTCTTATCGGTATTTGTACAACCGTTTACACCTCCTACTTTGTGAGTAAAGTTCTTTTTGAGATTTACTTAGGTCAGGGGTCAAAAAAGTCATTGAGCATTTAATTTAAAGGATTGAATTATGGCAACTACAAGAAATGTTAATTATGTGGGGATGTTTAAGGTCGCGGGCCTTGGCTCTCTTCTCCTTATTGTTGGAACTGTGATTTTATTTTTCACCAAGGGTATCAACTACGGAGTTGATTTCCGAGGTGGAGTAGAAGTGATGGTGAAGTTTTCAGATAAAGTAGAGCTTTCAGAACTTCGTGAACTCATGAAAAATAATCAGGTCCCTCTGTCTCAGCTTCAGTCCATCGGGGATGAGGCCCAGAATGAATTCTTGTTAAAACTAGAGTCAGATAAAGGGGATTTGAATGCGGTTTCAAATCAGGTGAGTTCCGTCCTTACGACAAGGTTTGGGGAAGGAAAATTTGAGATCTTAAAAAATGATATCGTGGGACCCAAGGCCGGCTCAGAGCTCAGAACTTCTGCCTTCAAGGCCCTGGCCTGGGCGATTCTCGCCATCATGATTTATCTTGCCCTAAGGTTTGATTATAAGTTCGCTCCGGGAGCGATTGCGGCCCTTATTCACGATGTGACCATTATTATCGGGGCCTTTATCCTCACACAGAAAGAATTTTCTCTTCAGATCGTGGCGGCCCTCCTCGCCATCATCGGGTACTCCGTCAACGATACAGTGGTGATCTATGACAGGGTAAGGGAAATTGAGACCACTCATCCCCACCTCTCTACCACTGAGGTGATTAACAGGGCATTAAATGAGACCATGTCGAGAACCATTATTACTTCCATGACTGTCTTGGGTGTGTCCGTGGTGATGCTTGTTTGGGGTGGCTCAGTAATCCATGATTTTTTCTTTGCCATGACTATTGGAGTGGTCCTGGGGGTTTATTCCACTATCTTTATTGCCATCCCTATGACAGCTTTCTACGAAAAGTTATCAACGAAAAAAGCTGCGTGAAAAAGTTTTTTACTTTTCTTTGTTCTGTTCTTTTTCTTATTCTTTTATCCCCTGGGCCCCTTGGGGCCCAGGATGATGATGATAAAATTCTTAATGAATTAGAAGAAGACAGAAAAAAATCAACCGCCCAAGCTGTTCAGATGAATGATATGTCTGAAAATGTTAAAAAACAGCTCTCCTCTGTTCCTGAGGCCTTAAAACAATTAGGCGATAGTAAGTTAAATCCCGCATCTCTCATGGATGAAAAAGTGGTCCTCTCCCTTAAGGAGGCCCTAAAAAATAATCCCTTAAAAACTCTTCCTAAAGAAGAAGTAAGGTCCCTGATCTTTGAAAAAATACAAAACCAGAAGGTAAAAACCTATCTAATGAATCACCCAAAGATCCTGGATACCTGGATTGAAATCCTTCAGGATGATAAGGCCCTCCCAAGTGCTGTGGGAATATTCTTAAGAAAAAGTGATTTAAAGCTCTACGGGTTTATCTGGCTGGGGCTTCTCATCTTTTCATGGATTTTTAAAAAAATATTTTTCTCCAAAGACTGGACTTTTCTCCACAGATTATTCATGAGTATATTGATGAGCCTTTCCGTGTCAGTTATCTCCTTTGGGATTTTTTACACCATGTTTTACGATGAACTATCTCCCGCGGTGAAAATCATTGTGAAGAATTGGCGCCAAAGAAACATCTAAAATTTCGGAATGCACCCAATCTTTCTGTCATGGGGCGGGTAGGACGTTTGAAGACCTGAAGTACTTGACCCTGATCCTCCTGAAACGGAGCTTGCATTAAGCTCGGAAGCTCCCTTCACCCGGTAAATTTTTTGTGAAGTTGTCCGCACAAAGGGAGAGGCCTTATTTAGGGGATGGTAAAAATAAATAGCATTATTTCCCACGTTCTCATCCGTAGGCACGGTGGGGACTCCGTTTTTTAGGTAGAACCATACACTCTTAACATCAGATTCACTGATGAATAAATAATCGGCATAACCGGTTGTCAGTTCACCAGAGGAGTTGGAGATTGTTTCCGGAGATTTTTCTGCGATATAGAGTCCCTCGGTGTCCACTCCAATGATGTCCCTTAGGGCCTTGTAGAGGGGGTTGTTACTGTTGTAGTGTGTGGAGTTTAAGCAATAGGATTTAAAATTGGATGAATCAATCCAGGGCTTCATGTAGTAACCGAGTTTTAAATTAGAGCTATCAGATTTTGATGAGTCGCTACTGTAGGTTGGGTAATTTGTCCATTTGAGTTCTGAAAAAAAGTTTGAAGTACTAGGAAGAGATCCACCGTAGGCCTTGGTTTTTTGGATGATTAAATCATTGATATCTTCTTTTCCGTTCACGTTGATGTCATAAAACCGGGGATCAGTGAGGTCCCATAAATTAAAGATATCTGGATCTTGTTCAAACCGTGGATAAATCTCCATGTCAATGGAACCATACAAGGGGTTAAAGATGTCGTGGCAAATTAGCTGAGGAAAGTTTGGTGGTACAGGTTTAGGAGGCATACGGGGAATAAAATAAAAGTGAAGCCTGTAGGCCGATTCATAAAAATTATCCCCAGTTGAATCATCCACTAAATATGCTCTTACCAGGCAGGCGTATTGAGTAATAGGAGAAATTTTTAAAGGTCCCAAAATGGGAGAAAGAAGATCCACTGAAAATTTAATAAACTGAATGGAATTTGATCTTGCCCCAGAAGTTTTTTCCACCAATGTAAGGATGTAGGTTTTGTCGTAATCAACATAGGTCTGAATATTGGCCGTGAGAGAGTTGGTATTTGCACTGATACTCACTGGGATGATTGATATGTCACCATCATCATCTTTCGCTTCAATTTCACACCGAGGATTTTCTTTGTCAGTAGGAAGGACCTGGTTACACCACCCATAAACACTTCCTAAAGGACTTAAGGAGATTTCATCACCCACGGTAAAGTTGGCAAAGAGTGTTTCTGCTCCATTGGTGTTTTTTGAGGCACAAAAAGAAGTGCAATTTCCATAAGAGACAGGTTTTCCATTATTGCAGGCACAAAAATCAGTTTTCCAAAAAACAGCATCGTTTGGTCTTTTAAACACTTTATCCTTACATTCAGTGATCACTCCATCTTTCATCACGGGATCTTTGTCGTCTGGGCAAACAATAGGTTCATTAGCATTTGAACTTTGTGTAATGGTGCTACGGTTGGGAATGGTATCCTGACAGGACAACAAAAGCCCCAGAAGTCCCAGGACCCAGGTTGATTTACAAATTTTTGAAAATACGAGGTGCATATTGTTTTGTCCTCAAAGACTTATCGTTATTTTTGAGTCTTCCTTAAATCATTCTAATGCGCTCAGGATCTTTTCAGAATAGGCAGAGGGGAGATTTCGTTATTTCAATGGGTTACAGTTTAATAGACTTAGTCTTCTCACGGTGACCTGCCGATTAAAGTGGGCAGATTTTAAATTATTTTTTATTTTCCGATATGCCGTTAAAATAATGAAATAAGATGGTTTTTAGAATTTCAATACACGACAGGAGCTACCATGACCAAAGCTGACTTGATTACCATGATTGAAAAACAAGCAAATCTTCCTCATCATCAGGCAGAAAAAATTGTGAATATCTGTTTTGATAGTATGATTCAAGCGCTCTTTGATGATGAAAGAATCGAGATCAGAGGATTCGGCTCCTTCGCCAATAGAAATTACAAGGCCTATGAAGGAAGAAATCCTAAGACTGGGAAAGTGGTTAAGGTCTCACCTAAGAAAGTTCCTTTTTTTAAAGTGGGAAAAGAACTTAAAGAAATGGTGGATGAAGGAAAAGATAAGTACGTTATCAGAGAAGCTTAATAAATAACCCATCACACTTTTTTAAAATTTCTTCTCATTTTAAAGTGTGATGGGAAATCCTCATAAAATATATTCCTTTCTTCATAATCAACAATAAAATTTATGCCATTTTGAGTTTTTTATTGGGTTATAAGACCTTTAGGTTTCTTATAACTTTTTTATTTCTGGATGGCGTTCCATGTTTAAAAAGATTTTACTCCTGATCCTTTGTAGTGGTTTCTTTTTCACTTCATGTGGCATCCAAAAAGACCAAGACAAGGGAGAGGATTCCCTGGAGGTGGGTGAGACCTTTCATGGAACAGATGTGCCCGCTTCTGCCTATTACTTTGATGCAAACATTGATTTTTTTAAAACCACTCCACAAGATGAAGAGAAGTTTGAAGAGGCGATTAAAATGATTAAAAGAGTGGTTTCTTCCCTTGAGTTTAAGGAAAGAGTCTTGAACCACACCTACAACGGAGTTAAAACTTTTGTAGACAATGGAGGACTGAGCAATGCTCAGATCTATAAAATAATTCTTGAGGGCGCTGAAACATTAAATAAAATAAAAAATAATACCATGGATATGGAGGTTGAACTCTATTATGCAGATACCAGTACTGTGGGATATACAAGATCAAACTCTCCAAGAGTGTGGGTGAATTCAAAGTATTTTTACACTTTCTCTACATCCGGAGTTGCGACTAATCTTATGCATGAATGGTTACATAAACTTGGGTTTCGTCATGGGAGTTTTTATACTCCAAGTAGAGACTATTCTGTTCCCTATGCCATAGGCCGGATCGTAGGTAGCTTGGGAAGAGGACTATGAAAATATTTCACAAGGACAAAAGAGAGTGTTTTTTGGGGATAAGATCCTCCTATGAAAATAATGTTGTTGATGCTCCTGTTTATAACGGGGCCCCTTTATAGTGAGGATAAGAGTGAATCTTTTAAAGAGAAATTACTGCGCTCCTATGAAATCCTTAATTACCTTGCTCGCGGGAGTCTTGACAGTCGGGGGCTCACCCCCCAGACCTTTCTTAGGCCAAATGTCCCTTCCTATAAAAAAGTCTCACAGAGTATTGAGGCGAAAATAGCTTCCTCCAAATGCACTTATTTCGAATGTGAGGGTTATCAACATGATTTATCCTCAATTGTTGATTCAAAAGTTTCCTCGGCCCATGAATTTCGGATCCTTCCAAATGTGAAGGCCTTTGAATTAAGAACAACTCTCATCCGTCAGGCCCAGAGAAGTATCCACATCCTCATGTGGGGAATTGAGGATGATGAAACGGGAGATTTATTTGTGAGTGAGCTCTTAAATGCCCTCAAGATGCGACCTTGGATTGATATTAAAATTATAACGGATGGAAATATTTCTAACTTTATCGGAATGAAGAGTTTAAAGAGACTGGATGCGGAATCTCAGGGAAAGATTGGACTTATAGAATGGAAAATCTCCCCCTACCATGGAAATGGAAATCACAGGAAGCTCTTCATCACTGACAGTGAGCATGTAATCTTAGGGGGGATGAATATTGCAAATTATTACTCTCATTTTAACACTGAAAATAAATGGAGAGATCTTGATATCTATGTCAGGGGAAAAAGTGTTGGAGAAGCTGGTGAGGAAAAATTTAGAGAAGTGTGGAATCGTCAGCTTCAGGAGTTTTCTTCCTTGAAAAAAAAATACACGACCCTAAAGGCCCCTGATCCCTCTGATGAAAAAGATGGTCGTTATCCTGTCGTTCTTATTGACCAGGATCCTGGGAGCTCCACTCACCCTTACACCCACAACATTCATACCAGTGTGGTAAAGTTATTCCGGGAGGCGAGGGAGAGCGTTGATATAGAAAATGCTTATTTTATTCTGGACCCCATTTTGAAAAAAGAACTTCGCTCCTTGATTGAGCGTGGAGTGCGGGTGAGGATTTTTACCAATTCCTCTGATACGATTGATGAACCGGTGATCTCCATGCATGTCTTACAAAGTGCCAAAGAGGCCCAAAAGATGGGGGCCAGGGTGTATTTAAAGAGAGATTTCACTCTTCACTCAAAGTACATGATTGTGGACAGAAAGATCAGCATGGTAGGAAGTTTTAATTTTCACCCACGATCTCTTCACTTTGATGCTGAGAATGTGGCAGTTTTTTTTCATGAAGAAATTGCCAAGGAGCTTGAGAATCATTTTGACCAGGGGATTTTAGACGCAGATGAAATTCAGACACCAAAAGAAATAAAAATCAAACCCAAATTTTTAGGGCTCATTTTGAAATACTTTTATTTCAAATATCTTTAGATAGTTTGGGTCTTTACTCATCACATTTGAAATTTAAGAACATAAACTTGTCCTTGTAGTCAAATCTCTTTTAAGTTTTGAATTTTCAGGATGAGGTATAGAAATACCCAATTTGGCATTTTAAAGTGGATAGAGAGGCCTTGAGTTTTGATTTGTAGAAATGACTGAACGGATGAATTTAAACCGTGAGATTTAAATGGTTATGGGTATAAGTTTAAGGAAATTAAACTTAAGATAAAAAAATTGATGCTCGGGATTTCAACGCTTAAATTTGTATTGAAAAAGATAAATAATTGCTATTAGGACATTTCTCTTTAAGTATGAAATATTATATATGCTTTTTTCAAAAAATCACTGACAATCAATGTTGA
>CANHIY010000112.1 GCA_947461175.1 Bacteriovoracaceae bacterium
AAACAGGCAGAGGGTGTTAAGAAACTCACTGACCTGTTGAAAGAGGCTAAAACTCAGTATGACGATATTGAAAAAAATACCAAGGTCTTTAAAACTGAAGTTAAGACCCTCTTAAATTACCCACAGGAAATTCAAACGCTCATCGATGAAGACATCTCATCTTTAAAAAATCGTTTCTCAGTGCCTCAAATGGATTTTAAAGATTTGGCAACCACCCTCTTTGCCAGTCAGTTTGCTGGCTATATGGTGAAGGCAAGAAAGTACCAGGCCATGGCAGAACAGTACTTACCAGAGAAGAAAAAAGAAGAAGAAATCGTCCCAAGA
This sequence comes from Bacteriovoracaceae bacterium, assembly GCA_947461175.1. Lineage (GTDB taxonomy): Bacteria > Bdellovibrionota > Bacteriovoracia > Bacteriovoracales > Bacteriovoracaceae > Peredibacter. The sequence continues at coordinate 325 of CANHIY010000112.1, forward strand.
AAGCGCTCCGAGGGAAAAAATTATGAATTCCCTATTACGTCTGGTCACCCTCTTTTCTGGCTTAAGCGAGGGGCCATAAGTTCAAAAGGAACTGCCGACTCCTATTCAGGCCAAGTCTCAGGGGAGCTCACCAACGTTACAACTTCTCCAAAACTCGTCAATAAACCAGTCGTCCTTGATCTCAAAGGCGATTTTCCTGCCTCAAAAATTTATGGTGTTAGTACAGTTGTAACTGCTGATTTCACGAAAGAAATTCCCTCTCAGTCTGTGCTTCTTCAAGTGAACTCTTTCCCGGTTCCAGAGAAAATTTTTGTTCAAAATGACAAAATAAAATTTGGATTTCTTAAGGCAGACGGATCATCTACTTTTTCTGCGAAACTTCAGGATAGCAAATTTCAAATGAACTGGATCTCAACCCTCAATAAACCTCAGTTCACGGTTGAGACATCCAACAAGCTCGCTCGAGAAATGCTCTCAAACATCGTCAATAACATCTCTGCCATTAATATTGATGGCAGTGTAAACGGTACCTTTCGTGATTTTGATATGAACATTAATTCAAATCTTGGAACTGAATTAAGTGAAGGGTTTGGTCGGGAGATTGGAGCTAAAATTACAGAGGCACAAAATAAAATCAAGGCCCTGGTTGATGAAAAAATTAACGGCCCTAAGGCCGAACTCATGGCAAGTCTGGGTGAAAATAACAACAACCTTAGTAAGCTAAATAATCTCATGGAACTCTATAAAAAGAATGAAGATAAAATTAAAGAAGAACTTGAAAAGCTTAAAAAGAATGGTGGTGTGAAAGATTTAAAAGAGAAAGGAAAGAAGTTACTTAAGGGAATAAAGTTTTAGATAAAGAAAATTTCCCCCTCACTCAGTCTTGAATGAGGGGGAATTAGTATTAGTATTCCAATAATTTCTTTAACGCCTGAGAAACATCACTAGTCTGAGGAAGAATCACTTCTTCAAGATCAGGGCAATAGGCCACATGAGTATCCTTAGAACAAACTCTTAAAATCGGGGCATCTAGCGCTTCAAAAGCTTCTTCGTTCACTCTGGCTGCAATTTCACCAGCGAATCCGGAAGTTTTATGCTCTTCATGACAGATGAGAAGTCGGTGAGTTTTCTTAAGTGATTTAAAAACAGCTTCAAAATCAAATGGTGCCAAAGTCCTGGCATCGATAATCTCAATTGAGTACCCTTCTTTTTCAAATTCTTTGGCCGCTTCAATGGATTTCTGAACCAGAGCCCCCCAAGCGACTACGGTAGCGTCTTTACCTTCCTTCACCACTCGCGCCTTACCAAATGGAATCATAAATTCTTCACCCGGATCACTGGTGCGGTTATAACCCTGATAATAAAGATGCTTGTGCTCTAGAAACATCACAGGGTCATCACAACGAATGGCAGTTCTAAGAAGTCCAATGGCATCCAATGCATTTGATGGGTAAACCACTCTTATGCCTGGGTTATGAGTGAAAAGAGATTCCCCTGATTGAGAGTGGTACATGGCCCCTCCCCTTAAATACCCACCAATAGGAACCCGAACCACCATGGGGCATTTGAAATCTCCACCTGATCGGTACCGAGTGGTGGCCATTTCGTTTTTAAGTTGCATATAGGCGGTCCAGATGTAGTCAAAGAACTGAATCTCTACCACCGGTTTTAGTCCTCTCATGGCCATCCCAATGGCACGGCCAATGATATTCGCCTCTGCTAGAGGAGAATTAAAAACCTGTCCAGGCTTTGCGGCCTTCTGAACTCCATGAGTGACCTTAAAAACGCCACCCTTCCCTTTTAGGTCCGGGTTTTCATATTTTTCCACCTCAGTAAAGTCTGCCACATCCTCACCAAAAACCATCATCAAAGGATTCCTCTTAATCTCGGACTTCAATGTCATGTTAATGGCCGTAGCAAGAGGGATATCCTCCTTGCCAGAAAACTGAGGATTGGTTTCAAACTCCGATGAGGTTGGATCTACATCCGGTGAATATAAGTGGGCATCAAAAGTTGATTTCTCAGGCCATGAAGTTTCCAGGGCCTTAGTCATAGCTTCTCGAACTTCCTTAGTTGTTTCATCCAATATAAGCTTTACTTCTTCGGAGGTCATTAAACCCGTTTCAGTAAGAAATTTCGGATAAGAATTGAAGACATCTTTATTAGATTCTTCCTGTAAATCTTCTTTTGTCCGGTAGTAAGAATGGTCATCAGATAAAGAGTGTGAATAAGGCCGGGTAACTGTGGCATGAACAAGAACAGGTCCATGACCCCCTCTTAAATATTTCTCGGCTTCAACCATTGTATTGTACGAGTCAATGGGACAATTTCCATCGCAATTAAAAATTTTGAGCCCAGGGAAATTGGCAAGAGCAACAGAAATGGAAGCTCCTGGTGTCTGAACATGAACCGGAACGGAGATGGCGTACCCATTATCCTCCACCATAAAAAGAACTGGGAGCTTATTCACACAGGCCGTGGTGATGGCCTCCCAAAATTCACCCTGTGAAGTGGTGCCATCCCCGCTTGAGACATAAACAATTTCTCGGTTGTGATAAACAGGAGAATCTTTAAGCTTCATTTCTTTAAGATGAATGCCAGCTTCGGCCACACCCACGGCCTGAAGAAACTGTGTCCCCGTACAGGAGGATTTTGAAATAATATTGAGTTTTACATTACCCCAGTGGGCCGGCATTTGACGTCCATGAGAGGCGGTATCTCCGGTATTCCCATTGGCCTGACAGAGCATTTCGTAAGGAGTGACCCCTAAGCCTAAGCACAGAGCGCGGTCACGGTAATAGGGAATGAAATAATCATGTTTTGGTTTTAGGACCCTTGCAGCTGCTGACAAAATTCCCTCATGGCCCGCACCAGAAATCTGAAAGAACGCCTTGTTTTGTTTTTTCATGGTGATTTCAGCATCATCGGTTTTTCGAGAAACAAAGATATTTTTTAGAAACCAGGTAAGATCTATTTTTGAAAGTTTATGCTTTCGGATAAGTTCTAGTTTTTGGTTATAAACGGAATTTGATTTAGACATTCCACTGACCTCTGTTTCTAAGATATTTGTGCGCATAGTAATTCCTTTCCCATTGAGTGCCTCATCATAACCCTCAGTGAGGAGAAAATCTACTTTGCACATTGAAAAACAACACTTGAATTTATTTATCTACATGCTGGAAACGGTATAAATTGGGAAAATAAAGTCCCATGTATCGCACTGAAAAATACATCAACTGATTTTCTCCAGAGTGAACTACGGTAAAATCCCAAACTCCCTCTCCCAGATACTTTAAGTCCTGAATAAAACCATCACCTTCCAAAAAAATTTCTGGAATCTCTGGGGAATCCACAATCCTGTTGGTCTTATCAGCTAACTTCAAGCGCAAAAAAAGCTTACCCTCCGATTTCTGTATCAACACCACTCTGGTATGGGAAGCATGGGGCCTTCTCTGGGAAATCTTTAATGTCTCAATAAGGGGCACTCCTTTTACTAGGAGAATCACTTCTTTTAAGTCTTCGCTCTTCTCCATCATTAGATAATAACGACCAGGAAGCTTTCTATGATAATGAAACGCTACCTTCTCTCCCTTGGGAGTCTTGAGATCAAATTCATTCTTCTCACAATCAACAAAATCTCCCTTTTTATTTTTAAGCTGAACATATAAGTAATGTCCCTGATCCTCTGATCCACTATGAAAAAACTTAATACTGCTCTTTTGGTAATCGATTTCTCCCAAAACTAATAAGGCACTTGTTGAGGCCAACTTTCGGTAGGGAAGTTCACTTGAACAAGCAGTCAAAAGAATTAACAAGATTATGACCCTCATATAAATCTATATCGGTCAAATTTAACCCCTAAAATACCAGGGATAGATGATTTTTTATTAATCTCACAACGAAGTTTCGATCACTTAGATGTTAAATTTTGAAAAAACACTTTGAAAGACGGGCAATCTCATTTTACAGGACCTGCTATCATTACTGACCAACTGCTAGGTCGTAATATTCAGGGCACTCTTCCTCGAGAACAAGAGGATTGGCCTCTGTACCCTGGCTTGAGTCCTTTTCAATTGGCACAAGTAAATCGGCCAACTGCTTTGATTGATAAATAGCTAATAGCTGAGCGTAAATTCTTTCACGTGACTTTGAGTCAGCATTGATTGGTTTATCGAGATTTGATTCCCATTCAGAAAGTGTAGCCTTAGTTTTTCCAAAAAACTCATCATTCATCTTTTGTAGGCTATAATCAAAATATGCTCTGATGTACTTCAAAATCCCACCAGTGATAATAGGTTTATGCCTTAAAAGGTGTAAGCAAATTTGGCGTTCCAATTCTTTAGAGTAAAAATTAATGCCTAAAATTTTTGATCCCCAGCCTTCTTGATAAGGGACATTTTTAAAGACTACGCTTATACCGTTAACTCTGGTTTTGTACTCTGGTAAAATCTTATTTTCTTTTTTCATATAAACTTTCCTGTTTGTGGATCAATGATCATTGCTGTAACGATGAGAACTTTTTGTCCGTCTGCATCGATTATTGCAATCGCCACTGCTATATCTCTATCATCAACGTAATGGTCACGAAGAAGATAACTATAGTCATTTTCCTCTTCGCTAAAACGTTCTTGTCCTTTAACAAATCTTCCAAACTCTAAAACTTGAAGAACTTGTTTTTTAGAGATGTTTCGCTCGTCCATCTGCTCATCAGCGTGCTCAGTAAAAATAATTACGTCTTCACCCTTCTGTGCTCTTAGCGAATAATCCCTCGCTATTTCTTCAACCACCTCAGGATTTAGCGGGAATCCTTTTTTACTTTTCGTCAAGAACGCCTCCACATTTTAATTATATTACATACACTTAAACACTTCAATCTTGACAAAAGGTAAGATCAAGGAAGTGTTTTCAGACAGTTAGGATCTAAACTCCGTGAATTTAGCTAAATCTTTTAGCTTATTTTTTTCTCATGGTGATGTTTTTGAAGGGAAATTAAATATTATTTTTAAATAGTGAAACAAATTCAACGGACTAATTCGTGATCAGCTCTATCCCTATTTTAATGGATCGCTCTACCTATTGCCAGAGGTCGACATAAGAGCCCAGATTAAGATGATGCCGACTGGTCAAAGTAATTTAATTTTTTTTGAATCTTTATAGTTTAACACATCTAAAAAATGACAACTTTTAAAAGCAGCCTCTTCATGGGACCTATTAAACAAAAACTTACGCCCCTTCTTTTTGGCAATATCATAAATTGAATCTATTGTTGTCATTTCATCAGTTGAAAAAAATTTTTCATCAAAATTTAAATTTGCTTTAAGATCATGTGTGCTAAGTTTAGAAACCCATCCCTTGACCTGTGCATATTTAATTAATTTTTCGTAATCTTTTGGAATCGGTCCGTATTGTAAACAAGCGTATTTCATACCAGTAATACCTTTACCAAAATTTTTAAAATGCACAAAATCAATGTAAAAGATGGCTTTAAAGAAAAATAGTGGTGATGGAGCGACCTCTAATATTCTTATCAAAACGTTTCTAAAAACATCAATGTCAAATTTTTTATAACCATTGTACTCATCTGGCTGATCTAGTGCCCAGCGAACTTCTAATGCATTTATATCTGCGAAATCAGGATCGCACTTAATGCGAAGAAGATCGTCCTGTGACTTATCTTGTACAAAATAAGTTTCCCATCTTTTGACACTCGCAACACCAACCCCTAAGTAATCAGCAAATGTAGCCTGACTCATCTTTAAGTTGTCACGATAAGACTTTATTTGAACTGATGTTAATAAACCATTTAACAATCTATATTGATCTACTGTTTTTTTTCTCAATACATTTGCTTGTTCATCATTCAGAAACTCTTGACCACAGTTTAAACACACCATTGCCTCTGAAATAATAATAAATTTCTTCTCTCTAAACTCTTGTTCGATTTTAACTTTCTTTTCTATAAATTTATTTTTCTCACATTTTAAACAAATCATCTTGTTGCCCCTTTGAGATTATCTTTATGACAACCGACATAAAAATAATAACCGCCCACCAAACAAAATTTAATATACATCTTCTTATTCATCGAAATGCTTTGCCATGAATAAGCCCATAATTCTTTTCCAGCAACCTCTAATTCATAAGATTTCTTCGGAGGTCTACCTCCAACATAACAACGTCTAGGCTCAAGATCTTCAATCTCTCTCAAAAAAACTAGCAATAATTCCCAAAGATTTTTTGAATCTTTGATCCCAAGATCTTCCTGGTCAGAAGCAAAATGCTTCGACATAGGAATGATTCGTTTACCACTTTCAATTGCAGATATTGCTTCCCTGATCTTATTGCTTTTTTCTTTCTCACTAGGTCTATTCACTAAAACCACCTCTTTATGGTATCATATGATGCCAATAAATAATACCTTATTTTAACTTATTTCTTTCTGATGGTGGTGTTTCTGAAGGGGAATTAAGTATTATTTTTAAATAATGAAACAAATTAAACGGAGAAATCCATAAAACCCTCCATCAAGAAGTTTGAAGGTTTTATGGATTTCTATTGGTTACTTTATATGTATCGGATTAATTCGTGATGAGCTCTATCCCCACTTTAATGGGTCGCTCTACCTGAAGTCCCTGGGAGTTCATCAGTTCAATAATTTCTGATGGTCTAATCCCCGCACCCTGTTTGACCTCTGTTTTGACAAAAATTCCAGGCATCCGACAAGGCGACACCTCATCAATAATCTCCATCACCTTTTCGCCTAAATCCAACTGGCCTGTACTCAGATCCAAAAGAAGGGGACGTATGTCCTTATCCAAAAGCTTTTCCTCTTTCTTTGAATAAGACTGAATAACAATACTTTCCCGGGATTTGAGATGACTGACGATATTTTCGATCTTATCCGGACTTTTTACAGGAATAAAATAAGTAAAGGCCTTCGCAGAATCCTGAATGGATGGAGTCTTATTGGTAATCACACAGATTTTTTTAAAAATGATTCCTGGTTCTGAATGGTTCTGAAGCGAACTCATGATGGAATCAAAATCCTTCCACTCCACAGGAACCCGGACATCAAAATACTCTGTTAAAGAGCTAATCCCTAAAGTAAGTGCAGGACCAAAGGAGAGAAGAGGTCTTAAGTTATATCCTTCAGAATGAAGAGTTTCAAGGCCTGCACGTTTAAAGATTCTCATCATCACTTTTTGAAGATCTAAGTGAGATATAAAAGTAATAGGACCTATCTTTGAAAATTCTATCCGATAGCGGTATCCCACATCCTGATTACGCTTCTCTCTTAGCTCAACAATATCTTTTTTTAATTTTTCTGGTTGGACATAGGCCTTGTCCTCAATGGAATTCATGCCCTGTAAAAAATCTCTGCGCTCCTCAACCATTCCCTTAAGATCACAGGCCACTCCACAGTGGTAACAAACAAGTTTTTTCTTATCTATATCAAATGTTTTTTCCAGGGCCTCAAGATTTGAATGGTGAACAATCATGCCATAAACCTTTCCACAGGGAGGAGAAAGTCGGTTATGGGTAGCCTTTTTCCACTCAATTTCTAAAAACCTCTCAGTCAATCCAACATCAATATGATCCCAGGCAAGTTTACCGTTCATGGGGATAGTGCCTAAGAATATCTGTGTATCAATTCCAGATTCCTCTACACATTTTACCCATAAATTATAATTAAATGTTTCATCCCATCCATCAAAGCGGGCCCCACCTTTCCAGGCATTATAAATAATTTGAGCAATTCTTCTGTCACCTCTTGCTACAATTCCCTCTAAGGCAGATATTTTTGAAAAATGCTTCCTAAAATTTAGACGGTATTTTTCAGCATAGTCCTTCAAAAGGTTTTGTTTTCTTTCGATCTCAGGCAAAGTGATCATGTTAGACCACTGAAACGGAGTATGAGGTTTTGGCACAAATGAAGAAACGGACACTGTGACTGTCGGATTTCGCACTCCACATTCCATGGCCTTTTTTCTCGCCTTACCAGCGGTTTCCATGATGGCGATAACGTCCTCATCCTCTTCCGTAGGAAGACCAATCATGAAGTAAAGTTTCATCTTCGTCCAACCACGAGAGAATACGTTCTCAGCAGTTTTTAAAAGATCCTCCTCAGAAATATTTTTATTAATCACATCCCTCATGCGCTGGGATCCAGCTTCAGGAGCAAAAGTTAGGGAGGAATTCTTCACCTCAGAAAGTTTATCTAAAATCCTCTCATCCAACCCATAGGCCCTAAGTGATGAGATACCAAGGGTTGCATTTTCCTTCTGAAGTTTATCCAAAAGTTCAATCACCAAGGGAGTCACAGCTGAGTAATCTGCCGTAGAAAGACAAGTCAGTGAGGCCTCATCAAACCCACCATTCTTAAGCCCATCCATCATCATTTTCACAACGTTCTCAGGATTCCTCTCCCTCACCGGTCGATAGATCATTCCTGCCTGACAAAATCTGCACCCTTCCGTGCAGCCCCTGGCAAGTTCAACGGAAAAGCGGTCAAAAATCGCCGTCATATGGGGAATTGGTGACTTGGTTGGAAATGGGTAATTTGTGAGGTTATCCACAAAAAACCTCTGAACCCTCTCCTGAATCACTCCGACATATTCTTCTTTGGGCCCAGTCACCACTTCCATCTGAGTCATAGGATCAATGGTCGTATCATAAAATTTTGGGACATAGATCCCTTTCCACTTAGCGAGCTCCAGAAGGATTTCATCCCTCTTCATCCCTCTTCCACGAGCTTCACCCACAAAGTGAGCAATCCGGGCAAAAAGTTTTTCTCCGTCACCAATCACCACAAAATCCATGAAAGGTGCTAAGGGTTCTGGATGAGTAGCACACGGGCCTCCGCAAATAACAAAGGGCTCCTCCTCCCCTCTCTCATTTGTCCAAATGGAGATTCCACCCAAATCAAGCATGTTTAAAATATTGGAGTAACTCATCTCATATTGAAGAGAAAAACCCACAATATGAAATTCTTTAAGTGGTTTAAAATTCTCTAAGGACACAAGGTGAAGGTTTCTCTCACGAATTTCCTTTTCCATATCAATCCATGGAGCAAAAACTCTTTCTGCAAGCATCCCCACATGTTGATTAATTTCTTCATACAAAATTTTCATCCCAAGATGGCTCATGCCAATCTCATAGGTATCCGGAAAACACAAAGCAACTCTTGAAAGGCATTCATCCCAATTTTTCTTGGTTACAAAATGCTCTCCCCCAATATAGCGAGCGGGTTTTTCTAATTTATCCAGAAAAGAAGCGTAAGGATTGTGAGATGCCACAAAGACTCCAATAATTGTTTGTTTCACTCGAAGAGTGGAAGGATTCGAACCCTCTATTTAGATGAGTTAGTTTTTAGCAAAAGTGGGTTTGACTGAGAAGGAATAATTCCAAATCAAAGGAAAATGCACCCAAAGTATGAAAAGATTTACGGGTTTACGAACTCAGGATCAGGGAAATAGGAATTTCAAACGAAAATGGTGCTCTTAT
>CANHIY010000113.1 GCA_947461175.1 Bacteriovoracaceae bacterium
CATGTGGGGAGCTTTGGAGCATTTGAATTTGGCAGTAGGAAGAGGAGCAACCAATGAAAACGCCTTTAAGGTCATAGGGGCCCCTTGGATCTCTGTAGATGAATCCAAACTTCTTGCTAAAGAACTTAATGGGCTTCATTTTAAAGGTGTAAGCTTTACTCCCTTTAGCTGGAATGTCACTCGGGCCATTTATATGGGTCAAGTCGCCCATGGGGTTAAGATGAATGCTACTCATGAGAAAATTCGCACGGATGAATTCATCTATAAAGTGTCCATGACACTCCATAAACTTTTTAAATCCAGATTAAAAATGGACCCCATGGCCATTATTGGTCTTGGATCCCCTCACATGCTAAATGCCATTAAATCCGAGGTCCCTTGGACAGAGTACGTTAAAGAAATTGAAGAAGATCTAGCTACGTTTAATCAAAGAAGGACCCCCTTTCTTCTCTACTAAATATGTAATTTCTACAAAACCAAAAGATTAAGTTTCTCTTTAATGATACAAGCTCCAAAAATTAATTTTTTGTGGAGATTACCAAATGAAGAGATTTGCATATGTTCTTTTAATCCTTATTTCAACAAACTCTTTTTCTCAGTCCATTGTTGCAGAAAAATGTTCCACTTTTGATTTTTTTAATGAAAAAACCCAAAAAGTAGACATCACTGAGTACAGAAAAATTTCTATTTTAAACAATAAGGATGGCAATCTTTTTGACGTACTTTTATCAGTAAAACAAAATGGTGAATGGCAACCAGTTGATTATGCCAAGAATTGCCCATGGAAGAAGAATTCATTTTGTGATTACAAAAGCTCAGCAAAATTCTCTGTAAAGTTTAAGAACGACAAGAACCCTTACTCTGTCGATATTATAAAATCTATTGACCTTTTTATTGATGAAGTTGAAGAAGAAGGTTTGGATAGACTTTTCGTTTTCGATGAAGAGTGTTTATAGTCACTCAAAGTTTAGCTTATCTCTTTTTCGGGCAAGTCTTGTTACTGTATTAATAAGCCCAACATGACTATAAGTCTGAGGGAAATTTCCCCACTGAGATCCGTCGTGAGAACTGAGGTCTTCACTGAGTAACCCCACATGGTTCTCATGACGGATGATATTCTTAAGGATATCTTCTGCCTCATCTAAGAATCCAAGACAAATGAGGGATTCAATATACCAATAAGTGCATATGAGAAATGTGGCATGGGTTTCACCAAAATCATCTACGGCACGGTAACGATAAATCATCCCTTCTTGGCTAATGAGTTCCTTTTGAAGACGCTGAAAATGTTTATGAGTCCTAAAATCATCCGGATGAAGGTAATTAAGGACAATGAGAAGAAAAGCACTGGCATCAAAAACCTGTTGAGTCTGATCCGACATGTAACACTCAAATTCTTCATGATAACAACGTTCAATATTTATCTCTGCTTCTTTCTTAATCCTCGTAGACAATTCAATAAGCTCAATATCACCATAATGCTCAGCAATTTTAAGACCTGCTTTCGCCCCTGCCCAATGAAATACATAGGTCTCAAGGTGCTTTTGAGTTTTTCCTCTAAATTCCCAAATCCCGGCATCAGGTTCATTCATCCTAAGTTCGATTTCTCCTAAGAGTTTTTTAATATTATCTAAGGAGAGTAATTGTTCTCTTTGAAGAATTCTTTCATCCATATAAAGGGGAAGAAGACTTAAGATGACTTGTCCGAAAGAATCATATTGTTTCTGATAATAAGCGGCGTTTCCAACTCTTACGGGACCATTCCCATTATAGCCTTTGAGTGGAAGCTCTTTTTCAGGGATTTCACTGTCACCATTGATCTTATAAACGGGTTGAAGATGGGAGATGTCGTAGAGGATGTTGTTGATGAAATGAAGGTATTTTTCTGCTTCCTCAAAGTGACCAAGACTATTGAGTGCCGCAAGACTAAAATAAGAATCTCTCAGCCAACAATAGCGGTAATCCCAATTCCTCCCACTTCCAGGATACTCGGGAAGAGAGGTGGAGCCAGAAGCAATAATCGCTCCTGTGTCTTCGTATTGATGAAGTTTTATGGTTATGGCAGAGCGGATCATTTCTTTTTGAAAAATATTTGGAATAAAAGTGTCCTTTACCCACCCTCGCCAGTATTGAATGGTCTTATAGTAAAATTCTTCGAAGGTTTCTTTAAGGGAAGATTCAAAGGCCATATCCGTTGAAAGAACAAGATAAAGATCTTCTGTTAAGCTAAAGGCTTTTTTCTCCATGAGATAAGTTTTTGTCGCATTGGTTGTAAGACGTAGGGGATAATGAAGACCCTTAAAATGGATGTGATTGGAACCGACAATCACCGAAGGATTGTCTTCTCCATAATTTCCTCTGGGCTCGCAAACAACCTTAATTCTGGGTTGACCTCTCGTCCTTCTGATCTTTCTAAAAAATTCCAGTGGTTTATGATTTCGATCAAAGACCTGAAAGCGTGGGGCAAAATCAATAACTTCAAAATCTCCATCATCACAAAAAAATGAGGTGATAATAACAGCAGTATTCTCTACATAACGTTGTTTTGTCTGGAAAGGAGACTCTGGTATGACCTTAAACACTCCACCCTTCTCATCGTCAATTAAACCTCCAAAAATAAAACTAGAATCCATCTGTGGCCAGCACATCCACTGAAGATCGCTTAGATCATCCACATAAGCGATGTAGTGACAATTTCCAGTAACGGCCAGGTTGTAGCGATGTACCTTATTCATGAAGGGATATTAGTTTATTATCCACTCACATTCAACGTCGGAGGAAGTATGTCACGATGCCTTCTTGTCAGTAACCGATTACCAGTTGCATTTAATTCAAAGCTCAATACTTTTGTTCAAAGTTCTGGTGGGCTTGTGTCGGCCATCAAAGGTTTAGATTCAAAAAAGGTTGGATTTGATATCGAATGGATAGGTATCCTGACCGATGAGATCAGGACCGAAAAGCTCATCGAGTTAAATGAAAATCCGATTGGAAATATCCCCTGCCATCCGGTCATTGTTCCTAAAAAAATTTATGAAGATTACTACAACCTTTATTGCAACAATGTGTTGTGGCCTCTTTTTCATTATGAAAGAAACTTAGTTCGTCACAAAACAGCTGGCTGGGAAGCTTATGTGAAGGTCAATCGCATCATAGCAGATGCTATTGTGGAAAGAGTAAAAACAGATGACGTTCTCTGGGTTCATGATTTTCAACTCCTGCTTGTTCCAGGTTTTGTAAAAGAAAAATTGCCTGGTCTAAGAATAGGTTTTTTTCTCCACATTCCATTCCCTAGTTCAGAAATTTTCCGGGAGCTTCCAGAGCGAGAAGAGATATTAAGGTCACTTCTTTCCTGTGACCAGATTGGCTTTCATGACCTCTCTTATTTAAATCACTTCCGAAGTTCAATCCATAGGATTCTCGGTCATTTATCAGAGTCAGAAAAAATGTGGGGGGTTTATCCTATTTCCATTGATAGTGAACATTTCAATATACTAGCAAGCGAAAATGAAACCATGAACTTCATAGAAAGATACCAACAAAATAAAAAAATGATGAAGTGGATTCTGGGAGTTGACCGCCTCGATTACATAAAGGGTCTTATTCAAAAACTAAAAGCCTTCAAAACTTTTTTAAGAGAGCATCCTGAAGAAAGGGAAAAAGTGCAGTTTGTCCAGGTTGTCATCCCTTCAAGAACAGATGTTCCAGAGTACCAACTTCTTAGAGATAAAATAGAACAACTTGTTTCAAATATAAATGGAGAATTTGGTTCTCCTGCATGGATGCCCATTTACTATCTTTACCACTCAGTGACTGAATTTGAATTGTCAGCACTATATCAGTTAAGCGAAGTCCTTTTTATTGGATCAAAAAGAGATGGAATGAACCTCGTATCATTGGAGTATGTGATGTCAAAAAAATCCTCTCATCCAGGAGTTATCCTGATGAGTGAATTTGCCGGCGCACACTCAACTCTAAGTTATGCTATGTCTATAAATCCTTGGGATACAAATGATACGGCAAACAAAATAAAAGAGGCGCTCACCCACCCGGAAGTAAAAAAAAGAAATGAGATGGAGGCCATGAAAAAATTTCTTCAAGGCTACACCTCATCTGATTGGGCAAAAGCGATTTTAAGAGACCTTGTGTGGAAACCTAAGAAGGAGGAGATCTCTCACCTCCTTCCGGAGGATGGGAAATTTTCCTGGATGAGAGAACTTAAGGGTAAAAGAATCCTCTTTTTTTGTGATCTTGATGGTACTCTTGCACCCATATCTCCACATCCGAAAGATGTGAGACTTCCTGGACAAACGATTGAACTATTACATGCCATATCTGATAAGAATAATTGTGAGTTCGTTGTCATCAGTGGAAGAGATAAAGAATTTATGGAAGAACAATTTATTGACCACGATTTTAATATACCGGTGGCCGCCTGTCATGGGGCCTACGTTTACTTACCAAAGGATCATAACTGGCAGGGACTTATTCCTAATGATCCAACTAACTGGAAGGAGAAAGTCATGGAAATCTTTAATCTTTATACCAAACGAACTCCAGAGAGTTTTATTGAAGACAAAGGACATGCTATCACATGGCATTACCGAAACTCCCCCCAAGATTTTGCTGATTTTCTTGCCTCTAAACTTTTTTTTGAATTAGAAGAGACACTCTCTAATCAACCTGTAAAGGTGAACCGTGGGAAGAAAGTCATCGAAGTTAAATCCATGCATGCCAACAAAGGGTATTTTGTTCAAAACTGGATTCAAAACTTAAAGTCAAGACCAGACATTGTAGTCGCTCTAGGAGACGACACCACTGATGAAGATATGTTCGTGTCTATTCAGGATAGAAAAGACATAAGACCCTATTGCATAAAAGTCGGAAATGAAAAGAGTCATGCTCACTATTTCATCAAAGATCAGGGCAGTGTAAACATATTTCTACGTAATTTTTTGGTTTCCTTGTAAAAACCATTTTGAAAAGCATGATTCATAATAAATAATGTTTATTATGAATCTCTTCATCATCCTATTGACTCTGCCTCTTTATGCCAAAATTAATTCAAAGTTACTTTTAGAAAAATCTTTTCCAAGGGACAATACCTATTGCTCTGTAAACGGAAAAAAAATAGAACTTTTAATCAGAGGAGAAGCAAAATTCACGGAATTAAAAGATAATGGGTATGGAGAGCTTATCTTTTATAAATCTCACAAGAAAAAACCAAAGCTACTCATTAATGACCACTTCCGTTCTGAAACTTATAAACTTTTTCATGGCAACAACGTTATTTGCAGTAAATCACATGCTTTTTATCTTGATGAAAATACTCTAACCCTGCTTCTTTTGAAAGAAGATAGACCATTTAAGGATAAGCTTGCTCTCCAACTCTTTGATAAGGAAACATTAACTCCCAAGGCTTTCATTCAGACTGAATTTACCGCCGATAAAGCGAAAAAGATTGAAAATGGATTTGCCTTCCGTACCTACAAAGAGGCCTATAAAAGAGATGCAGGAAAAATTGAAATTAAGGAGGAAACTTACATCTATCATCAAAAAGAGTTTCCCACATGGATGAACTACACATCAAAAGGTGTTAAAATTTCCTTTGACCTAACCTATGAATCATTTCCGTGGAAAAATTATTTTAAAGACCCTGAGGATTTTAAAGTGAGTACCGGCTGGAATCCAATAGAAAATAAATTCACTCACGAAGTTATTTATTTTGCAATCAATCACTCAAGCCAAAAAAGTTGTCTTCTTATCCTGGAAAAAATTCAAAAACTTGAAGGCAAAGAGGCCTGGCGGTGTCAAACAATATAGGCCGTAAAGATGCAAAACTCTTCTTCCAGTTTTCCCTCGTACCTTAGTTCTAACCAAGGGTACCTATTATTAATAATCCGACGGGTAAATTTTCCTCTCACCACCACCTTCACAGGACGCTTCAAGGCAATCTTTTCAATTTGTTTTAGGGTGCGTTCAATATGCTCAACCTGGCCATAATCATAGAGAAAGTAAATATCTGCCTCCGGGAGTTCAAAAGAGGAGTGGAATAAATCCTTTTCAATAAGCTCACTCCTGCTAAATCCAAGCTCATGATAAATCCTGTTGCCTTCATCTACTCTGGCCTTGACATATTCGAAACCAGTAAACGAGTTTTTTAAATAAAGCCCTCCAACTACAATCCCCATTCGTCCATAGGCAGCTCCCAAATCAACAATATGCTGATAAGGCTTTAGTTTTAAAAGCTGAAGAATTCTTAAACACTCAGAGTAAGGAGTCTGAAGAGTTTGAATGTCCAGTCCAACCCAGGTCTGAACACCTTGATGAAGAGCTGGCCCCCAGGTCTCATGGGAGCCATCAGGATCAAATCCCCTCGCTTCTGCAACGAGCATTTCCTCAACATACCTGATTCTAAAACCAAGGATCTTATCCACCAGATGAGAATGTTGTCTTCGGATCACATCGCTCGGCTTAGGAGTTTGAAAAAAACTTAAATGATGGGATAATCGACGCCTGTCTTCTAGTGACAGACGGTTGTTTTCCAGACGTTGAAAATCTGAAAGAGAGTTTAATTCCATCCTTGGAAATAATTCTAACTGCAGCACACTTAATCCTTAAGTTAGCTTAGACTTCTATTATTTCATTTTTTTTTCAAATAACTCAAGAAATGTTCTCAGTCGCTGAATACCAGTAATAAGAGCCTCTTCTGGTGAATACTGATGGTAAATAATCGTCACGTGCTTAAAAATCTTATGGGATTCCCGATGGATTATATCCACTTCAGCGTTAAAATGGTCATGAATATGATGAACAGAAATCCGACCAAGAAGATAAGGATTATTTTCAAGCTCTATGTACTTTTCTACCGGATAGTCTGTCATAAAACCTAATATATCATCTATATATAACCGAAAAGTCAACGCTGACTAAACCAAGGAGACAACCCATGAAATTACTCACTCTAATTGCTGTTTTAACTTTTTCATTATCAGCTGCATTCGCTAACCACCACGAAAAGGGAGATAAGAAAAAGTCCCATGATAAGGAGCATTCTCACGTTGAAGAAAGCAAAAAAGATCATGACCATGATGAGGAACACCATAAACCCCATGATCACAAGGCCCATCACCCTACTCATGATGAAGACAACGCTCCTAAGAAAAAGTAAATCAAAAAAATAATAATTTAAATGGGGGTAGGCATGCATTCATTAGAACAGATGTATTCATGCCTTACCCTCTTCTCAGATCTTAATTGGAGTGAAGTCATAAAGGAGTATGAATCTCTATCTCCTGACCTTACTTTCCCTGAATACCTCCAACAAAAATGCCTTGAAGGTGATTGCCCTCCCTATCTTTATGAATTGGCCTTTTATGAAATGGCAAGATCTCATGTAGAGTCTTTGAAACTAGAACTTCCACAAAAACCTGGTCTATATTTAAATCCAAGTCTAGTGTTTTTAAACTTCGATTTTGATGTCAAAAAAATGCTCGAGGAAGCATCACAAGGTCAGATTCATGTCTATGAAAAATCCCATATCCTCTGTCTTTTTAGAAATAAAAAGAATCAAGTTCACGCCACAGAAATCACTCATAAAGACCTAGAGCTTCTTCAAAAATTAGAGAATGGACCTTTATTCGATTGTGATTTTGATCTTAAAGCTGACCATGATCAAAAACTAATCGATTTGGGAATAATTATAAATTCAATAAATCCTTAAAAAAACTTATGGATATCCGATAAAGATGCAAAAGGATAGATCCATGAAACTCCAGAAACATTTTTTAATCTGGCACCTCTTTTTATTAGTTGCATTTATTCCGGTTGCTTCGTCACAGTCTAACCCAGAAAAAACTGCCTTTGATGTGTGGACCGATTTAACGGAGGCAGGAATAAATTTTAATGAGAATAAAGTTTATGTTCAAGGCCTAGATGAAGTCGGTAATCACGTCATGTTTGGGGCGGAAAAGGAGGGATCCTCTGCTCTTATAACTAGAGTTATGGGACCTAACAAACAAGGCTTCAAAAAATGGATTAGTACACTTAATGAAGAATCCAGAAAGAACTTTTTAAAAGATTTTCTTGATGGAATGCAATCTGGAAAATACAGGTTAAGTGATGTTAAAAATGCAAAAGGAGAATTAGTCCCTTTAGATTTAAATCATTTAAAAGGAGCTTCTTTTGATAGTCTAACTCTGAAAGAACTAGAGGATAAATTTGATGATTATCTTAAAAATGCTGGAGATAAAAGCTTCTCACATCTAAAACCTCAAATAAGGATGAACATTTTTAATGGAAAATTTTCAGGTCTTAATCAATCAAATTGTCTCAAAAGTATCCCTGAAAAAGAATCCATTTATAAGCATTTTACCCCTTTGTGGGGAGATGCTGAAAAGTACCTACAATCCGCTCACAATACCTCCACTGGTTGGGAAATAAATTTTAAACCACAAAATTCTTACGGTGAATTTGAGAAAATGATCAGTTGGTTTAAAACTTCACTAAAAAATACAGGGGAACTCTTTGAGGCCCCAGGTCATCAGTGGGTGGTTCTACCAAAGACAAAAGCAGAACTGGAATCAAAAAGAAAGGCGATAGAGGTTATAGATAAACTCAATGAAATTCACAAAAATAATCAGGCCTACATTATATTAAAAGGATTAGAAGGAAATTCGGGAATTCAGTATTCCAATTATAAAAGTGTACTCGATCATGAGTCATTTTTTTATTCGTTAAATGAACTTGAAAATTTGGATATTGAAACGAATGATCCAAACTTAAAGAAAAATGTAAATTGGCACATCTACAATGCACATTCTACATTCAGAGGTCCTATAAGACTTCAAAACGACCGTTTTTTAGTTGAAAATAATAAATCATTTAATGTTGAGTTTAGATCTGGAACGAAGAATGATCCTACCAGGAGAAAAACTCAAAAGTTTCTTATTTCAAGATATGCTACTCAGGAGCTTGATGACCTGGCTTCCGGAAAATCATGGACATTAAATATTCCAAATCTTAATGATTACGAAATTCTTTCAAAAAGATTTGACCTACCAGAAGAAGTTTTTGAACAATTTTTCAGCAAAGTATATAGAGATAATGTGATCCTTCTTGAACCAGGGTATCAGGTTCCATTTTGGAATTGGGAGGAAGCTCCTTACCTAAGCGAGGGGAAAAAGGCAGATTTAAAAAAACTTACTCAACTTTATATAAAAACTATCATCGATAAAGAAAATCCTTCAAAGGAATTTATAGGTAGCGCAATCGCAAACTGGGCAAAATCATCTAACCTAAGTTCCGATATCGAAAACTACCTAAAACCAAAACCCCGACTCTCAAATCCAGAAACAGCTCACCTATTTCCTCAAAAAACCAATGCCCCTGTGGATGTGAATAAAATTGATCTTGGGATTGAGTATACCGGGCGCTTCCCTCTTTCTACCGATGCTGACTATGTGGCCGTGCCTGGACAACAGAATAAACTTGAGTGGAGAAAAACTTACCTCGACTACACTCCTGATGAGAGAAAATATGTCATTAAAAATTTCGCTGAAACACTCGGAAAGGAACTCAATAACGGTCGGCCAGTTGTAGTGGTCTCATCTTCTTCTGATGGGCATGGACACGGGATCGATGTCTCCTATGAACTAAAAGATGATCAGGGTCGAAAGTGGAGGGTTGAGTGGGATGGTGTGGGAAGAAGCTATGATACCAGTGGAAAAGTCATCCCTGAGTCCCTTCGTGGGGGACACATAGAGATTGTAACTCCAAAATTTACCCCCACTAAAAAAGACATGGACTCTCTCTTTCAGGCCATGGA
>CANHIY010000114.1 GCA_947461175.1 Bacteriovoracaceae bacterium
ATTGAGGTCTTTCTTCTGCCTGAAGTCATTCAGCGTCTTGATGATAAACACTCAATTGTCCTTTCACCCTAAATGCTGAATTCGGCGGAGCTTATGACAGGAGAAGGATTTAATAATAAAAATAAGCATCCAAGAAAACGACATCTTAATCAAAAATTAAGCCCAATGCTCCTGGACGAACCTGACAATATTTTATTGTTGGGACTAAGCTTTTAATTCTCTGGCAGCTTCTTAAAGATTATGACGGAGCTGGTATCGTGAAAAATTCTCAGAATGAGATATGTTACCTTTAGAGGGATTGATCCGCTCTTTAAAATTTTTGCCCATTCAAAATAATGATTTAAAGAGAGGTTAAGAGAGAGTAAGAGTTTTTGATTTTGAAGAAGGATCACTGTTACTAATGGAGCATAGTTTCTATTGACACAAGCATTGGCCGAGAACAAATGGCAGCCTCCTCCGCCTCAAGAGAATCAAATTTTTTTTAAGTTTTAACAGTGTGGAGTTTGTTAACTAAACAATAAAGTTAATATGCTTGCCAGAATGAGGAATTTGTATTTCATGGAGGGAATCATTAACTTAAAGAGAAGTGTCCCTCTGAAAATTTCAAAACTTTTTAGAGAATTATCCATATCACAATATCCGCCTTTTTCTATTAGTAGACTGGACTCATTTTTTGAATAGCAATTCACGAGAATCCCCTTTTCACTTTAAAAATGTGGCATGGGATTTGAATCAAAATAGTGACACCTACGTCGAGACGAAAAACCTCATGGGGAGACGGTATGGCCATTAAGAAAAGACTAAGTCACGAAGAAGAAAAGGAACAATGTGACAGGGACTATTTTGACCATAACCTTTCTGACCTTTCTGGTTTAAAAAAAATCCTTTTTGAAACCATCGACATTATTGAAAAGTCAGGCATCCCTTATGCCCTGATTGGTGGAGTTGCGGTCAAAAGCATGGGGCGACCCAGGATTACCCATGACATAGACCTCTTTGTGACTCCGGATGATGCAGAAAGGATTTTGGAAATTCTTGAAGAGAAGGGATTTACTTCACAAAAGAGAGATCCCTTCTGGCTTTTTAAGGCCTGGAAAGAAAATATCTTAGTTGACCTTATTTTTAGATCCAGCGGGGACATCTACTTTGATGAGGAAGTTCAATCTCACGTAAGACGAACCCTTTACCTCGGAAAACATGTCAACGCCATAAGCCCTGAGGATTTTCTGGTGATTAAGGCCGCTGCTCACCAGGAGCACAATCCCCATCACTGGCACGATGCTCTTGCCGTTCTTAAACAAGGATATATCGATTGGGAGTACTTACTAAAACGCGCAAGACACGCCCCTAGAAGAGTCCTCTCTCTTCTCATTTACGGACAGTCCAATGATATAGCTGTACCAAATGATATTATTAAAAAACTCTACCAATCTGTTTTTGAATCCCAAAGTTATGTCTCAGAGACTCTGATCCACCCTTACCGGGTTACTCAAAAAGAAGTTCACCCTGTCCACGAATCCCCCGTCTATACTAAGGGAAGGATCATGGAGGCCCTTACTTCGGATGAAAGGATTGCTGAACATGATATTAAAGTTTACGTAAACAATAATGACATTGTTACCAAGGGTGAGGTCTTTAGTGAGGATCAAAGAAATGCTATTAACCAAGTGATCCATGAAATTGCTCCCAAACATGATTTAAGAAATCAAATTGTGGTCAGAGTGATAAAAGGCCCCGAGGGCAGTGAGGCCATCCGATGATTAGAATGGCCGCCACTGGAGATGTCCATTTTGACCGAAAATCTAAAGACCGTTTAAGTCAGCACTTTGAGGGTCTTGAAGGTAAGGCCGACTTTTTTTTAATCGCAGGAGACCTCACCAAGTCGGGTCATCCCGAAGAAATGAAGGTTTTGGCGGAGGATCTAAAAAAATGCCCCATCCCAACCATCGTGGTTTTTGGAAATCATGATTACCACATTGATCAAGTTGATATCTTAACCCAAATTCTCAGAGAGGAAAAAGTGATCGTTTTAGAGGAGAGTTCTGTCATCCTTGAGATCAATAATCAGAAAGTGGGAATCGCCGGGACAAAGGGATTTGGAGGAGGATTTGTAGGTGCCTGCGGTTCAGATTTTGGTGAACACGAAATGAAGTCCTTTATCCGCCACTCAAAGAATAACGCTAAAAATCTAGAAAGGGTTATAAAAGAAATTGAAGCAGATTTTAAAATTGCCCTTCTCCACTACTCACCCACCTCTCAAACCCTCGCGGGAGAAAAAAAAGAAATTTATCCTTTTTTAGGAAATTATTTTCTGGCCGAGGCGATTGATTACGGGGGAGTCGATATTTGTTTTCATGGTCATGCTCATTCTGGAGTTGAAAAGGGAGAAACTCCCGGCGGATGTCCGGTGAGAAATGTGGCACAGCCGGTGATACGACATGCCTTTAATATTTACTCCCTGGACCAGACACAAAAAAGAATATTTGATCCCTCTTAGGAAAAGGTTTTTTCAACGATAGCCCTCTGTCCGAGACAAAAAGTAAGTAAAGATGTGGAGCTGTACTTAAATCCCTTGTAAATCATTTGAGGCAAATCTCCGTGCATTGATGTGCCAATAGTAAAAAACAAAGGAAGAAGCGTGGAAGGATGTGGGTGAGCGAATTCACCGTGAGGAGAAGTTTTTCGGTAATCTAAAATTTCCTCAATACTCGCCGTCAATAACCTCTTTTGAAGCCAATCATCAAATTCCAAAATTTTGGGATGAACTTGCTCTCCCCTTGAATGCCAGATAATTTTTGAAGCATTGAAGGCAGCGATGCCACTGCCCATGAGAAGAATCCCTTTTTTTCGAAGCTCTGATAAACAGCGCCCGATTTTCATGATGTCCCTCGGTGACCCGTCAAGAGGAAGTGACATTTGAAGGATAGGAAGATCGGCCTCAGGACGGATAAGGCGCATGGGCATCCAAACTCCATGATCCATTCCGTAGTAGGGATTTGTGATCACTTCAATGGAGTGAGTTTGAAGCAGAGTCATCACTTCCTGAACCAGATTTTCTGAATAAGGTGTTTTGTAATCGAGGTCATAAAGTTCTTTCTGATACCCCTGAAAATTATGCTGAATAAAGGGAGAGGGGTTGGTGGCGAGCTGGACTGGCCCGGGAGTCACCCAGTGGGAGGACACACAGACGACTCCAGAAATATCGAGGTTTCTTCCAAAATTAATAACAGCACTGTTATAGGGATCATCAATAAGGGCCATGGGAGGTAAGCCATGGCTAATAAATAAAGAGGGTACCAAATTTATCATCCTCCCATGTTATCACACCTTCCCCTTTGGACCATAGGTGGGGGGACCAATACGGAGCAGCTTATATTAGATGGTCTAATATAAACTATTAGTAAAATTTGACTTATTTTTTCTGGTTAGGTAACGTGATGGCCGAAAACAATGAAGGGATTTTAATGATTAAATATTTAATTTTCTTATGTTTATCTTTCTCCGCTTTCTCCACCGGCTATGAGGCCGAATTCCCGAAAGGTCCAGTTGACGAGCTAACTCCCGGCTCCCTTTGCATAAGACCCTCAGAGTATAGGTATCCCGAAAGAATCCCTTATTGTGAACGAAACGTAGATACTCATCAAAAAGAGGGTATTTTCAAAGAATACCGACAACTAGGCTTTCGCCTTAATCCAAATGACCGCAAAAATTATAAAATTGATCACCTTATCCCCCTCTGTGCAGGTGGTAGCAATAGGGAAGATAATCTGTGGCCTCAGCACGTAAGCATTTATACCCAAACTGATCCCCTGGAAGGGATTGGTTGTGAGAAATTAAAATCAGGAAGGATTAAGCAAGCTGAACTTGTAGAATTAATCCTGGCAGCAAAAAAGAATTTAAGACTTGTGCCTGAAACCCTTTCCTACTTAACCAGGATTTAAACCCATCATACTAGGGAATCCTAGGCTGCCCTTTTTGGTCAATTCTGTGTCCAACGAATGAAGAGACCAAAAGGATCGCACCAAGAGATAAATGAAAAAAGTGATCCACTGCCCCCACTTCAAGCACATTAGGGATGATTCTCAGAAGATAGTCCTCTGACTCTAAGTTACCCACGCTAGGAAAGCCCGGAGTTCCAAAAACAAAACCAACTAGACCCAGGACTCCAAACAGCACTCCGAAAGAAAAACAATAAACATAAGACTTTTTTGCATCCTCTGCATAACCACTCCAGATCCCCAGGGCCCCGGAGGCCAGGTGAATGATGTTATGAGCTAGGCTCAAATGCATCCCAAGAAAACCTGGCACAACGACACCCCCAAGACCTGCGATAATCAGGAAAACTCCCAAATAAATGCAAACTTTTTGAGTAAACGTTTTTGTTTCCACAAAATACTGACTCTGCCTGTTCATGATTGTTCCCATAGACTTCTCCTTGGTAAAAGGCCATGTTCATAAAGAGCAAAACCCATGCCAAAGAAAAGTTCAAAACCACTCTGATCAAGATTCTTTGAGTCTTTTATCCTCACAGTTTTCCTCTTAATCTTTATCAAATGAAGATGAAAAACCATTTCATTCACATTCATTCACTGAGGTAAACTTTGAAGAAAAAAATCATGGCCCTGGCCATCCCCATGGAAGAGGAACTTTTAGAACCCTTTTATACCTGGAGAGATCACTTTGATTTTCAAGAGGTAGAGCATCTTCATGTGATTCATGTGGTGAAAAAAAATATCACTCCTTTGGAATTTGGTCTTATGGAGTCTCCTGATGAAAGAACTTTTAAAGAAATGGCACCAACTTTAAAAAAATTTTTACAAGACGAGGTAAAAAAAATCATCCCGGATTATTTTAGAGGAGAAATCACCTATAAGTTATCCAGCGGTTTTCACCCGGAAGAAGACGTGGTTGATTACCTTAAAAAAATAGAAGCTGACTTGATTGTGGTTTCCACCAGAGGAAGACATGGGTTCCAGGGACTCTTTCATAGCTCATTTACCGAATATATGGTGAAGTTTTCCCCCTGTGATGTTTATGTTGTGAGACCCTCTGTGAAAAAAATCTAAACTGATACGCACTGCATTCTCTCGACAAACCAACCATTTTTACTCAAAATAAACAAACTCTTCATTAACTAAGTCTCCCTGGAGAATTTATGGCAAAAATTAAAGTGCAAAATCCTGTCGTTGAACTTGATGGCGACGAAATGACTCGAATTATCTGGACCTTTATCAAAGATAAGCTCATCAATCCTTATCTGGACCTTGAGATCAAATATTATGA
Source organism: Bacteriovoracaceae bacterium (assembly GCA_947461175.1). Lineage (GTDB taxonomy): Bacteria > Bdellovibrionota > Bacteriovoracia > Bacteriovoracales > Bacteriovoracaceae > Peredibacter. The sequence goes on from CANHIY010000114.1 coordinate 5,284, forward strand.
CCTTGGGATGGAGAACAGAGATAAAACTGACGACAAGGTCACGGTGGAGGCCGCAGAGGCGATCAAAAAATATAATGTTGGGATCAAGTGTGCCACCATTACACCCGATGAAAAACGGGTGGAAGAATTTAAATTAAAGCAGATGTGGAAGTCTCCCAATGGGACCATCCGAAATATTCTTGATGGAACTGTTTTCAGAGAACCCATCATCATAAAAAATATTCCTCGTCTGGTTCCCGGCTGGACCCAGCCCATCGTGATTGGAAGGCATGCCTTTGGTGATCAGTACCGTGCAACGGATACCGTGATTAAAGGTAAAGGAACTTTAAAGATGAGTTTCACTGGGGAAGACGGAAAAACCCAGGAGTGGGAAGTCTATAACTACAAGGGAGATGGAGTGGCCCTTTGTATGTACAATACCGATGACTCTATCCGAGGTTTTGCAGAATCCTGCTTTAACATGGCCCTGGTTAAAGGATGGCCTTTATATCTTTCAACTAAAAATACTATCCTTAAAAAATATGATGGTCGCTTTAAAGATATTTTCGCTGAAATTTATGAAAAAAATTATAAAAAGAAATTTGAGGCAAAAGGTATCGTTTACGAGCACCGTCTGATTGACGATATGGTGGCCGCTTGTATGAAGTGGTCCGGTGGTTTTGTTTGGGCCTGTAAAAATTATGATGGTGATGTGCAATCAGATACTGTGGCCCAGGGATTTGGTTCCCTAGGGCTCATGACTTCAGTTCTTTTAACTCCAGATGGGAAAACTCTTGAAGCTGAAGCGGCCCACGGAACCGTTACCAGGCACTACCGCCTTCACCAACAAGGTAAGCCCACTTCCACAAACCCTATAGCCTCTATTTTTGCCTGGACTCGTGGACTTCTCCACAGAGGAAAGCTTGATGGGAATAAGGAGCTTATCCAATTTTGTGAAACACTTGAGGATGTTTGCATAAAAACAGTGGAAGAAGGGAAAATGACAAAAGACCTTGCGGCCTGTATCCATGGTGACAAAGTCAGCGCAGATAAGTACCTCACCACGGAAGCTTTTCTTGAGGCGATTAACTCAAATCTTCAGAAACGACTCACTCTCTAAAAAACTCAACTCCCCTTCACTGATCTTAAATAGTGAAGGGGATACCTTTCAAAAAAAATGGGGATGACTGATTTTAATGAGGCGTCTTACTTCATGATTATCGGGAAATTTAAGATGAAGGTGAACAAGTTTTTCTTTGCCACGACCGTTGGTGGTTTTCATCTTTTGAATGCTAATCCCCTTCTCCTCTTTTATTTTATAAATCATATCTGTAAGCTGAGACTCAAATCCTTCAAAAGACAGAGCATGGACTTCGTTTCTAAGGTACTGGAAGAGAAGGTAGTCATCTCCTTTCTGTAAAGGAATGATGGAGGTTCCGGATCGGGGGTTAATCACTCTCAGGGTTGGGACTCTCTTAGGATAAAAACGCCCCACAAAGTTTAACCATTTCATGCTCAAAATCCTTTAAACTTAATACAATTTAAATAATCCATTCTCTGGTTTTTTACGAGAGTGTGTGTAATATTAACCCATCATGCCTAACTATATTCACAGAGTCCTAAACCTTGAGACCATTGCGGCCATTGATCTTGGATCTAATGCCTTAAGGGCCATCATCGCCCGTAGGGTGGGTAAAAATCTTGAGGTGATAAAAAACTTCAGGGAACCTCTGCGGCTGGGTGAGGATGTCTTTAACACTGGGGTGATTTCTGACCACAAAATGACCCTCACGGAAGAGGCCTTCATTAAACTCTTTCATATTTTTACTGAATATAATGTGACGAGCATCCGGGCCATGGCCACATCTGCCATGAGGGATTCCAAGAACGGCCCCCTTCTGGCGAGAAGAATTGCACAGTCCACAGGCATCGAAATCGAAACCATTAAAGGCAATGAAGAGGCCCAGGTGATTTTCACGGCCGTGAAAAATCAGGTTAATCTTAAAAAAAAGACGGCACTCCTCATGGATATTGGTGGTGGGAGCACGGAGCTTATTTTAGTCAAAAACAACCAGATCCTTGCCATTGAAAGTTTCAATGTGGGGACAGTGCGCCTCTTGAAGTTAGAACAGGAGGCCCTGGAAAAAGAGATCGTCTTTCAGATGGACAAGATGATCACCTTCATAAAAAGATATTTTAAATTAAAAGAGATTGATTTATTCATCGGAACCGGGGGAAACCTTAGAAGGATCGGGAAAATTCGGAAAAAGATGCTTGGGAAATCAACTTCCGAGATCGCCATGTTTGATGAAATTCATCACATGGAGGAAGCGATCCTCTCCATGAGCTATGTGGAAAGAATCAGACGCCTTGAGCTGGATCAAAACAGAGCAGATGTGATTCTTCCCGCGGTGATGCTCACTCACCACCTCATGGAAAAATTAAAGCTCAATAAAATCCATCTTCCCAGGGTAGGGTTAAAAGAAGGGATCGTCTTATCTATGATTCCTGATGTGTCGAATCTTATGGGTCTCAAAGACTGAAGTCATAGGGAAGCTTCCCCCTCCGTCATCAATTTGATCATCTTTGGAGAAAGAAGTGTTTCCATCTTAAACCCCTTCCACATTCCTCCCTCCAAAACACAGATGCCACCTTTTTTGATGGTCATAAAATCATGTTCCGGATGAAGGGCCAGGAGAGCTGCAATAACTTGAGTGATGTGAGGGTCATGCCCCACAAAAGCGTAAGTTCCATCCGTAGGAAGAAAAGAAATGTATTCCACCAAATGCCTGGGGTCATCGAGGATGTCCAAATCGGCCATGAGCTCTAAGTCTGATTCAGCGTAATGGGACCAAAAAATTTCTGCCGTTTGAACTGCCCGTGCCAGAGGAGAGGAGAAAATAACATCAATACTTGGTTGGATCTTTTTAAACACTTTAAATGTTTTAAGTAACCTCTTCACTCCCTCTTCTGTGAGCTCTCTTTCAAAATCCTTATCCTGATCAAAGGAGAAATGCCCCTGGGCGAGTCCATGCCTGATAAAAATCAACTTCATGTAAGGGCCTTTTCTCTTTGAATCGTTTTATTCATCAACACCTCATGACTTCCTCTCTCTGCCTCACCCTCTGCCGGCACTCTTTGAGTGTAGGTGCCATCTTGATTCAGGACCCAGGACTGTCGGTTATCATTCATGATAATTTCGATAAACTCCCATAGTTTCTCTTTTAATTTTAGGTCAAAGATAGGAACTATCAACTCCACACGGTTGTGTAAATTTCTATGCATCCAGTCCGCTGATCCAATAAAGAACTCTCCCTCAGTAGGATTGTCACTCCCGCTAGCGAAGTAGAAAACTCTTGAGTGTTCAAGGAAGCGTCCAATGATGGAAATCACCTGAATATTTTCAGAAAGACCCTTGATGCCCGGCTTTAAGGAGCAAAACCCCCGGACAAATAAGGTGATGGAGACTCCGGCCACACTTGCTTCATATAAAGCTTCTGTGATGACCTCATCTTCCATGGAATTCATTTTGGCAATGATCCTTGCGGGTTTTCCAGCTTTCTTATTTTTTATTTCCTGCTGGATTTTCATCATGAACCTGGATTTCATGTTGATGGGGGCAAGGAGGATTTCATGATAGTCAGTTTTAAGGGAGCTACCAGTGAGGTAATTAAACACTTCGATGACTTCATCTGAAATCTTTTTATTACAGGTTAAAAGGCCCAGGTCTGTATAAAGGTTTGATGTCTGAGAGTGATAATTACCCGTGCCAATATGAACGTAGCTCATGATCTCCTGATCCTGTTCCTGACGTATAACAAGAGCAGTTTTGGTATGAGTTTTAAGTCCCAGGATCCCGTACACCACGTGGACTCCAGCATCCTCAAGTTTTTGGGCCCATACAATGTTTCTCTGTTCATCAAAGCGGGCCTTTAGTTCAACTAAACAGACCACTTGCTTTCCCTTCTCAGCTGCTTTAATTAAGCTTCTGATAAAGGGAGAATGATCTCCGGTTCTATAAAGAGTCATCTTGATCGTAAGAACATGGGGATCCTCGGCGGCGTTTGAGATAAATTTCTCCACCGTACCGGAGAAGCTCTCATAGGGATGGTGGAGAAGGATGTCTCCCTGCCGGATGAGATGAAAGATATTGGGGTTTTCAAAAAACGGTTTCGGGATGATGGGCTGCCAGGCCTTAAACTTAAGTCCAGGGAGATCCAGATCAACGATGGGTTTTAGAATGCCAAAATCGATGGGAAAGTCCATGAGGTAGATATCTTCATGGAGGATTTCCAGTGAATCCTTTAAAAAGTTCATGATATTTGGATCAGTGTCTTTATGAATCTCAAGCCTCACACAGTCGGCCAGACGCCTCTCCTTTATTCCCTCTTCCACAAGGATCAAAAGATCCTGAACTTCATCTTCACGATGATCCACATCAGCGTTTCGAGAGACCCTGAAGGGAACCGTATGCTGAATCTCCATACCTGGATAAAGTAACTGTAAATTTGACCTGACCAAGGTCACAGTGGTCACAAATCGAAACTTTTTTTC
>CANHIY010000115.1 GCA_947461175.1 Bacteriovoracaceae bacterium
AAATATGTATGCCTTTTTTGGGTTTGGTGCAGTTGTAGAAAATATTTTAGGCCCTAGAAGATTTCTCACCTTTTATATTTGGGCCGGGATTTTTTCCTCTCTTTGTCATTGCCTTGTAAGTACTTATCTTATTGGTGATAACTCCATCGCAGCCTTAGGTGCTTCCGGAGCTATTTCCGGTGTAATTCTTCTCTTTTCTCTGTTGTTTCCACAGGAGAGAATTCTTTTAATGGGAATTTTTCCCATCCCTGCCCTTTGGGCCTCTATCTTCATTATAGGTTTGGATCTTTGGGGTCTTTTTGAGCAAACAAAGGGAGTGGCGCTACCGATTGGTCATGGAGCCCATCTGGGGGGAGCACTTTACGGAGGAGCTTATTATTTTATAAAAATGAGAAAAAGTAGTGATAAGAATTTTCAATTTTTATAACTCAAGTTTATGCCTGATTGAGTAAATTGTCGCTATGAGATCATGTTTTCTCTTTGGGATTCTTTTTCTCGGATTTCTAATCTGATGCCGAAAATGTGCTTCCATCTTTGCCCAAGCATCAATTTCATTTTTAAACTCGATTCCTAAGTTTTCTCCCAAAGAGAATTGTGTTTTCTCAACATCAATGTGAGCAATTAAAAAATCATTCGTATTTTTCATAAACAATCCTTGTTAATGACATTTTGTAGGTCAAGCAGGAGCCTCATCCTATTACTATTATCTCGTTAATTCACTGAATTTAAATTCAACCAACTTAATGACTTTTGATTTGCATAAAAAAGGTATTAAATATGAGTTATGAATAAACTCAATTTCTTAATGCTTTTATTCCTATCATGCTCTCACCTTAATGCCCGCTTTGAGGAATTACCAACGTATAAACGAAAAAATTGGCCTCATTGGTCAGATATGGATAAAGACTGTCTTAATACACGTCATGAGATATTGTCAGAAAGATCCATTATTGAAGTCAAATTTAGTCGGAAAAAGTGCAAAGTCGATCAAGGTAAATGGGCAGATTATTATTATCCACAATTTCATACTGATCCCAAAAAAGTGGATATAGATCATCTTGTACCTTTAAAACACGCTCATGAATCCGGAGGGGCTTTTTGGGTAAAAAAAGAAAAAGAGAAGTTTGCCAACGATCCTGAAAATCTTGTGATAACAGATAAAAAGTTTAACAGAAAAAAAGGTGCCTTAAGGATAGATCAGTGGCTACCAGTTCATAAGGATTATGCCTGTAAATACGTGAAGGATTGGATAAAAGTTAAAACGAAATACCAGCTTAAAATAACTGGGCCTGAAAGAAAAACCATCCAGACCCTTTCCTGTCCTTAAGCTGCTTTTTTCTTTGTGAAAGATTTTTTAACCGCTTTTTTTGCCACTTTCTTAACAGGTTTTTTGATGGCCTTAACCTTTGGAGGAGTAATAATTTTTTTATATTCTTCAACAAGCATTTGATAGAGTTCCCATGACTCCTCAGGTTTCGTAGAGCAGTATTGTGCGTGAAAATTCTCCCAGATATCAAAATTTTTATCTTTCAATAAATTAATAATGTAAAAACATTTTTGAAGATAGTTGTGTTTTGTTTTATCAAAAACATCAGATGGGTAGCTCATCTTAAGTTGCTCCTGAATATTAGTTTTGAAAAAAGTTCTGAAATTCTTTTCGGTTGATTTCATGAAAACTTGATGTTTTTGTTTTGGAGTTTCTGATTCTGAGAACAAGGCTATATATGACTATATTTTCAACAGTTTGAGATGAGCATAAACTATTTAAGAGTTAATTTATTGATATAGTGGTTAGCAATCGAATTCATAGGAACATGCGGACAAGATTCACATTGGCAGTCTTTAACATTCTTTTTAGTTTTAGAAATCTGTGTGCTTTCGAGGATAAAGCCAGGGAAGCCTTTCTGAATGATTTCTTTATATGAATTTTCTTTAACCGTACCCAAAAATCTTCCTGGCCCACATGATCTTACGTTTCCACAGTCATCAATAGGTGAGAATAACCATGAGATGTAACAATCATTTTCATCGTAGAAGTTGGTTTTTTTTATAACGGAAGTGGTTTTTTTGTTTTCTGAAGAGCTATCTTCAAGTGTTTCATTGACTTCTTTCTTTAAGAAACTTCTGGCGATTACAAAGTGATGAATATTCGTTCTTATTTTGTGCCTGGCAAACTCTGATTTCAGCGAGTTTAGTTTCTCTATGAGCATTTTCTTTTCAGCAGTGGTTATTTGTAGATCATCGAATTTTGATAATTGACCAAATGAAACATCTTTGGAGCCAGTTTCAAGAGCAAATTCTAAAATCGATTCTGTGTGTTCATAATTTAATGAACACATCACATTGTGTAGAGTGAGAGATCCTGGAGAAATCTTGTTAAAATCTTTTAAAAATTCCTTTAAGTCTTCAAATTTTTTCTCTGGGTTAAACTTTGGACGATGAATTTTAGTCCATACTGAAAACTCACCACAATGAAGTGAAAGCCAGAGAACCACGTTTCTAGACTTGAGATATTTTGGATTCAGTTTCTCATTTTTTTTAAGGGAAGTGCCATTTGTTACAATTTTAATTTCGCATCTCCCACGGCTTTTCGCCCAGGTGTAATCGATGAGCTCTTGAATTCTTGGATAAAGAAGAGGTTCTCCGTTGCTGACAAAATGGATGTTTAATGTACACATCTCCAAAGCGGAATCAATAATCAGGCAAATGTCTTCAAAGGACATAACTTCCCTGTGGTGTGGTGCCCCTTTCCCATGGATATCCGTGATGCAGAATACACAATCATGATCACATCCTGAAGGTATAGATATTTGAATGTTTCTAGGACCCAGGATTTGTTTTCTGAAAAACATGCCTAGAAAGATATTAAAAGCAACTACCCCACGTGATAGAGGGCGCGGGAGAAGATGATAAATAATGAATCGAAGTAAAGTGTAATAAAATTCTTTAATTCTAGGTCCTCGAGAATTTTTTAATATTTATTTATTAAACTCAAATGATGAATGAATTTCAAATTAATTTTTCAAGAGCTAGAAAAGGTACTGATTGAAAGGGCATTTCGATTGAAATGCCCATGAGATGTAAAGTTTGAGAGAAAGATTTAAAATTCTGAGTCGATTAATTTTTTCGTGTCAAAACCAATCCTCTTGGCAAAATTCTTGTATTCTTCTAAGGAATCAATAGGCATATCAGGTCTTCTGGACATGATCCATAGTGACTTTCGGTCTTTTGAGCCAATCATGACATATTCATAATTCTCATCGAGTTTAATGATGTTGTAGTCACCTTTTACCTTGAAGAGTTTAGTAAAGAAGTTGTCAAACGTGACAATAAGTTCTGCATTTGTTTTAGTATTTTTTACAACAGCTTTCCCATTAATTGTCGTCTGACCATTTTCTTTTAAGCAGGTGTTAAAAACACTAATGGTTTTATCGTTGATAATTTCATAATCAGCAGTTTGTCCCTTACAGTTGCGGCTAAAAAATAGTGGCAATGAAGTGACCGCATACCATTTTCCAATATAGCGACCAATATCAACGTAAGAAGCTGTTGGAAGTGATTGTGCTTTTACACTGAGTGAGACAAAAGCTAAAAGAATGAGAATTGATTTTTTCATATGGAGTCCCCTTTGTTTAGATCGTTTTATCAGGTCCCTTGGGCTTAATGAATTGACAACACTTGAACACGAAAAATTTTTAGAAGTCCCAAGGCCCCTCTTTCGATTAAATTTGGGGGATGACCCAGCGCAAATTATTGAAATCTCATACTTTATTGGGGTAGTCTAGGTTCCTACAGTGAGGAACAGATGAAATTACTTGAAGGAAAAAAGGCACTAATTCTTGGTCTCGCCAATGAGCGCTCTATCGCCTGGGGGATAACCAAGGCTTTTAAAGAACAGGGAGCTTCAGTTGCGCTTTCCTACATGAATGAGGCGATTAAAAAAAGAGTGGAGCCCTTATCTCAGGAAATAGGAGCCGATTTTATTTTTGAAATGGATGTCACAAATGATGCCCATTATCCTTCCATGCGTGAAACTGTTCAGAAACAGTGGGGTAAGTTTGACATCATTGTCCACTCACTTGCCTTTGCAGATAAAGAGGATCTGTCCCGAGAATTTCTTCATACGAGCCGAAAAGGTTTTCTCATGGCCTGTGATATTTCAGCCTTCTCGCTTGTTGGGATTACAGATTCGCTTCATGATCTAATGAATGACAATGGATCAATTATTAGTATGACTTATTACGGCTCTCAGAAGGTTGTGAAAAATTATAATGTCATGGGTGTAGCAAAAGCGGCCTTAGAGGCCTCAACCAGGTACCTCGCTTATGATTTAGGTCCACGTGGGATCAAGGTTAACTGCATATCCGCAGGGCCCATAAAAACTCTTGCTGCTTCTGGTATTTCAGGTTTTCGTTCACTCCTTTCACAGGTTGAAGAAATCGCACCGATGAAAAAAAATGTGACTCCTGAGGATTGTGGAGGAGCCGCTGTTTATCTTGCCTCTCATCTTTCTGGAGGTGTTACCGGTCAGGTGATTTATGTGGATTCTGGTCTGAATATTCTTGGTGGATTTTAGAGTGTTCAGCGAAGAACATCTAAAAAAGATGGAGGAGGGAATCCATCTTTTTAATGAACAAAAATATTGGGAGTGTCATGAGGCACTCGAGGAAGTTTGGTTAGAAGACCGTCAGGATCCTGTTCGAAACATTTATTGGGCGGTTATTCAGGTTGCCGCTGCATGCATTCATTACCGGAATTCTAACCTGATCGGATGTCAGGGTATGATTTCGAAGGCCAAAGAAAAATTTAAAAGATGTCGTGAATTGCATGTTCTGTCAGACCTTGCTTTAAAGTATTTGGATTGGGTTGAGTTAGAGGATCTCGCCTTTAAAATACCTGATGGTGCTTCATCAAAAATTGAAGACTTTGAAGAATTATACAAATTTAGATTTAAGACCTATTCACATTAAATAATACTGACATAATACTGAAGTAAATTTATGATTCCCTAGTTATAATTTTAGGAGTTCACATGCTTTGGTTAACAGTTGTTGAGTGGTCCGCACGTCTCATCCTTTTTCTTTTAATTTTCCTCTCCATTTGGTCCGTAAAAATAATGATTGACCGACGCCAGTTTTTTAAGAATTTGGTTTTTCCGGTGGATCAATTAAAAAATGAAATCAAGTCAAAAAATATTAATTTTAACTCACACCATTTTTTAAGTGATTTTTTCAATGAACTAAAAAACATAAAAAATGCTGACTACATTGATAAAGCCTTCGATGTTTTCGTCTCTGAAAAAAGAAAGGATTTAGAAAAGGGACTTCCCATTTTAGGGACCCTAGGTTCAACCACTCCCTTCGTTGGGCTTCTAGGAACAATTCTTGGTATTATTGTGAGTTTTGGTGAGCTTTCGAAAGGTGCAGGAAGCACAAATACTGTGATGTTTTCACTGGCCGAGGCCCTCATTCTTACCGCCGTAGGACTAGTCGTCGCGATACCAGCAGTGGTTGCTTACAATTACTTTGGACGTAAAGTTAAGTTAACGCTTAATGAGGCACAAACGTTAAAAGACCTTTATCTTGCCTATAGGGATTAACCATGGCCGGTAAATTTGATTTTGATGATGAAGGTATTAACGAAATAAATATCACTCCCTTTGTGGATGTGGTTCTTGTCCTACTGGTGATTTTTATGGTCACTGCACCGGTCATGCTAAAAGAAAGCTTAAAAGTGAATCTGCCCAAGACTCTCACCTCAGATATCACCAGTAAATCCGCCACTGTCGGTCTTGCCATTACACGTGAAGGGCAGGTTGTTTTGAATGGTAAACTTTTTTCAGAAGAAAGCCTTAATCAAGAACTCTCACGAATTTCTTCCAGAGATCCCAATACAAATTTTCTTATCAGTGCCGATGTGGATTCCAGGCATGGTGACGTAGTAAAAATGATAGATCTTTTAAAAAGGTATGGTCTTAATCGGTTTGCTCTCCAGGTTGAAAAGATTAAGGAAAATAAATAAATGTTCTTAAAGTTTGAAAGATCTTGGCAAATTTCAATTTTCCTTCATGGTTCTGTTGTCTTTGGTTTCTTTTTTTTGATGAATTTAAAAATTCCTAATAAGGAATATGTTGAAGTTCCCATCGTCGTTCAAAATGAACCCCAGGATGTTCAAAATTTATCTCAAGTTAAAGAAAAACCTAAAATTGTTTTAAAATCTGTAAATACTCCTGAAGATCAAAAAAAATCCTCTCGTGAGGTTTTTGGGATGAGTCGAAAGGCATACACTGAAACTGGTTCTGATGGAGAGGCGATAGCTGTAAAGAAGGGAAATACGCTTGCCAAGGAAGTGGATCAAACCGTGTTAAATGATTCTGATTCAGACGCTCTTCCCTCTCCAACAGAGGAGTATCTTGTCTCAGATATGCCCCAAGTCCTCTCTGAGGTAAAACCTGTTTATCCTAAAGAAGCAAAAGAGAAAGAACTTGAGGGGAGTGTTGTCATGGATATCCTCATAGATGCCACCGGAAGAGTGAGGCAAGTGTCAGTTATCGAGGGAGAGAGTCTTTTTAGAAGTGGAGCGGTTGAGGCCATGAAAAAATTTCTCTTCAGACCAGCAAAGGTTGAGGGAAAACCCGTGGCGGTCAGAATCCGTTATTCTTTAAGATTTCAATTGGAGTATTAATGTTTGGTGTTTTAATTTTACTTTTTTCTTTCAATATTTTTTCACAGGAGCTCATAACGGTCTCTGGTCAATTACTTGAAAGAGGAACTAAAAAGCCACTTAAGGAAGTAAATATTTTTATCTTACCTCATAAAATTAAAGCAGTTTCAGATGAAAGAGGTAATTTTAAGTTTGATCAGGTCCCTAGGGGAGAATGTGAACTTATTATTAACCTCACCGGTTATAAAAAATATGTAAAACAAAATATCTGTTACCAGAATCAAGACCTTAACATCTTTCTTGAAAAAGTTTTTTACACGACTTTTGAAACTACGGTCACAAGCAAAGTTTCAAAAAGAGATGACCAGGCCCAGTCTTTAACTCAAGAAGAATTTATTAAAGCACCGGGCTCCTTTGGTGGGGACCCTGTGAGAGCAGCTCAAAACCTTCCTGGAGTCGGAAATTCTGGGGCCAATGCTCAGATTATTGTTCAAGGTGCAAGTCCTGATGATACGGGTTATGTGATTAACGGCCACAGAGTCCCTATAATTTTTCACTTTGGTGGTCTCTCAAGTGTTGTCATACCTGAAGCGGTTGAAAGGGTGGACCTTTTGCCTGCAGGATATGGACCAGAGTATTCCCGGGCCTTAGGTGGGATTGTGGGACTTACAACAAAATCACCCAAGGAAGATCGGATTCACGGTATGGCCTATCTGGATCTGTTAAATGCAGGAGGTCTCATTGAAGGACCTATTAATGATCATTCATCTTTTCTTGTTTCTGGTCGCTACAGCTACATCGGACAAGTTCTAAAAGCTGTGGCAAAAGAAAATGAAGATTTGGAACTGACTGCGGCGCCAACTTATTATGACATTACCGGAATCTATCGAAATAAAATTGATGAAAAGAATGAATTTAAAACAACTTTTGTCTTAAGTAAGGATGAACTTGAGTTAGTACTGAATAAACCCCTGGCCAATGATCCAGGCCTTCGAGGAGATTTCTATAATCGCACTGAGTTTTTTAGGTTTATTCCTCAGATATCTACTAGGATCAATGAGAAAACCAGAATGGATCACTCCCTGGGAATTGGTAAGGATAATCTATTGGTGAATATTTCTGGTCGCTATCTTGATGTGCAATCAAATGTGATCTCTCACCGATCAGAAATTCAGAATGAGTGGAATGAAAATTATAAAACCTATATTGGACTTGACAACAATTGGGACACAAGCAAGGTGAGGGTGAATTTACCTACAAGGTATTCCGTAGGTGGAGTAAGTACACCATTTTCGGTTGGTGAGGAGAAAAAATTTGATACCGTTGGAAATGATGGACAGTTTGGATTTTATGTCCGTCAGGAAATTAAAACTGATCAAGAGTCTCGCTGGACTTATCTGCCAAACTTTCGTTTAGATTATTTCTCCCTCACAGAAGAAGCATCCATCCAGCCTCGACTCCAACTCCGTTATCAATTGGATCCCTCTCTTCAACTAAGGAGCGCCTGGGGAAAATACTCTCAGGCACCACAGCCTCAGGAAAGTTCCAAGGATTATGGGAACGGAGATATCACAAATCCCTATGCCTACCATTACGTCTTGGGATTTAAAAAAGATTTTAGACAGCAAGGATCTCAAGGTTTTGAGTTCATGAATAATTACTTCTATAAGGACCTCAAGGATCAGGTTGTCCCTGATATTCAAAAAAATTATTCCAATAAAGGTTCAGGAACAATTTTGGGTGGTGAAATTCAGGCAAAGTACCGCTTTAATGAATGGTCCTCACAGCTTGTGTATACTTATCTAAAAAGCGAAAGAACAATCCCTGGTTACGGAACTCAACCTTCTGAATTTGATCAAACCCATAATTTGAATCTTATCGGATCATTGTCCAAAGAGCGTTGGAATTACTCCGCGAGATTTCGTTTTGTGAGTGGGCTTCCCTATACACCTGTCACAGGTTCAACTTTTGATTCTGATAATGATGTCTATATTCCAGTCACTGGTAGAATTTACTCTCAGAGATTTGATCCCTTTAATCAACTTGATGTCCGTGTAGACCGTAAGTTTATTTATGATTCCTGGATACTCACGGCATACCTCGATATTCAAAATTTAACAAATTCAAGAAACTCTCAAAATATTCAGTATGCCTATGACTATAAACAGAATAAAAAGGTCCGGGGCCTACCTATTTTACCGACCTTTGGAATAAAGGGAGAATTTTAAATGAAATATTTTATTCTCTTTCTTCTTTGCCTCTCCTGCGGGGGTGATGATTTTAAAAAAGTAGAAAAACTTGATAGCTTTCGGGTGTTAGGTATCTGGGCCGATAAGCCCGAAGTTGCTCATGGTGATAGTGTTGATGTAAAGGTTCTCATTTCAGATGTTAACGGTACTGAAGGGACTATTGATGGATCCTATGAGCTTTGCATAGACCCTGGAATCGCACGGGGGGCATCGGTAAGTTGTTCTCATGATCTCAATAAAATTTCAGGAAGCTTTGACATTGGAATTGCAGGTTTATTACCAAATGATCAATTCCGAACGGGGCTAAGTGGTGAGACGTTAACATTAACTGTTCCTGGATTAGGTACTATTTTTTACGGTCGAAGCGATAGAGAAAAATTCAATGGAGTAGGATATTTAGTTGTTTTCACCTTTAATGCTAATAACCAGATCTACAAAGCATTTAAAAGAATCATAGCAACCAATAGGGGAAGTTATAATAATAATCCTACGGGAAGCTCTCTACTTCTCAATGGCTCTCTTCTATCTCAAGCCCCGGTGGATGGAGATGAGCTTTCTGCGAATAGTTCTGGTCCAGAGAGTTATTCTGTTATTAACATTGATGGTATCCAGGAAAACCGAACCGAGAAATATGAGTTGTCCTGGTACACTAATACTGGGAAATTCAGTAGCCCAAAAACGTCCATAGATGAGACAGTGGATTATGAGGGGGAGGAGCCAAGTTCACTAACTTTGGTCCT
>CANHIY010000116.1 GCA_947461175.1 Bacteriovoracaceae bacterium
AAAACTCTTGTCATCTATGTCTCTGATCACGGTGAGGCCATGGGCCAGGAGGGTAAGTGGGGCCATGGACAACTCATAAGACCAGCCTTTGAAATTCCTATTATCATCATGAGCTTAAATAAAAATCTTCCCGAAGATGTGAAAAAAATTCCTAAGTATGCTACTCATTATAACTCAACTCTTCTCCTGATGAGAGAACTCGGTTTTAGGCCTGGTCATGACTTCCTGACACTTCCAAAAGATTACGTGATCTATGGTAACGATATTGACGGATTTGCAGGTAAGGCAGAAATCTTATTTAAACCTGAAAACACTTATGACTTCAAAGTGATCGACTAAAAATCTAAAACGAACATTATAACCGGCCAGAGATACTCCATATTCCTCATTTGAACTTTTGTCATGACCAGGTCTTGGATCAAGGGCTATGACCTTCTCAATAAGATCACCCTCCTCCACCCTCTCACAAAGCCAAACGACACTTTTAAAGGAAGGTTTGTCATGAAATGGAGAAAATGCTGGTATCGAATCAGAATAAGGCACATAAGGCTTTATATCGAAGATAGGAGTGCCGTTCAGAAGATCAACACCACCCACGGTTAAAATAACATCCCTCGAAGAGGTTTCAATTTTTTCAAATTTTACTACTGATAATCCCAGTCTGTTGGGCCGATGAGGGGTTCTCGTAGCATAAACTCCCATCTTTAGTTTGTTCTCAAAACGAGGGGGTCTTACAAGCCCATTGTACCCATGATCTGGTATTTCATGAAACTCAAAAATAAGCCATAAATGACTGGATTTCTCTAGTCCCCTGAAGGCCTCCATAAAAAAATCATTTTTAGGAAATCTCATGACTCCCAAGGCCTCAGGAATAAGAAGAGATTGCCTGGGTACTCCGAATTTTTCATGAAAAGGAGTTTGAATGTGAGTAATAGGATTCATAGAATTTGGTTATAGCATTTTTAGGGCAACTAAAACTCCATAAAAAAACAATCAGTAGTATTCTATCAGGAGGTGCTTTTAGACACCGGAACTCATGGCATAGCACTTGCTCTAAAGGGTTCATGAGACTTCCAGGATCGGAAGTTATGAAAAATTCAAGGATGAACGAGATATGGAAACAATTGATTGGAGTAATTTTAGCTCCAGTGTCCTGGTAGAAGTAACTCTTGGTAAAAAAATCCAAGTCTTTTCAGGTGTGGCCATAAATCCCAAAACAATCCTCACAACTGCTCAGGGGCTAAAGGGCGATGTCACTAAAGTCAGAGTTTCCTGGGATTCAAACTATAATCAAAACGGAAATTTTATAGATGTTAAGAATATTGAGAAACACCCAGACTCAGAGGAAGGGATAGATCTAGCAAAAATTAGATTAGTTGAGGAGTTACCAAAAACAACAATTTACTATCCTATTATTAAAAAGGACCACCTCTTTCAAGGAAGAATCATTCGGGTCGGTTTTGGAGTTAGAAATAAAAAATATATAAGAACACTTCTTAATCCTTTTTTGGAAAAAATTTTGCCCACTAAAAAAATCTTAATACTTAACGATTTATACTCATTTTCAGGAGATTCCGGAGGGCCAGTTTTCCTTCAAGAGGCAGGTCAGATGTACCTGGTCGCCATTCACTCAAAAAAGACCTCTCGTGTTGAAGGAAAATACTCATTTAATACACTACTCTCATCCCAGCGCGGATGGATTATGTGTTAAAAAAGTGTCATAAGACCCACATGAATCTTTTTTTAAAATTCTTGGTGGTGACAATGTCTATGGCTGGATTTTCAAAAGAAGAGGACTGGAAGAATTTCAATTCTAGCTTCATCATTGAGGTCGAAAGACAAACAGGCCTTTATACTTGTAGTGGTGTTGCTGTTTCTCCAAAAATCATTTTAACAGCTGCTCACTGTTTAGAGGGTTCAATTAAATCAGTAAGAGTTTTTAATCACTCAAAGTATAATCCAAAGGAGAGAGGATTAACGATCACTGGTTATGAGATTCACCCTCGTTATCATTTAAAAAATTCCCGTTATCGATTTGATCTTGCAAAAATTTTTCTCTCAGAAAAAATCTCAGACAATATAAAAATTTATCCAGTGGCAAAAGATAATAATGTTTCAGGTATTTTTTATAGATTTGGATACGGTATGCGGAATAATGAAAATCAGAGGACTCTTCTTTTACCCAAATTGAGAAAACTCAATTCTTTGGAGGATGTTGTAGAACTTGATGATAAATTCTCTAAATCAGGAGACTCAGGGGGGCCTATTTTTATTGAAATTGAAGGTCACATTTCAATCCTTGCCATCCACTCCACCTTCTCTTTTGGACCAGAAGGGAATTTCTCCCTGAATCCGCTTCTTTCAAAAGAGACGAACTGGATCTTTAATGACTAAAATCGTACCTGTAAGCAGAATCTATATTTGTTCCCGGCTCTAGGGTGATTAATTGCTTGATCAGACCCGTGTTGATGTCATATACCCATCCATGGACAAAGGGCTGATTCAAACCATGCCATGCTTTCTGAATAATGGATGTATGAGCCAGATTCCTCACCTGTGCAATAACACTCAGTTCCACCAAACGGTTTACTTTCTGAACTTCATCTTTTACTGAGTCCACTTCTACCTTATGACTAAAATAAGTATCCTCAATGTTTCTCACCCAGTTATCAATAA
Organism: Bacteriovoracaceae bacterium; assembly: GCA_947461175.1. GTDB lineage: Bacteria > Bdellovibrionota > Bacteriovoracia > Bacteriovoracales > Bacteriovoracaceae > Peredibacter. The sequence goes on from CANHIY010000116.1 coordinate 2,677, forward strand.
GTCCTAAGCTTTGGTGAGAGATCGCAGCTTTAACTCCCCCGCAATTATAGTGTCCGCACACTATGACATGTCGAACTTTCAGATGTTCAACTGCATATTGAAGAACACTTAAAAAATTTAAATCTGTATGAACAACAAGATTAGCTATATTTCTATGGACAAACATTTCTCCGGGGTCAGTGTTAGTGATTTCAGAAGGAGGTACTCGAGAATCAGAACAACCTATCCATAAGTATTCTGGCTTTTGGTCACGGGCCATTTTTGAAAAATAATCTTTATCTGCTTCAACCTTACTCTGTGCCCAAGCCTTATTTTCAAGAAATATCTTTTTAATTTTATCCATTATTTTCCTCTCTAAAAAAAGGGCTTAGTGCTAAGGTTGATTTTTTAAGCTGAACATTTATTCCAGAATTAGCTGCTCTCTTCATGAAATCTTCAATTAAATCCGTAATATCTTCATCCACAAAAACATTTTTTGAACCATCAATCACGACGGAGGAGTTATCCGGAATATTTTGTAACATTTTAAGCAGTAAACTTTTTTGAAGAAATGAGACATCCTTGTAAAAACGGATTAAGTAGTCACTGCCCTCACTCACCATGACAATGGATTTGTGCAAATTAGATTTAAAAACAAAAATAAATCCAACAAACATTCCAATAATTATCCCAATTAAAAGATCAGTGAAAAGAATCGCCACTATCGTAATGATAAATGGAAAAAATTGATTCATTCCCTTTTTATACATCTTCATGATGAGCTCCGGTTTAACCAATTTATAGCCCACCAGAATAAGCATAGAAGCAAGACATGAAAGAGGAATGAGGTTTAAGACTGAAGGGATAAGAACAATGCAGGCAAGCAACCAGAATCCATGAAGGACAGATGATAATTTGGTTTTTGCTCCAGCTGAAGCATTCGCCGATGAACGAACAATGACTGCCGTCACTGGCAAAGCACCAATAAATCCAGCAATTAAATTACCCACTCCTTGTGAAATTAACTCCCTGTCCTTTGAAGTGACTCTCCCCATGTCATCAATCTTATCGGCTGCCTCAATGGATAGGAGACTTTCAATTGAGGCCACAATGGCAATAATGAACGCTGTGGAATAAACTTTGGGATTAGCAAGATGAGACCAGTCAGGTGTAGAAAGAGTATAAAAAATTTCTCCAAGCCCACCTTTAAACGGAAGTTGAACTAAATGTTTATCTGTAATAACCAAATCAGAAAAACCTATTTTAAATAATTCATTTAAAAGTACAGAGCACATCACGGCGACAAGAGGACCTGGGATCAGTTGAAAAAAGACCCGACCCTTAAGAGCAACTTTCTCCCAACTCATCATGATAAAAAAAGCAATGATGGCCACCACAATTGACCCTAGATGGGTGGATTTTATGGCCCAAATGATTTCTGAAAAGGTATTCTGTCCATCCATCTGGTTAAAACTCTCATCCCCAAAAAAGTCGGCATCGTATCCAACGGCGTGAGGAATTTGCTTTAAAATAAGGATTAATCCGATAGCGGCTAGCATTCCTTTGATCACAGAGTTGGGAAAATAATCCCCAATTTTTCCACCCTTCAAGGCTCCAAAAACAATTTGAATGATTCCGGCCAAAAACACGCTCACAGTGAAAGCATTAAAACTTCCAAGCCCAGCTATTCCAGAAACCACAATAACTGTAAGACCGGCGGCTGGACCAGAGACACTAATGTGAGAGTTACTTAACGCCCCCACCACAACACCCCCGATGATTCCGGCCAAAAGCCCAGAGGACAAGGGTGCATTACTAGCAAGAGCTATCCCCAAACAGAGCGGAAGAGCAACGAGAAAAACAACCAGTGAAGAGCGCAAATCATGTTTCCAAAACTTAAACATCATAACTAATGACTCCTCACTCTCAAAATTAAATTTATTTAATTTACACATGATAGGGAGTATTTATAAACTAGTCAACATGGACAAAATCATCTGCCTCGGAAAAAACTATCCTGAACACACACTTGAAATGAAAGAGGTCGCCCCCGAAAGACCTGTTTTATTTATTAAACCTCCGAGCGTTCTTATAGAACCCAAAGAAAATTCCCGTGTTCTTCTTCCATGGCATCGAGGTCTTATTCATCACGAATGCGAAATCGTCTTTAAGTTGTACAAAAAAAATATTATAGGTCTTGGGCTTGGACTTGATTTGACATTAAGAGACACTCAAAAAGAACTGAAAAAAAATGGTCATCCATGGGAAATTTCAAAATCGTTCAAGAATTCTGCCATTGTAACTCCAATGAAAGGCTTAAGAGATTTTCCTAAGGACTGGCAAAATACTACCTTTACTCTAACTATCAATTCAGAAGTAAAACAGACCGGAAAACTAAGTGAAGCCATCATGAAGGCCGACGAGATCATTCACTACGTTGATGGATTTTTTCCTCTCTGTGATGGTGATCTCATTTTTACAGGAACACCTAAGGGAGTCGGGCCTCTTGCCCCCGGGGATTTGGTGCAAATGACCTTTGGCCCAATTTCACATTCATTTGAATTGGTAGAAAATGGATAGAAGTAAACTCTCCCACGAAATTCTCAATTTACTTGAACGATTAAGAATTATGCATGATTTTGCAAAGAATTCGAATTTCACTACTGTAAAAAAAGAAGAACTCCTCTCTGACTTGGATGAAACCCTAGAACATCTGGAAAAAAATTTCAAAGAACTTATTCAATAAACGTCAATGTACTCTTTAGGCACTTCAAAACGGAAGACTGGAGTATCAATACGAAAAGAGTTTCCATTTTCATCTACCATATTAAAATGTCCCCACATCTCACCTTCCATCGTAGGTAGAGGACAAAAGCTTTGATATTCAAAAGATTCACCAGGACGAAAAAAAGGAGTGGCACCAATCACACCTGGCCCCTCAACATATTTTAGGTTCCCCTTGCTGTCTTTAATGTTCCATTTTCTGGATTTTAACTGAGCAGAAATTTTACCCATATTAGTGATAAGAATGGTGTACCGGAACATGTATTGAAACTGGAGAGGATTTGATTGATCAAAATCAAAGTCGGTTTTAACCTCTATCTTGAAATTATTACTTAATGAAATAAAAGGATAAGTCATAATCACTCTGCTTTTTTAAAATCTAAGGATACTGAATTTATACACCAACGCTGCCCAGTGGGAGGTGGTCCATCATTAAAAACGTGTCCCAGGTGTGATTCACATTTCGAACAACGGACCTCTACTCTGTGCATATTATAAGAGTAGTCATCAATTAAAGTTACATGACGACTATTCACCACATCTTTAAAACTAGGCCAGCCAGTACCGGAATCAAATTTTGTATTGGAACTAAATAGTTCCTGGCCACAGGCCACACACACATAAATTCCTCTCTCGTCGTGCTTGTAGTACTTTCCCGAGAAAGGAGATTCCGTTCCTCCTAACCTACAAACATTGTATTGTTCAGTTGTTAATTTATTTTTCCATTCATCTTGAGAATTACTCATCTTATTTTCCATATTTGTAGAACTTAATAGGGTCATAATACCAGCAAAGAAGCTTTTCATGTCTCTATTATAACTGCTAGACTACGTAAAGTTAACAAAGGTAATTCATTGAGTTCAATAGAAGTCTATGTTCTGGCCATTGGTGCCAATCTCACTTATTCAACGTCTAGCATGATATTTTCTATTTATGCCAAGCGCTTCTCCTCCCTTTGGATCAATCAGGTTAAAGCGATCATCGCATTGTCAGCATTTTTTGTTGCTATGCTTATGACAAATAAAATTGTCAGTGTTTCTTATGGAGAAATTGGGATTCTTCTTTTAAGTGGTTTTTGTGGATTATGTTTGGGTGACCTCTTTTTATTTCGCACTTTCACAACACTTGGTCCCGCAAGATCACTGGTTCTCTACAGCTTTCAACCACTGATGTTGGGTATTTATGGATTTTTCTTTTTAAATCAGGTTTTTTCACTCAATCAAACCCTGGCAGTGATCTGTATGATCATCTGTATTTTTATTTTCATGATTGAAAGAAATAAAATGACGGGTTCATGGGATCTTAAGAGTTTTATTTGGGCCTTTTTAGGTATCACTCTTGATGCTATTGGAATTATGCTTACAAGACAAGGTTATGAATTAAACCCAGGTCTAGAAACATTTCAAGTCAACGCCATCAGATGCATGGGCGCAATAACAGGATTCATCCTCATTAAACCCAACAGCTATTTTACCGTGGCAAAAGAGGTGTGGTCTCTAAGAAAAAGAGAAATCTCTCTCCTTTTGGGTGCATGTTTTGTAGGTTGCTTTGTATCCCTTACACTTTATCTTACGGCGCTAAAATTTGCTCACGTTGGGACTCTCACGGCCATTGCCATTACTGGTCCCGTCTGGGTATCGATTCTAGAATGCCTCTATCATAAAAAAATGCCCAACCCCTATCTCCTTGGTGCGTTTGGATTTTTTATCACAGGTTTTTATCTCATGGTTATTGCTTAGAAGAGTCGGGACTTTTCATTATTCTTTGAGGAGACTCTTTGTCGCAACCACTGATAGTTAACTTAAACCCTAGGAAAGGTTTATATTTGACTAAAAATAAATTCGGGAATTTTTTTTCGTCCAACAATTCAAGATGTGATTTTTTTAGTGCTATCTTTTTAAAAGATTCCTCATGTTTTTTAAAAGCCTCTTCCACTTTTTTTTCATAATCTGGTGTCATTTTAGTCACAAAGCGCTCATTAAGATCCACAGGATTATAATCAGGACCTGGGAGTTGGGAACTTATTTTAAAATCAATAGATTTAAATTCACTTAAAATTTTTTTAACAAACCCTCCCCTCTCTTCCACGAGCTTCGAAATTATCATAATACTATCGGGATCAATGACTTTTTTTGTTTTCTTATGTTTATCCAAAACCGTCTTATAGACTGGAAACCTTGATGAAGAAGAGATGACACTTACATTTGTTATGACTGATTGAGGATTAGTCTGAATGAAATTTTTTAATCTGGTTTTAAGGGGCTCAACCTGATCAAGGCCCACGCTACTTCTTTGTGTTTCGAAATCTAAAGGAATAAAAACACTTAATAGCTCTTTGGAACTATGGCATTTTACTTCAGTAACATTTCCCAAAACTTGAAATGAACCCAAAAGAAAAATTAAAAAAACTAGGAAGTAAGAAGTCATACCTCTCCAAAATTACTAGACCTATCGGATTATGCATGGAAATCCTAAGCAAACAGAAGAAAATATTACTTATTTAGTCAATAATTTTAAAAACTGACATGATTATTTTTTCCTGTGCTTGTCCAGTAAAGCCTTAATGCTCCCTTGGGAAACTGAAAACCATGAGGGGTCATAATATTTTTTGATCTTATTAGGAAATATTAAGCCTACATAGTCGCAAGTATTAATGAAATCATTTAGCTTATTGAAGGAGAAATTATTGATTACAATACCTTTAAAATTTCCATTCTCTTTAATCTGTTTTATCGCTGGTACAAGATCTGTATCGGAAGAAATAATATAAGCTACTTCATAATTTCCGAGGAAGGCATCAAATATAAGGTCAGTAGCAAGCCTTACATCTACTCCTTTTTCTCGTGGTGGGAGTCTTAAATCATGGGGTGTAAGAAACTTACCTTCTATTACGCGAATATTTTGCTTTTCCTCAAGATTTGTAAAGAAAGCAGCATCTCTTCCATGCTTATAAGCGTTTCTCTCTAGAGGGAATTTAGCGCTATAGTATTTTATAGCTTCCAGTTGCTTACCATGAGAAACAAGAACATCTTCAACAAATTTGCGGATGTTAATATAACGACTATCAAGCCCACAAGTTTGTTCTAGCCCGTGATGAAAGTTCTGCCCATCAATGTAAACGATTGTCTTTTTGCCAGCCAATTTGTGCCTATAAAAAAGTAAGGGGACCTTTTCGGGTCCCCAATTCCTGTCAACCGAAGTCGAGCAGGGGTTCAAAATGAATTTAGGAATAATTTATCGGCACTCTTTGTACAATTACTTATAGACTAATATGTTAATATAATATCAGTTCTGAAAAGGTCTATATGAAATATTTTCATTCGCTCACTCAAAACCTTTAGGGTGCCTGTTTTTAAAAAATAAATTTTAATTTTTACTAATACAAGCACTAAACATATTTCAACTACCCAAAATTACAGAGCTTTCACCTTGACTTCCTCGCTAAATAAATTATACCCTAGTGTATTCAGAGTTGAGGAACAGTATGCAAGACATTAAAGAAATCCTAAAAGATCGGGTACTCATTCTTGATGGTGCTATGGGCACTATGATTCAAAAATATAATCTTCAAGACCAAGATTATAGGGGTGAGCGTTTTAAAGACTGGAAGCATCCCCTGAAGGGTAATAATGATCTTCTGGTCTTAACGAAACCAGGTGTTATTGCTGAAATTCATAAGAAGTACCTCGAAAACGGTGCTGATATTATTGAGACCAATACCTTTAGTTGCACACGTATTTCCATGGCCGATTATCATATGGAAGATTTAGTTCCAGAACTTAATCTTGAAGCCGCAAAAATCGCAAGACGTTGTGCAGACGAATTTACTCAAAAGAATCCTTCAAAACCTCGTTTCGTCGCTGGATCAATTGGTCCCACAACCAAAACAGCTTCTCTCTCTCCAGATGTCAATAATCCGGGTTTTAGGGCCGTTGATTTTGATCAGCTGGTGGCCAATTACTACGAGCAAACAAAGTATCTGGTGGAAGGCGGAGTG
>CANHIY010000117.1 GCA_947461175.1 Bacteriovoracaceae bacterium
GCCCTGGGATTTATGGAATACAATCTGCCTCTCATCACTATTTTAAAAAACCACCCTCTGAACTTAATCCCAGGGAGAGTGCTTTCCTGGCCATGCTTCTACCCAGTCCAAAGCGCTATTATGATTTTTTTAAAGAAAAAAGACTCACATCCTTTGCCAGGGAGAAAATAAGACTCATTCTTGTAAAACTACGTATGGCAAAGATTCTTACTCCAGAAGAGTACCAGAATGTGGTGAAATCAAAGCTTAATTGGGAATAAGATGTCTTAAGCACTCAAAGGCGACGGCCGTGGCCACATTGGATAGATTGAGGGAGCGTATTTCTTGAGAGAACATGGGAAGCCTATAAATCTGAGATTGATAAGTGTTTTCTACCTCATAAGGTATACCTTTGGTTTCACCGCCAAAAATAAGATAACAGTCTTTCGAGTAGGGAGCATCGTAGAAAAGTTTTTCACCATTATTTTCAAAAAAAAGGAGCTTCTGAGGATCAGGTTTCTCTTTGATTAAAAAATCTTCCCAGGAGTTAAATTCTTTTAGTTGAACATGTTTCCAGTAATCAAGGCCCGCTCTCCTTACGGCCTTTTCATCAATTTCAAATCCGTAGGGCCTAATCAGGATCAGTTCAAGATTAAGGGCGACGCATGTGCGCCCGACACTCCCGGTGTTGCCGGGAATCTCAGGCGCAAACAATACGATTTTAAAGAAATTATTTTGCATGAAGAAGAAGGTGAGTGAGGGTTCTTACAATAAGTCCGGACGCTCCATGGGGTGAGCAGTAGGGAAGATGTGATTGTGAATCCACCACTCCGGCCACATCTAAGTGGGCCCATTTTACATCATTTTTAATGAACTCCTCCAAGAAGGCAGCGCCAATCGCCGTTCCTGCTCTCATGGGCGTTCCGATATTTTTAAGGTCGGCCACTTTGGATTTAATATCTTGCCTCCATTCTTCAATGATGGGAAGCTGCCACATATATTCATCACAGTCTTTGGCCGCCTGAAGAATTTCATTGATCCAATTCTGGTCATTACCAAGAACCGCACAAACCTGATTTCCTAAGGCCACAAGACAAGCTCCTGTGAGTGTGGCCGCATCTATGATGTAATCTGGTTTTAGATCACAGGTATAATCCAAGGCGTCTCCTAAAATCAATCTTCCTTCAGCGTCGGTGTTGAGGATCTCAACTGTTTTTCCGTTCCTGGCCGTCACGATGGCATCAGGAACAGTAGCGTGTTCATTGATCGCATTGTCGGTGATGGCGAGGATGCAGGTCATTTTAACAGGAGCTTTCTCAAGAACCGCTGCTCTGAAGGCCCCGTAAACGGTGGCCGAACCGCCCATATCATTTTTCATACCGGCCATACTGGTTCCCGGTTTGACACAATATCCACCTGTATCAAAGGTAATCCCTTTACCTACGAGTGCGACGTGCTTTGTTTTAGAGGTTGATTTTGCAGGCACATAGGTTAAGTGAACCAAACGTGGCTCAAAAGCTGATCCAGCATTCACGGAGAGAAACATACCCATTTTTTCTTGTTTAATTTGTGCCTTATTTAAGATTTTAATCTTCACACCCTTAAGATTCTTCTTCACATCAGCTTCGATTCTTTTGGCATACTCTACAGAGTTTAAAACATTAGGAGCTTCGTTGATGAAATCTCTAGCAACGTGTATGGACTCGCAGATGTTTTTTGTGGAATCAATAATCTTCTGAATCTTTGTAAGGTTCTTCTTCTCAATGTGGGAAAGAATGACTTTCGTTTCTTGATTATCAGGCTTTTTTGATTTGTATTTTGTAAAATTGTAGTCGGTCAGATAGAGGGCCTCCATTAAGAGCTTGGTCGTGAGTGCCTCATCTTGAATCACGTTAAACCCTGAAACATCAAACCCTATTTCAGAAAATTTTGATGACTTAGAAGACTTAAAAACTTTTGCCACGGATTTTCTGATATCTTCAGGGACAATTTTTGAAGGATTGCCAAGACCTACTACCCAAACTGTTTCTCCCGTGGCCCCTGTGAAACTGAGCATTTCATCTTTTGTTGCCTTAAAATTTTTTGTTGCTTTTAATTGATGAAATTCTTCTTTTAGTCCTTGGTCTTTCCAGTGGTCTATGGAAACAGTAGTTAATTCCACCGATTTCGCTTTGGACTTTGTCTTTTTTTCACTGCTTTTTTGAAAGGCAGTAAGAATTTTTAGCTCAGAACTCAAGAATTGATCTCCAACGGTATCTAGATAAACTTTCATGGAAAACTCCTTTAACTCTAAAGATGTGTGTGCTTATTCTGCCATTTCTTGATGGAAAGGTGAATCTGGAGTAACTTTAAATCTATGAAACTTTTGTTACAGAGGTACCTGGCCGCGCAATTTATCCTGCCTTTAGTGGTAAGTACCCTGTTTTTTATTTCCTTTTTATTGACGTTTGAGTTGTTTAGGCTCACGGAATTATTGGTCACAAGAAATATTTCTGTTGGTTTTATTGCTTCCTTGGTGGGTAGTATCGCATTGACCTTTGTACCCCTTTCTCTCCCGATTGCCGTGTTATTTTCTACTATTTTTTGCATGAACCGTTTGTCGGGAGACTCTGAATATATTGCAATGCGCGCGGGAGGATTTTCCAAATTTAAAATTATGGTCCCTTTTTTGATTGTTGCGACAATGCTTTCTTTAAGTGTCTATCAATTAAATCAAACGGTCATCCCACAATCCAACAAGGAATTTAGAAAAAAAATTAATTACCTAACTTCAAGTGGTCTTCTGGCCGGAATTAAAGAGGGACAATTTTTTACGGCGATCCCGAAAGTCACTTTATTCGCTTCTCAGGCGACAAAGTATGGTCAGAGCTTAAGAGATGTTTTTTTACATATAAAAGACACACCAAAGTCTCAGGTCATCTTTGCTAAGAGGGGGCAACTTTTATTGGAGAGATCCTCAGAATCTCTTTCTGAAAAATTAACTCTTACCCTTTATGATGGTAATATTGTGGCGAGAAATCAGAAAAAGGATATAGAAAAGATTCTTTTTCAAAAATATGTTTTTCCCATTTCTCAAAATCAATTTAAAGATCAATTTGATATCAAAGAAACCATGCTCACTTCATCGGAGCTCAAAAAAGTCTTGTCTATGACAAAAGAAGAGGCAAGAAAAGTTTACGACTTTAATGAAAAAGAGCTTTTTAACGCAAAATATGAATTTTGGAACAGAAAAAATGGTGCGATCATTTGTTTCATTTTCTGTTTCCTGGGGTTCACCATAGGTGTCACTGGTAATAGAGGCAAGGGAAGAAACTCTGGTCTTCTAGGTGTGATGAGCCTGATTATTTATTATTCAGCTTATTTTTCATTGGTAAGCTTAGCAAAGAAACAAATGATACCAATTCCTCTGGCGGTGTACTTCCCATCCGTTGTCATGATGGGCCTTGGAGTTTGGTTTTACAAAAAACTTGATTGGCAATCCTGATTATTGGACTGCCTTTTTATTCTCTAGCTCTTCTTCCTCTAGCTTCATCCTCTTGATGTAATCTTCTGCGGTGTAAAGGATATCATCTTTTGCTTTGGGAAAAAGTGGGAGTTGGAATTTTCCATTACTACTTTCAGGGAAGATCAAACTTTTGACACCATTTTTGGTTGGAGTTTCAATGAGAGAATTATTATAAAAGATACGGGTGACATTCACGTTACCCAGAAAAATCCTGATTTCAGATCCCTGAAGGAGAAGATCACTCCCTTTATTGATGATCACACTCTCGATTGGGCTGTTGTCAATTTTGTAACTGAGCCAGGTGTTTCCATCTGTCGCCTTAATATAAATGTTTTGGAGGTCAGAGTTCATCGAGTCTTTAATAAGTTTAGGCAGGATAGCGTCATCTTGATTTTCAGGGGCCTCATTCTTGACTGAAAAAAGCTGGCCCTTCACTTTTTTAAATTCAACATTGGGAAAATTTCGTTGGATTTCAACTACTGGAGCAGGTGACTCTTCACTAGATGAGGCAGGACTGTTGGTTAAGCTAGAGAGGTTACTGTTATTTAGGGTTCCCGTTTTTTCTGCATTGTCTTGAACTGGAGTCGGCTGTTTTTTAGGAGAATTCACAAGTGCAGAACTTGATTCTATTTTGGGACCTAAGTCTTTAGTTTTTTGATCACTCACTTCATTCTCAACTACAGATGAGATAAGTTTATATCCCCCTATGAATGTCAAGATGATGGCACCAAAAATGAACACCGGTAAAAATGATTTAGTACTCTCAATAATAGAGTCACCACTTTCAATTACTTCATGAGGATTTTCCGGAGACACAGAAGACTGTATCTTTGCACCAGAGGTAGTTTGAGAACTCATGAGACGTGTGTGGTTAAGTGCAGGAAAAGTTTTTCCCACCACTGTGAGGTAAGTGGACTCCATTTTTATGATGGCATCCTCTAAGGGCATTCCTAGTACTTTGACATAACTAGAAACAAATCCTTTGATGTAGGCAGCACTTGGAAGATGGTCGTAATCATTTGCTTCAAGGGCCTTCAGGATATTTACTGAAATCTTGGTTTTTTGGGAGAGTTTTTCCAAGGTATAGTTTTTCTCAATTCTTTTTTGTCTTAAGTACTCCCCTAAGAGTTGGACTTGAGGTGAGTTGGTTGTGACTTCATTCATACCTTGATTTTCCATGGAAAATATCCTTGTGCTATTAGAACTCCGGAGATTCAAAAAGATTTCCTGAAGCTTGCTTTTCAGAAGACAATCTCGTTTGCATTTGGCCGATTTCTAAAATTTTGTGTTTTGCTTTTTTATAGTAAGGAGACTCTTTAAAGCGCGTTTCAATGAGGTCAAGCTTAAGTCTTGCTTCATCATATTTTTTTAACTCAATGAGTGCCAGGGCCTGATGGTAAATGGGGGCGGGTATTTCGTAGCACACACCCATGGAGGCTTCTCTGAAATTTTTCAGAGCACTGTTAAATTTTCTCTGGCTATATTTGATAAGACCAATCTGAAAATAAGATGGACAATAATTTTCATCTTCTTCAAGAGATTTTTTAAAATAATTTTCTGCCGCTAGTGAATTTTTTTTCTTATCAAGTTCTAAAACTCCGAGGTTGTAGTAAGTGATGGCGAGCTTTTCATAGGTAAGATCAGTGGTAACCTCTTTATAGAGATTTTCCGCCTTTTTGATGTTTCCCTCGTGGTAGTAAATGGTGGCAAGGTTTGATTTTGCATCAGCATTTTTTTTATTAAGCTCAATCGCTCTGTTTAAATGTTGTATGGCAAGATCCCGTTGTCCCTTAAAATAGTAGGCCATGCCTAAATTATTGATGATCTCTGAATTATTTGGTTCCAATTCGTTGGCATTTAAGAGCATTTTTAATGCTTCGGTATATTTTTTATTGATTAAATTCGCCGTGCCCTCCCCGTAAAAGAGACCGGCTTTTTTTGAAATAACGGCATTTTTCTTTGATGAACAAGAGTACATGGAAATAATTCCAACCATCATCAATAGGCAATTTATAATCAAGCTCTTTTTGTGCATGGGGACTCCAGGAAATAACTCTTTATTTCATTCTAAGGAACAGGATGATTTTTGTAAAACCTAATTCACTCTTTCCTTTCGAGAAAAATGATGCTTTCAAAGTGAAAAGTTGAAGGAAAAAAGTCCATTAAAATAGACCGTGAAAATGAGTAATCACTTAATCCTGTTAAGTCCCTGGCCATGGTATGGGGATCACAACTAATGTAGGCAACAAACCGAGGTTTTAGGACCATAAGCCATTTTTGAAGGTCCTTGAATCCTGAACGGGGAGGATCAAGAAGGAGGTGTGAAAGCTGGAAATCAGTCTTCTTAAGAAGCTTATTTTGTATCCTCTCCAGAGCTTTTTCATTGTATAAGTTTAGGTTCATGAAATCATCTGTTTCAGGTGTAGTTTTAGAATAAACATCAACACAGAGCCTATGTTTGAAAGACAGGTCTTTGGATAAATTTCCATTTCCCCCGAAAAGATCCAGAAGACCATGAATGGTTGAGTGACTAAATTGGTTCGTTATTATTTTTTTTAGCTCAGCATTCATCTCTTCATAAACCTGAGTAAATCCACCCTCTGCATAGGATTTATTCCAAGAAGTTTTTATTTTTCCCTCTCTTAAATAAATTTCAACATGCCCTTCTAAGGGCCCTGGAGGGGCAAGTCTTATCCACGCATTATTGTCGTAAAGTTTTTTTACTTCATTTAGGACTTCCGGTAGACCTATCAGACAATTTGGGATGGGTGTGATTTCAAAAGTGTGAGGATCCCTCATTCCTAATAGCTTAGATTTGAGACTATAATGAAGCTGGACCCGATTTCGATAGAATAGTCTTTGCGGAGCGCCAACAACCTCAACCTCTGGCAGAGGAATTTTTCTAAAAAGGTTTTCAAAACTTTCTTTTTTTATGCTCAATTCATGGCCATAAGAGGTATGAAGGTAGTGACAAGAGGGACAATCTTTAAAATGAACGCATTGTGGTTCAATCCTGTTATGGGATTTTAATTCTAGGGTTTTAATTTTTCCAAAAATCACCCCCTTTTTTTCCGACATAACCTCAGCTTCACCCTCATCTCCCTTTAAGGTTTTTGGGATAAAGACCACTTTTTCAGAGACCTTACTAACTCCCTGTCCCAAACTGTCGAGGCGGGAAATTTTGAAAGGAGTGAAACGTTTCGTCTTCATGAACAAATCCTATGAGTTGTAGAAAAAAAGGCGTAAAATAGCTTCATGAATTATCTTATGGGAAGAATTCCTTTGATGCTCGAAATATTCATCAATGGCCTCTTCATCTTGATATATACTTTAAAAAAGTCAAAGCAGGTACCGGAACTGTTAAGTCAGTTACCTATGAATTTTATCCTTACTCATGCCTTATGGATTATCCCCCTGATACTTTTTACGACATTAATTTCTAATTTCCTAAAAAGTTCCGGTTTTGAGGATTTTTTCAGGCGTTACATCTTTTCCGTTATTATTTTTGTGCCTTTACTCATTACCTGGGGTGACTTGGAATTTGTTTATTGGCTCTCGGCCGTGCATTTGTTCTCAACAGTTATCTCTTTTTATGAAAAACAAGAGACGACAAAAGTGTCTGTCTCTGGGACCAGTAGTTTTCTTTTTAGTCTTAAACTTGCTCCTGCACAGGTTGTTCTTTTGTCTTTTGGTGGATTAATTATTTTAGGGGCCCTGGTTTTAATTCTCCCGGTCTCAGCTGCACCAGGAAGAAGTATCGCCTTTATTGACGCTCTCTTTATGGCCACTTCGGCTACTTGTGTAACAGGTCTTTCGACCATTTCTCTTCCTGATGAGTTTAGTATCTTTGGTCAAATGATCATGCTCTTACTGGCACAAATTGGAGGCCTTGGGATTATGACTCTCTCAAGTTCCATGGCCGTGATCATGGGGAAGAGTCTTCAGATGAGAGAACAGGTCATTATGCAGGACGTTTTAGATGCCTCTGGATCTGAAGAATTGTTAAAACTGATTGTGGATATTATCCGCTATACCTTCATGATTGAGTTTGTGGGAGCAGTCCTCCTAACAGTAGGATTTTATCAGGAAGGTTTTGAAATTGGTCAGGCCCTTTATTTTGGATTCTATCACTCTGTCATGGCCTTTTGTAATGCTGGCTATGCTCTTTTTAACAACAATTTAGAAGACTTTAAATTTCAGCCTCTGGTCAGTATAACAATTGCCTTTCTTTTAATTCTTGGAGGCATCGGATTTTCAGTGCTCAAGGATATCTATGAAACACTTAAGGCCAGAAGACCTTTGAAGACGTTAAGCCTTCATACAAAACTTATTCTTTCGGTGAATCTCATCTTGATTATTTTTGGCACGGTTTATCTTTTTTTTGGAGAGTTTCTTCACGCTTTTCAAGATATGAACACCTGGCAGCGGTTTCAGGTTTCTTTTTTTCAATCGGTCACTCCAAGAACAGCTGGCTTTAATACCATTAATCTTGGATCCCTTCATCCTCATAGTATTTACCTGATTGTTCTTTTGATGTTTATTGGTGCTTCACCGGGTTCAACCGGAGGAGGAGTTAAAACTTCAACCTTTGCGATTTTGTTACAGTCTGTCACAGCCACTTTAAAAGGGAAATCAGAGGTGGAGTTTTTTGAAAGAAGAGTTCCTGCTACCACTGTTGTGAAATCCATTGCTATTTTTATTATTTCACTCATTGTTGTGAGTGCTGGTATTCTCGTTATGATGAGACTTGAGCCAGATAAGAGCTTTTTGTCTTTATTTTTTGAGGTCGTGAGCGCCTTCGGAACAGTTGGACTTTCCTTAGGAATCACACCATTTTTAACAATCTTAGGGAAATTGGTTCTGGTTGTGATTATGTTTATTGGAAGAGTTGGACCCCTGACACTCGTGCTTGCAGTTGGTTCAAGGGTGGTTTTACCGAGTAAAGTTGAATACCCGGAAGGGAAAGTATTAATAGGATAATTTATGATTGTTGCAGTAATTGGTCTTGGAACATTTGGCGCTAAAACAGCAGTTCGTCTTTTTGAAAAGGGGGCCGAAGTTCTTGCCATCGATTCAAATCCTGAACTTGTTGACCGTATTAAGGATAAAGTTTCACATGCTATCTGTATCGACGTGACTCAAGAAAGGTCCCTTCGAGCGGTGAATATCTCAGATGTAGATTCGGCAATTGTTGCCATCGGAGATAACATTGAAATGAGTATTATGGCAGTTGCGATGCTGAGAAAGCTTGGTGTCGGCAGGGTGGTTGCCAGGGCAACAACTCAGTTGCATGAACATGTTTTACGGGAAATCGGAGCGTCTGAAATCGTAAAGGTCGAGGAAGAAATGGGGGAAATTGTTGCCAGTAAAATTGCTGCTCCACACGTTCTTCAGCGCTATAACTTTGCAGCAGGTTACTCTATAGTTGAATTAAGACTTGGAAAATCTTTTGAGGGAAAAACTCTCGTTGAGTCTCAAATCAGACAAAATTATTCTTTAAACATTGTAGCTCTTCAAAAAAGAGTTCCCTATATCACTGAAGAAGGTAAAGCTGCTTATCGGGTCGTTATCAATGATTCACCTCTACCCATGGATGTGATAGAAGCTGACGATATTGTGGTGTTGGTTGGAAGCGAAAAAAATCTTGATAGATTATTCCATGATTTAGAAGAAGCTTAATACGGAGATCATATGCAATTGTCCTTAAAAAGACGAGTGGCCACTAGTTTTATCATAGCTAACATTGTTGTACTGGTTATGGGATTCACGGTTTTTTTCTTCCTTGATTCCCTCA
>CANHIY010000118.1 GCA_947461175.1 Bacteriovoracaceae bacterium
TGGAGAAAGAAATTTAACCCAGAAACTACTGGCCTAGAAAAGAAGTCCTATGAGGCCTTAGAAAAGGAAGTTAATCGCCTGGCCAAAGAGAATATGTACTTAAAAGAAATTAATAAGGTTCTAAAAAAAGCACAGCGATCTTCTCGGAGGGCCTTCTGGGAGTCATCAAGGCGATATCAAAATAAGCTTATTTATAATTCAAATATGCATCAAGCCCTTTCAATCATTTCACGATGGAAACAAGTTTTGCCGAATCGGATTGAAGTCGAAAATCTCGAGTTAATTGCACAACTCACAAATTCAGGAGCTGGTATGGGAATTCTTCCATCTCAAGTTGTTAAATCGCAAAGGTTATCTCTAAATGTTATACCAAATAGTCCGAGCTTCAAGGACCGGCTGTGTCTCGTTTGCTATCCTGAAATCTTAAGATTAAATGAGGGAAAGCTTGTGTTTGACGTTCTCAAAAGGTCATTTTCTCGATGGATTGAAAAGTAATGTCAAATATTCGCCGTTTGGCCGGTTTTTCTTCGTTTTAATATTACTTAATTCTAAATCCATGAGTTGAATGGCGATGTATCATGATCGGCCTGCTTTTTATTATCAAGTCCTAGTGTTTCGAGCTAGGACTTGAGTTGATTATTAGTGGGATGATAATGCGTTTCAAGTTTGGCTGATGCAATCGAATGAATCCGTTTTAAACTTCGTATGGCAGAAGTGTCAGCTCCTTTTTCAAGCATGGTGAAACGCTTTAAAAGTATCTTCGTGACAGAAGTAAAACATATGAATTAAAATTGATTCAAAATGCATAATCATTCCAGCCTACAAGTCTTTTCAATCGATCGAAGTAATTTCCTTAGACCTTTTTTTATGTGTTTAGTCGTTCTGTTTGCTGTGTTTTTTATTCCTACTTTAGTCATTGGTCTCTTTTTACCGGACAGGGTCAGTTTATTTATTGTAAGCAATTGGAAACCGTATCTTATAACACTAATCGTAATAGGGTTATTTTTCATTTATCGGACTCTAAAAAAAAGTTTTCGAGATATAAAGTCAAATCGTCTGCACAAAGGCCGTGAAGTAATTTTAACAGATTCTTCTCTATTGATCACACCATCTCTCATTGAGGAACTGACCAGTCTGAAATTACAAGGAATAAAAAATAATCGAGCGGCTTTTAAAAAAAATAGTGAGCAATATCTAATACTTGATTTGAAAGATGTTATAAGCTGGACTCTCGTGAATAAATTAATCAAAACAGGTGACCCAGGCAGACATAATGTTTCTAGAACCCATAAAATCAGATTCTTTGATGCCGTAGGAAATGAATGTGAAGAGATAATAGAAAGATCGCCATTTAGAAGTTATTTTAATAATTCAGATCAGAAATTCTCGGAAGCGATAAAAGATAAATTGGGTGAACGGTTTTTTATTAATAACACTACCGGCTGCAGTCTTTTCTGATGGTCGTGTCCTTTATTAATGTTTTCCGCGCAGAGAGCGCGTCGTTTTTATTTGTCTTAATGATATGGGTGATTCTTATTTAGAACCATGGACAGGGAACTTTCTATAAGTGCTGGATGAAAACTGTAAAAAGATTGGTCGGCCCAAAGGCCTCCAGGTAAGAGGTGGGCAGTTTTCCTAACTGCCCGCCAGGTCATGACAAGTATTGAATTAAACTAAGTCTTGTGGTTGAAGAGCTTCTGGATTGTTTTGTCGCTCTGGATATTGGGACACTTCTCCTTGGTCGATGATTGTACCCTGTCCATTGCCCATCTTTACGTATTCAGAGCTATATTCTTCGGCCAGATTGATCTTCATAATACAAAAGTGCGGATCAACCTTACTGCAAACAAGAAGTGCTTCACCCGTTTTAAGATTCTTAAGCTCATTCGGGTGAACGACATACTCCTCCACCTCTCGAGCGGACTTCATGCCGGTTTTAATATCACCGAAGAAAAATCCCTCTTCCGCCTGATGGGTTTCTTTTTCATCTCTGAAAAAACATCTTTCCCAGAATGCCTCTCTTCTCTCTTTCCGCAATCACCGACCGGTTATACTCCGCTTCTTCCTCAATTCTCTTTCTGGACTCTTCCTCAAGCTCTCTTTTGTGCTCGATCTCATTCAAAATCTTTCTTGCACCGAAGAAAGACTGATCTTCCTTAAAAAAATCAACCAGATTAACTTTTCCGTCGCCCTCTTTGTACTTAGCGGCAAGCCCGTTGTACGTAGAAGTTAAAAGCACCTGCCTGGAAAAGTACTCACAGGCATCACTAAAATCTCTGTAGTGGCGGTAACCATTATCTTTTTCCCACTCCTTCGCCTTGCCCAGAAAAACCTTTCCAAACGTCTCCTCCCAGACCTTCTCAACTCCCTCATCTCCAAAAATAAAAATCTTCACCGCCCACTTAGTGTCCTTCTCAAAAAGACCCCAGATCTTTTCCTTTCTTTTTTCTGGCGTCTTCTGGGTTCTCTCAAACTCCACCGCCGCCAGCCTCTCAACACCTGTACTGCTAACAACTTTAACCACTGCATCCGGAATAACACACCTACTCATTTCGTCGACGGATTTTCCATAAAAGTATTTTCTGATGATACTTGCTTCACTAGACCAACTCCATTCGCTAATCGCTCCACTTTTTTCCAGAAAGATCCTCGCCCATGTTAGACCCTTGTCGTGAAGAAATTGGCGCAGATCAACATCTTTCCTTGGTGCGGGAATCTCGTTTTCCGAAAGTCCAAAAAAATCCATCACCACCGACCTCGCCTTGTCGGTTGCCGTATAGTAGCGCGTTGGACCATCGTAAGTGTAATGGCTAAGTAAAAAGTCACCGCGCCTCAATCGACTCAGCCTATTTTGGCAATACTTAATACCGACATCATCTCCTCTGAAAAACTTCTCCCAAACATGCTCACTCGAACAATTCTTCATCTCTAAAATAAATCTCAATATCGCAAAATCCCTCTCTCCTAATCTTAAATTCTTTCCATTATCCCTACTCTTCCTACTTACTCCTGGTGTTCTCTTCTTTAAATCATACATATAATTCCTCTCTCTAAAATCACCCTCTCTTCCGCTATCCCATCACCCTGCACCTACTCCCTCGTTGGGAGTGGGTGCAGGGTGATGGGATAGCGGTCCACATCGGCGAAATCTCTATCATCGAATCTGTTTTGACACAAGTCATGGGTCAGACAAGTCACAGGAATTTCCGTGACTATTCCCTACCTAGCTCTTCGGGTGATTTTGAAGATCTAATCTCGCTCATGGTCCGGGAAGAACGTCCGGTTTTTGGTCGCTAGCTCTTCATATAAAGGCAGGGCTTTTCCGACCGAAAGGTCGGAGCCGGAGGCGGCACCCAAGAGGTAACTTAGTTAACATCTTAGATGACACACTTGATCCAAGCCCTGGAACAGGCCAAGGAGTCCATTTTTACAAATTGCCCCTACGTAAATTACAAAAGTTAACTAAATAAAATTGGCCAAGATGAACAAAACCTTATGTAATTAGAACAGCGCATACATTTTAAAAAAATATTCCGAGGTAAATAATGGCCATTAAAATTGCAGTCATGAACCAAAAAGGCGGAGTAGGTAAAAGCTCAGTGGTCCACTGCTTAACAGATAAATTAAGAGGAAAGGGACGAGTTTTAGTACTCGACCTAGATCAGCAAAACAACCAGCAAACGCTTTTAAACATGAGAGACAATGTCTCTAAAGAAGCTTCTGCTGCCGGTATTTTAATGAACGGGTTCGATCCGAAAAAATGCATCATTCCAGTTTCAAAAAATGTAGACCTTATTCATTCAGGCGGAAGAACAATTGAAAACTTTGACAGGTTTTCAAAAGATGACTCTGAGAAAATAAGTACCCAGTTAAAAAGGGCGATGCACGATATAGAGAACGAATACGACTTTATCCTCATGGACTCGAGTCCTACGATGACATTAATTCATCAAAATATTGTCTGCTATGCCGATTTCCTCCTTATCCCCTGCGATATGGACATCCTTTCTTTCTCGGCAACCAGATCCATCATGCACTTCATTGGGGCCTTGAATTCAAAAGTTCCTTGGTCTAAGGCGGAAATCTTAGGAATCCTCCCTGTTAGATATGACAAAAGAAGAAACGTTGATGACCTTGTTATGACAGATCTTTTAAGTCTCGAAGAAAATGAATTACTAGGTGGGGCCAAGGTTTTCTCTCCCATCAGCGATTCTGCCAATATGAAAACAACTCAGGTCCGTAGAAAATTCATAAGTGAAGCATTTCCTAAATCTAGAATCTCTGATGACTTTGACAGAGTAGTTAGTCAGATCCTTGAAGAAATTCCAAAAAGAACGCCTAAGGTTCCAGGAGCTGTATTGGCCAAAGGTGAAGCTCGCGCATGGAACTAGCCGACAAAGGGCCTACAAAAAAGAAGACTAAGCTCTCATCACTTTTGTCGATGGAAGACCTTAATCGCTTTGATGATGAAGAATCTTTTTTAGATTTTTCTAATGTTACTGATGAAATCAGAAAGAGCGGCCCATTGCCAACGATAGGCGAGAAAACTAGACCCTTGTCTGCGCCAGAGAAAGCCGAGGCAGCGGATAAAAAGTGGGCAAAAGTCGAAGATAAGACTGAGAGGCTCCTGATCAAGGCCGAGAAAAACAATGCTAAAAGCATAGCTCAAACGTATGTAGAGCATAGCCAAGTCGTAGCCGAGTCGTATGTAAAGCGTAGCTCAATTAAACGCAGAGCTTCATATATAGAATTTCTCTGTATGAAGGGAATTAAGAAGCAAATTCTCTTATCAATTAAAGAGAAGGCCTTTCAGGAAAATAATGAGTGGCTTTCGATATTGGACACTTCAGACATAGAAGCAAGAACTGGCTCTAAGGCCAGTGTAATAAGAGATGCAATTTACCGCATGAAAGAAGAAGAGTGGTTCGAAATCATTCATAGTTCATATAACGGATCAAGACTTCTCAAAATATCAGCAGAACACTTCAAGCTATAACATTTCGCACCATTTTTACATACGTTTCACATACGACTTACATACATGTCACATACAGGCGCATGTAAAGCATAGCCGAAGCGTATGTAAAGCATAGCCGAAGCGTATGTAAGTCGTAGTGAAGTCGTCGGTAGTCATTTCAAAATCAAACTTTACGATATAATTGAATTAACTTGGGAAGTTCTCTCGTGACCTCGAGAAAGACTCATTCGCCGTCTCGGCTCTTTCATCCCTATAAGCTCAAAAGAAATTTTCATTTATAAGCAGGGTAAGGTGGTTGAGCTTGGCAGTCGCAAAGCAAGCTTTACGACTGCTCTTTAAAAGTAAAAAAGAATTAAGCAGCTTTTTCGAAGATGCATTTAAGTTCAAGCTTCGCATCTGAAGCGGTTAATAGACGGTATATGAGTGTAAGTGATGGCATTCTTGAATCTCCACCTGATTCAATTCTGGACACTACAGCTTGAGTTGTTCCAGCTTTCTTGGCAAGTTCGCGCTGACTAAGACCACTTTTTTCTCTGGCCGTTCTTATCATGCGAGCAATATCTGATTTTGTTTTTTCTTCATCATAAAAAGACTTAATTGTTTGATCCTTTAATTTTTGAGCAAAATAAGACTTGGCCTCAGTAATGTTTTTATACTTTTTCATTTTAAAACTTCCTTTAATCTCTGTCTTGCGACCTTGAGTTCATTTATAGGCGTCTTTTGAGTCTTTTTCACAAAAGCATGAAGCCATATCATCATATCTTGTTCAACCAAGACGTATAAAATTCGATAGCCCTTGCTCTCTGACTTAAACTTAATCTCCCAAAGCTTCCCCTCTATAGGTTTAAAGATTAATCGGGATGCATTAAGACCATGTGTTTCGATTTCGTTAAATACTTCATTAAAACGCGCCTGATCTTTCTCAGTAAGCTTATCAATGAATTTTTTAAGAGGTGAGTTACCAGCACCTGTCTCATAGAAGTAAATTTTCATCATGCTGATTATACCCAAATGGATGTCACTGTCAACCAAGGCAGGCGCGGGAAAGTATAGCTACTGCCTATGCCTGCAAGGTAAGTCCCATTATCGTGCACACGGTTTCAGGAGATTAGATCTGATACTAAAAGACCCAGCTTTGGGCCGGGTACTTTGATAATTGAATCGAAATTTTTAGCTTTAAAACTCAGGGATCGAATCGATCTCTAGAGCTTTAGAGGCGGCCCTCGTGGTGACTTCCGTCGTACTGGAGTATGGCGTTCTAGTAGTTCAAGAAACGATCATGACTTAAGAATTTCGAGTAGGCCATTCGTAGGTCTCCACCGTTTTCCTTTTTGCTATCTAACTATTTGGAAACTCGTAAAGTATTATGATGTAATTAATTAATTAATTAATTACTCAAAAATACCGATAAATATTGGGTGTGCAATTTCAATGCGAATGTCAGCAATGAGTAGTTGGGTGAAATTAACTCTGTTAATATCTACTGCGTTGCTATTCACTTCTTGTAATGAGTCTAGGTCTTTTACAAAACCAAAACCAAAACCAATCATTACTTCTTCATGCGAAAAAAATGGCACGAAGAATTTTCCCTATTCTTGTTCAGCGTCGGCGACTCCGTCTTTGATGGGCTCTTCAGAAAACCTTAGCTGGAGTCTTGATACGTCTAACACTTGTAATTTTTTAAACATTTCTCAATTAGGATTTGTACAAGGTTCCCCGCGATCAGGTGATGTTGGATCATGTATTCTGGCGATCAAAGTTAATGATGGTTTTAATTATTCTTTAGTTCAAAATACAACTTTAGAGATTGCTGATGGCGCTATCTGGGGCGGAGGTGGGTATAAAGATATATTTATTACCGGTAACATCGCTTATGTTGCTGACCAAGGTTTCGGCATTCGTATTTATGACATTTCGACACCTGCTTCTCCTAGTATCGTTGGTAGCCTTCAAACAGCGGGAACTGCACTGGGAATAGTCGTGAGCGGAAACTACGCTTATCTAGCGGTCGGTACTGTTGGACTTCAGATTATACATATTTCTATACCTAGTGCGCCTTTTATCGTAGCAAATATAGATACGCCAGGAAGCGCGAACGGAGTTTATGTAAGCGGAAACTACGCCTATGTCGCTGACGGTGGTTCGGGAATGCAAATCATAGACATTTCATCTCCAACTCGTCCCACATTGCTTGGAAGTTTTGACTCCGCTGGTTCAGGCGTGGATGTAACAGTCAGTGGATCCTATGCCTATTTGGCCGATCAGAATTCAGGCCTTCAAATTTTAAATATTACTAATCCTAGCTCTCCGACACTTGTTGGAACTCTTGATACCTCTGGTAGTGCCTTCAGTGTTGAAGTGAGTGGAGGATATGCTTACGTTGCTGACAATAATTCAGGACTTCATATTATTAATATCAGCACTCCTGCTGCCCCGGTGCTTTCAGGAACATATAATACTCCAGGACTTGCAAGGTCAGTCAAAATCAGTGGCAGTTATGCTTACGTCGCTGATTCCTTATCAGGACTTCAAATTATAGATATCTCAATACCAACTGCTCCAGTCTTGGCCGGAACCTATGACACTGCAGGCTCTTCATTGGGAGTGAGCCTAAGTGGTAATAATGTTTTTATTGTTGATCAGGGTGCAGGACTTTATTCTATCAATGCTACAGCTCCAACCGCTCCTGTCCTTCTTGGAAGTGATATCACATATGGTACCGTTCATGGCGTGTCAGTCCAAGATAACTATGCTTACCTATCCGAAGGACGAAATGGTCTTAGAATTATTGACGTCTCTGTGCCTACTTCACCTGTGTCTATAGGATCTTTGGATACCACGGGGAATTCTTTTGGAGTTCATGTCGATGGCAACTATGCTTATGTCGCAGACGATTCTTCAGGCCTTCAGATTATAGATATTTCAAATCCTGCACTTCCTACATTAACCGGAACCTATAACACAGCTGGATCTTCATATGGAGTATTTGTAAGTGGAAATTATGCCTATGTAGCTGACGGATCTGCAGGAGTTCAAATTATTGATGTGAGTAATCCGGCCGTACCGGTGCTTACTGGTACATACAACACACCAGGCTTTGCCCATCAGATTAATGTCATTGGTAATTATGCTTATGTTGCCGACGCGCAATCTGGTCTACATATTCTTGATGTCTCAGTACCCGCTGCTCCGACACTTGTTGGAACATATGCTGTCGGCGTCTATGCTATCGATCTTAGTGTCGCTGGAAATTATGCGTACGTGAGTGATTCTGCCGGCGGAACTCTTATCATTGATGTGAGTAATCCCGCGACTCCCTCTCTCTTAAGTAGCTATGCCACTTCCAATCAAATGCAAGCTGTTTTTGTGTCGGGGAATTATGCCTACGTAGGAGATAGTGTGGATGGAATTAAAATTCTCAACATATCAAATCCTTTATCTCCAACATTAGTGAAAACTTATCAAAGTCCTGGGACTTCTAGGAAAATTCATGTCGTAGGTGGCTACATCTATTCTGCAGGCGTAACTTCTGGACTTAATATAATCCAACTTTAAGATGCGTTAAGCCTATTGTGCTGTACGAAGGTCATCCTATTCCTAACAAGGGGGAATTTCTGCTTCTTGAGTATGGGCATATAGGGTTAATTCGGGCTATCCTTCATCTTCATGGTACGCCTCAATGGCATTCCTCTCACGATTGTACTTTCCCAAAGGGATCTTTATTAGCCTCGGTCTAATCGCTCTATCGAGTCCAAGTCCATAATCTCGTTGAAGGTGACGAGAGCAAACGACAAGGGAAATATGTCTGCACTGGTGCTTAGGTGTTATTTTTTATGCATTAAGAGACAACTATAACTGTAAACTTAGTGCCAAAGAAACCGCCTTGGATTCATTTTTAATACCCTCGAGCCTCAAATTATTTTGAACATAGCTGGAAGAAAGCGAATATTTGGACGCGAATGTTTTTCCCAGACCAGCACCTAATTCAGTTCCACTGGTATTAGACGAGAATCCGGGAAATATCCCCACAGAACCAAGAATAAAAAAATCCTTCGGCAGCAGATACGTATCGGAAAAAGAAAGTCGATGGACCCTTGAAGTTCCCCAAAATTACTGGACACATTCGTTTAAGCGGTTTAACTACCCACAAGGAGTAAACCGTGGAACAAAGAGCTACTAGAGTCAACCGTAAGTATTCAGAGGAATTTAAGAAAGAGGCAGTGGAATTGGGCGCGAGGGTTGGTAA
>CANHIY010000119.1 GCA_947461175.1 Bacteriovoracaceae bacterium
ATTGATGGTAAAATCTCTTCTTTTGACGGCCTCTTCAAAAGGTAAATTAAAAATAAATTCAGCATCAAAATTTGAATGCCCATCAATATTTTCATGAAAGATTTCTCGTCTTGGTGGAGAAAACTCTATGTGATAGGGGCCTAGGACTAATCTGATGACCTCATAGGATAGGAAAGTGGTTTTTCCAAACTTTGAAAGACTCTTGCCCAAATCTTTCCAGAAACCTTTTTCAAAGGAAAGACTCTCATGACGAAGTTCCACATCCCAATCAAAACCAACTTTTCCTATTTGGATAAAATCTCTCACCACTCCCCCAACAAAAATAGGACGAAGTCCGAGACCCAGGAGTTCATCCAACAGGGGGGCGAAAAAATCAGGCAACTGTGATTGAAATTTTTTTAAGTCACAATTCATAAACTTTATTATGGGTGACTAAAAAATATTTGACTAGAGGTCTTTGGCCGCCGTGAGGAGAAACTTGTAAAGCTCTTTGATTTTGTAGCTTCCCGCCTCATCAGAGTGAAAAGCAAAGGATACTTTATTACTAAAGATCTCAAACTCTTTCCCTACGGTTTTTAATTTTGATTTGTAGTGTGATCTTTTTAAAACGTGTGTTGGAACAATCGCTATACCCAACCCCTCGTTCACTGCTTGCAACATTTGTCCAAAAGAATTCACTACTAGGCGGGGCCTTATATTTCTTGGGATGACCCCAAATTTCTCTCGGCACCAACGATAAAAGTTTGGATCATTATTTTCATAAAAAATAATTGGAAAACTCAAAAGATCTTTGAGTTCTGTATGTTTGTTAATTTCAAATTTATCCGAAAAAACAAGAGTTGTATGCTCAGTGTGTAAATCCAATTTCTGAGCGAAGGCAGGAACGAGGTACTCTGGAAGAATAAGACAATCTATTTCATGCCTCTCAAACTTCCTGATGATGGTCTCTGGAAAATCCATGGATAACCGTACCTCTAATTCAGGATAAGCGGCCAAAAAATCAAGCACACGACTTGATAACCATGTTTTCCCAAGGCCATATAATGACCCTAGGTGGAGCTTTCCCTTAATTTCATGATTTTCTAAATGAATCTGCTCGATGGTTTCTTCAATTCTTTTGAAGTACTGCTTTGCCACCTTGGCAAGCCTCATACCATTATCGGTTAAGGTCACAGCCTTACCTTGACGGGTAATGACGGGGAATCCAACTTTGTTTTCGATATTCTTTAAGGCCTGGGAGACAGCTGACTGAGTGACATTGAGCTCTTCTGCGGCCTTGGATATGTTTTCATTGTGTGACAGGGCAATAAGGACCTGGAGTAAGGAAGTTTCAATCATAAGTACAGCTAATACATATCATTAGCTCTACTGTAAACAAAAAAGGGCCTGGATTTCTCCAGACCCCGAATTATCTAACTTTTTTTGAAATAATTACTCAGCTCGCTCAGCTAGCTTTTCTTTACGAGCGATTATCACTTTCTCCTGAACGTGAGAAGGACATGGCTCATACTTAGCAAACTCCATAGAGTAGCCGGCCTTACCAGCGGTTCCAGAACGTAGAACAGTAGCGTAACCGAACATTTCAGAAAGTGGCACGTGGGCATTGATCACAGCGTCCCCTGACTCCGTAGTTTCAGATCCTAGGATCACTCCTCTTCGAGAAGAAAGGTCTCCGATCACAAAGCCCTGGTAGTCTTGTGGTGTTTCAACTTCCACCTTCATGATTGGCTCAAGAAGAATAGGGTTAGCGTTTTTAATCGCTTCTCTCATGGCCATACGGGCGGCAATACGGAAGGCCATATCGGATGAGTCCACATCGTGGTACTGACCGTCTTGAAGATAGGCCTCAACATCAATCACTGGGAAGGCCGCAAGAGGACCCTTGCTCATCACATCACCAAATCCACGGTCACAGGAAGGAATAAATTCGTTAGGGATCACACCACCTTTGATTTCATTCACAAAACGGTAGGTCTGGTCTTCCCTTTCTTTTCTTTCGGTAGCAAGAGGCTTAATCATACCTGCCACTTTAGCGAACTGACCAGAACCACCGGTCTGTTTCTTGTGGGTGTATTCAAGTTTAGCGGCACCACGGATAGTTTCACGGTAGTTCACCTGAGGTGCACCGATTTCAACTTCTGCTTTGTATTCACGCTTTAAACGCTCAACATAGATTTCCAGGTGAAGCTCACCCATTCCTGCGATACGAGTTTCTCCTGACTCTTCATCTGTGAAAAGATGGAAAGTAGGGTCTTCTTTAATAAAGCGCTGAAGTCCCTTGGACATACGGGCCTGCATTTCTTTGTCTTTGGCCTTAATAGAGAGTTCAATCACTGGAATTGGCACGTGCATACCTTCACAAGAAAGGTGCTCCACCCCTCCATCTTCGGCCACGAAAGTGTCCCCGGAAGCACAGTCCACACCAATCATAGAAATGATGTCTCCGGCCCCTGCAGAGTCAATATTTTCTCTGTCATTAGCGTGCATGCGCACAATTCTACCAATACGGACTCTTTTCTTCGTACGGGTGTTCATAAGGGTGTCACCTTTATTTAAGGTCCCCTGATAAATTCGGGTGTAAGTTAACTGCCCAAACTGCTCATCTGTGATCTTAAACGCCATACAAACGAGGGGCTTAGAGAAATCTGGCTCAAGTTCAATTTTTGTGCCTGTATTCGAATCAATCGCCTTAGGCTTTTCACATGTTAGTGGAGAAGGAAGGTAGCGGGCCACAGCATTAAGTAGAAGCTGAACACCCTTGTTCTTGAAAGCTGAACCAAGGAAAACAGGAGTGAATTGAAGTGCGTTCACACCTTTTCTTACGGCCCCATGGATTTGTTCTTCAGAAATCTCTTTCCCGTCAAGAATCGCCTCCATCATGACATCATCAAAGGCAGAAACGGTATCTAAAAGCTCCTCTCTTGCCTTCTGTGCATCTGAGAGCATGTCAGCAGGAATGGCCTCCTCACGGACGTGCTCACCATTGTCCCCATCAAAGTAGTAGGCCTTCATGGTGATAAGATCGATACAACCCTTGAAATTTTCTTCAGAACCAATAGGAAGCTGCATGAGAACAGCATTGTGGTTAAGTTTTTCTCTTAGGGCCTTGACACCATTAAATGGGTTTGCTCCCATACGGTCCATTTTATTAAGAAAGGCCATACGAGGTACGCGGTAGCGCTTCATCTGACGGTCAACAGTAATAGACTGCGACTGAACTCCTGCAACGGAACAAAGAACGAGGATCGCTCCATCGAGAACTCGGAGGGATCTTTCCACTTCAACGGTAAAATCCACGTGTCCCGGAGTATCAATTAAGTTAATTTTGATGGATTTTTCGTCCCCTTCAGCAAACTTAATACCTTTTTTATCAATACCAACCCACTCCACAGTCGTTGCTGCAGAAGTGATGGTAATCCCTTTTTCTTTCTCAAGTTCCATGTGGTCCATGGTTGCCCCGGCACCGCCACCTTTAACGTCTTCGATCTTGTGGATCTTAGAACAGTAAAAAAGGATTCGTTCTGATAAGGTGGTCTTACCAGAGTCAATGTGGGCCGAAATACCGATGTTTCGGGTTTTGGACAAATCGTTCTTAGTCATCTGCACTCCAAATGGTCTAGAGGGTTAATTTATTTAATTTTAAGATTGCCTAAATTTAGCCTGCATCATAATGAAGGCCCCCGCTTTAGTCAATTGCTTTCCCAGTTTTTGCTTATTGCCAAAGGCCGATTTTTGGACGAGATTCTGGTTTATGTCTGGAAAGAAAGATCTTGATAAAACAACCCTC
This sequence comes from Bacteriovoracaceae bacterium, assembly GCA_947461175.1. Lineage (GTDB taxonomy): Bacteria > Bdellovibrionota > Bacteriovoracia > Bacteriovoracales > Bacteriovoracaceae > Peredibacter. The sequence goes on from CANHIY010000119.1 coordinate 3,788, forward strand.
TATGAAGCTGTAAAAACTCTGATTGAGTCCAAAAACAAGCACATCCATTTGGGACAACCTAAACTTTTTACACTCTTTAGTATCGCCTTCCAGTACATCCTTTTCCTCTCTACTAAAAAACCGGGCCACTACATCATCCGCATTGAAGACTCCCTTCTGGCCGACAAACTTGTCCGTAAAGCAAAAGATGAAACGACCCGCAAGTTTATGGCAAAGCTTCTCATCCCGAGACGCCTTACCTATGGAAGCTCCACTTTCCATCTTGACTACTTCCCCTTGGCCACCTGGGGAGTGACGAAAGACCTTCCCAAAGAAAAAATTCAAGGGGCGATTATTGTCAAAAATACCTCCCACAACCCTCTCATTGATGAATCTGATTTCAGAAATGTGAATGAAGATGAGCAAGCGGTAGGATTGTTTGGGAAAAATTACTTCCTCAATTCCTTAACGGAGATCGCTCCCACCACCATCACCATTGCCTTTGGTGAGATTTATGAAGGTCTTCACAGTCTGCAGTTTGATTTTATTGACGACAGGTCTGAAAAAATAGTTGATGGAGTCACCATTTCAGAGGATGTACTCTTCGAAGACTAGAGCCTGAAATAAAGAAGTGTGACAGGCTATGTCCCATGGCCTAACGATTTTTTTCCACCACATGACCTTCACGGTCCCACTCAAGCCAAGGACCACTTTTTTCATCCTGAACAAAATCTCCCTGGGCCTTTTTACTCCCGTTACCATAATAGAAAATCCAGGTACCAGTCTTAAGGCCCTGATCGTATAAACCCTTGGCAAATACTTTCCCCGTGGTGGAGTAAAATACCCACTCACCACTGCGTTTGCCTTTAAGCATTGACCCCTGGGCCAGGGTGGTTTTATTTTCAAAAAGGATTTTATACTCCCCCTCTTGAACTTTAGGGGAAACATACACAGTTTCAGGGGGTAAAATCCAAGGGAATCCGTCAATCCTCTCTTCTGCCTGAAATTTTCGAACCACTTTGAGAACATGGGCCCTTGCTGCTTCTCTTTCAGGCCCAGGGAGGTGATGTAAAAGTTCTAATTCATCTTTAAGCTCCCCCATGAGTAAGGGGATGGCCCGGTAAAAGGAATCAAAGTATTTTTCATTCATGCCAAAAAGGCATTTGGCCAGGACCCGAACAAACTGTTCGTGACCAGAAATGACTTTAGAAATGTCATCTGAAGAGAGGTTTAAAAAATCATCAAAGGTTCTGATATTTTTTAATGCATAGGCCATGAAGACTGGGTCTTCTATGTACCCTGAGGTAAAAATCTGGGACCTGACTTCAGGAGATGAGGACTCCATGTTGATAACAAGTTCTTTAAACCCCTGGGCCTTTTTCTTTTTGATCCTCTCCATCATGCCCATATCATCACCTCTAAAGCTAGGAACGTAGTCTGGAGATTATGTTACGAAATTTATCCTTCACTCTCTCCATGAAATCATCCTCTACTTCAAAAGGTAAAGATAAACGAAGTCCATTTTTTGCCACATCTGAAAGTCCCATCTGTAAAAGAACCATACTGGGTTTAGATGCTCCGCTGGAGCAGGCAGAACCAGCACTGATCTGGAGCCCATTAAGATCAAACAGGGCCAGGGCCACATCACTTGGGATGTGGTTAAAATAAAAATAAACGGTATTACTGGCCATGGGCCCCGTGCCTTCGATGACTCCCCCAATTCCTTGAAGCTCGTTTTTTAAAAACTCCACCAGGTTTTGACGGGATTTCATCATCAGTGGCACGTCTACCTTCATAAGGTCGTAGAGGGCCAGGGAGATGGACCTCACCCCTAAAACATTTTCTGTTCCAGAACGAAGATTTCCCTGCTGGCCACCACCAGTTATGAGGGGGTGGAAGGGAAGGTCTTTGGGAAAAAAAGAAAAACCAACTCCCTTTAAAGCACCAAACTTATGGGCCGAAAAACTCCAAATGTGGCCATCTTGAAGGTTAAACCAGTGAGGAATTTTCCCAGGTGCCTGAACAGCATCCACATGGATATATAAATCCGGGATGGATTTGAATTGATCTAATTCTTTGGTCTCACTCACCTGGCCCGTTTCATTATGGACCCACAGGTGGTGATAGAGGATCACAAGATCTGGATTGTTATCTTTTTTATCTTTAATGGCCTCGTAATTTATCCCATGAAGGTAAGTGAGGTTTTTATCCCGCTTTAATTCAAGGAATTTTACATGGGGCCCATAAAATTTATCCACCAGAGAAACAACTGCTGGATGATCCGTTTTTGAGTAGCAGATAAGAAGTTCTTTACCTGATAATCGAGAGGCCTCGGCAAAGGAGTCACTAAAAGTGTGGAAGGCCTCGGTGGCGCCGGAATGAAAAAATAATTGGGTGTCTTTTTCAGACTTATGGAAAATCTTATAAATCGCGTTTCGGTCTTCGTTGATGGACTTTCTGGACTCTTTACCCAAGGAGTGCTGACTCGAGGGGTTAGCAAAAAGGAGATCACCACTCCTAAGCCAGTTATTTACTGACCTAGAGAGTGGTGAAGTAGCATTATAATCGAGGTAAAGACGTTCAACATTCACTGAAGAGATGTATACCAGAATTACTGGTTCATTTCTCCAATATTTTGACGGATCAAAGACTCTTTAGAAGCTGAAGTTGCTTCAGAAGAAGCAGTTGCAGAAATTCCTGCACTTTTACGGGCAAGATCTCCAAGAGTTGTTGTGGCAAGATAATCCTGCATAATAGTCCCAAGGTTTTCAAAGTAGGACTTAGTCAGGTTAAACTCTTTAGTATCAACGATGGCATTAATTTCATTACCAGACTCATCTTTCATGATTTCAATACCTGAGCTTGGGATGCCAAGAATATCTCTTGCTGGGTTGATATTCTCACCAACACAATCAAGGACATCTTTAACAGAAATTTCATCCTGAGAACGGGCCAGAACATAGCCACCACCTGGGCCACGAACTGACTTTACAACTTTTCCTGTGCGAAGCTTTCTGAAAAGCTGCTCAAGATAGTGCAGAGAAATAGATTGTCTTGTTGAGATTTCCTGAAGCCTTACCGGATTTCCATTTGAGTGGAAAGTAAGGTCAAGCATTGCTCTCACTGCGTAACGGCCTTTAGATGTAAGTCTCATTGTCTTCCTCCATAAATCCAAAAAAGTTGTTAATTTTCGTCCGGGCCCCGAAACCATCCTTGTCGCCCGTTGAAATACTAGTCAGATAAAAATGAATCCGGACTAATTATCTCCTAAATAGTATGACCTTTTCTTTTTTCTCACGTCAACTTTTAATTCGGAAACATTTGTCTATTTTTATTTTCTCTGGATTTTTTGTGATTTTTTATTAATTAATTCGGTTATTTAAAAAAATGAAAACCGTTTTTTATGGTCTTTTCACACCGGCAAAAATTTCCGACCATATTCTTCAGCTTTAAAGTTTGAAGGGTGAAAATATAAAAGACTATCTTCGTCGTCTAGAAAACTTTATTGTTATTCCTCATGAAGGGAGGAGAGAGAGAAATTTCTTGAGGCCTCACTTGACGCCTCATTCAAAGACTCATTCATAGAAATCTCGATGAGGTAGAGGGAGAAGTTTTCTGGTAATTCGCGCATGAGCCGGTGAGAAAATTTAAGACCCCATTCAACAAAAAAATACTGCTTATCCTCTAAGTAGAGAGGCAACTCTAGTTGAAGGATTTCTTCACTTTTCTCAATTCTATACAGATCCGCATGTAAGGCACTCTTGCATTCCTGAAGAATAGAATAAGTGGGGCTGAGGGTCTCTCCCTGACCTAAGAAGGCCTGAATGAAGGTTGTTTTTCCTGCCCCAAGGTCTCCCTCCAGGATAATCATGGCCGGAACTTTAATAATATCCTTTAGCTCATAAACAATATAAGAGAGGTCAGACTTAAAAACTTTTTTCCACTCTCGGATGAGTTTTTTATTCATAATTATTCTTTTAAAAGATCATCCAGTGTTTTGAAGGCTTCTGGGAAAGCATCAATAAGGCTTGTGGCCGTCATGGGTCTGACTCCTAATTTTTCCGCAGAAACCTTGCCGGCCAGGGTGTGGATAAGAACACCCAAAAGGATGGTGCGGTTAAGGTTTTCATAAATATTGTAAAGGGAATCTCGTTTTTTAAGATTCGCCTCCTGAGCTATTAATCCCCCCAAAATACCCGCCAGCACATCCCCCACTCCTCCTGAGGCCATGCCGTCATTGGGAGAAAAATTAAAGTAGGTTTTTCCGTTGGGAAATCCTAAGTAAGTACAGGGCCCTTTTAGAATCACCGAACAGTTAATCCTCTCGATGGTTTCTTTTAAATGATAGTAAGGCCTTTTTTCCACCTCTTCAAAGGGAATTCCCGTGAAGCGGGAAAACTCTCCCAAATGGGGAGTCATGAGAGTGGGGGCACTTCTAACCTTAAAGACCTCAGCATCATCTTTTATGTTGAGGACATTGATGGCGTCCGCATCCAGAACCACGGGACCGGAGAAGTTATTTAAAATTTCCAGAACCAGGTTCCGTGACCTCAAGGATCTTCCGAACCCAGGGCCCACAACAACGGAGTCATACTTTTCAAGATCTTTGATGAGCCGAGGCCACTTTGACTGGTCATAAGGAATATATCCCGTCATCACCTCTGGGATAAGTCTTGCGATAAATTCCTGGTACTGTGGCTCCCAAGTGGCCCCAGTCACTAGACCTGCCCCAACCTTTAGGGCCGAGGTGCTGGACATCACAAGGGCCCCCGTAAGACCATGGGACCCTCCAATCACCAGTGTGTGACCAAAGAGTTTTTTATCTCCAAACTTATTTCGTGCAGGGGGAAGGTCATTTTTTAGATCCTTATCGATTAAAAACTTATCCCCACTTTGTTCTAAAATCTGCCTCGGGAGTCCTGAGGGAATCACCTCAACCTCACCCACCAGGCGTGCCCCATCAGCTTGATAGTAACCTAACTTTGGTAGCCCCACGGCCAGGGTCAGGTCGGCCATAATGGCGTTACCTTGGATAAAACCAGAATCCCCTTCCACACCGGTGGGAATATCCAGGGAAATCGTATAAGACTTTTCAGCATTAATGAGATTGATGACGTCATAAAGAAACTGTGAAAGAGGAAGCCTCACTCCCGTTCCAAAAATGGCATCGATAATAAGTTTTGGGCCACTGATCTGCTGAAAGTAATCTTCCAGGGCCGACACTTCAGTGATTTCCGTGATTCTTACCCCGTAGGATGTTGAGATTTTAAGCTGGTCCTTCACTTCTTGAGAGCACTCATCTTTGTCAAACAACAAAAAGGCCCGGGTCTCATGCCCCATGCGGGAGAGG
>CANHIY010000120.1 GCA_947461175.1 Bacteriovoracaceae bacterium
ACACTCATGGTTAGGGCAATAGGGGGGGATCAATTGAAATTGATCGGGGTTTGTGGTCATAGGGGGCAAGGGGCTGCAAGACGGTGGGAAGATTTGGGATTAAGTAAGTTTCTGAAAGAACGAGAGATTTCTTGTTAAGCGTCGAACGAAAGTTTGAGGATTACGGCATAAAGCCATCCTCAGTAGTGGACGCACAATTTAAAAGTCACTTGATTCTTCCATAATCTCCGGAGCAGGAGGAGGCATATCCACCTCAGGAGGAACTTCAGGCGGATCATCCTGCCCTACAAGGGAAGGCTCCGGCCTGTCTGGTGGTTCAGTCATGTCCTCCGGGGGAGGGTCAATGTTGTTATTGTCATGAGTAATGACTTGAGTAGGGTACTTAGAGTGTGGAGCAGGAGCCGGAGGAGGAGGAGGCCTGTGAACTGCAGCAGGTTCCGGCGGGGTGAAGTTGTTTCTATAGTGTTCATAGGGTTTTTGTGGATTCATTGTAGGTGAAGAGGGCAAATGTACTGAGGTAACTGGAGGTCCTTTTGGTAAATCTGGCACACTTGCCGGTGCCCGATTTTCTTGAGGGGGCAGAGAGGGTCGTTTAAACTCAAGTTCAGTTTCGGCCACATCACTGCGCTCAGAGAAAGAGGAAAATAAAATAATGCTTGTAAGACCAAAGCCGATGGTGGCCAGGGCAATACTGGGAACGGCCCATTTCATGAAAGAGCCAAGTTTTGAATGCTCTTTTTTCCAGTTCATTTCTTCCAGGTTAAACTTTGCCGTCTTTTCTTCCTGAATCCCCTGCCAGGTCAGGTCAGCGAGTTCAATGATGGTCGTCTGATGATCTGATTTCTTTTTATTTTTTTGGGTATTTTCAGAAGTTTCGAACGTTGCTTCAAAAGGAACGACTGGTAATTCCTCGGGAGTGCGAGTTCTCCTGTCAAACCCTTTTACCTGATACACTTTAATCCAGTTATTTCCATTATCAATTGAGATGTAGTCGGTGACACCCATGAGACCCATTTCAATTTTTTTGTCGATTTCTTTGTGGGTAAAGGGGCCAGTTTTGAGTCCAAAATCAATAATCCAGAAGGGGCCCTCATAGTGCTCGGTATTCACTTTGGTGATGGCTTCGAGTTTTCGGCGCTCAAACCTTGTATGACTCCAGAAGGGTCTCCATTTGGTTTCATTGGCCAGAGAGGCCTCTGCTTTTTCAAATAAATGTTCATTGTCTTTAACGTAGTGTTTTAAGGTTTGGGTTTCAAAAGGGCCAAAAACCACGGAGCCAATTTTGATGAGCCATAAATTACTCTCGTCATAACCCATTTGTTTGATGACTTCTTCAGAAAGTGGTTTTAGATCAATATTAACAGTCATAACTCCTAACCTCTGATTTATCTATCGGCGCGATGAGCTAAATTCTTTAAGAGTAATGAATTTTAGTCTTTTGACGAAGGGCCCTTTCCACTGGCATACTTCACCACAAATTATTTTTACAGGACACTATGAAAGACCGAGTTAGTCAGATAAAGAATCATTTTTTAACCTTCTCTGATTGGGAAGACCGGTACCGTGAATTGATTCATCTCGGTCGTGAGCTGGCCCCTTATCCTGAAGAAAAGCGGGAAGAAAAGTACAAAGTTAAAGGCTGTCAGTCTCAGGTGTGGCTTTTTCCCGAATTTAAAAATGGACGGGTTTATTTTTACGCTGATTCAGATGCCATTTTAGTCAAAGGTATTATAGGCCTTTTGGTAAAAGTTTACTCAGATGCTACACCGGATGAGATCCTCTCCACCAAACCAGATTTTTTAAAAGAGGTGGGGATCACAGAGCACCTTTCCATGAACCGCTCCAATGGTCTTGCTGCCATGATGAAACAGATTCAGATGTATGCCTTGGTTTTTAAATCCCTCTAAAAAGGCCCCTTTATGCTTGTGCGACCACGCCGAAACAGACAAAACGAAACCATCCGTTCTATGGTGAGGGAAACAACCCTCTCCACGGACCAATTGATTGCTCCCTTATTTGTTGTTGAGGGAAAAAATAAAATCATCCCCATCGATTCCATGCCTGGTCAGGCGAGACTCTCTGTTGATGAGCTAATTCAGGAAGCAAAAGTGCTTTACTCCCTCGGGATTAAAACCGTGGCACTCTTTCCTGTCATTGAGGAGAAACTCAAAACCCCCGATGCACGGGAGGCCTACAATAAAGATGGATTAAACTTTCGTGCCATTCAGGAGCTAAAGGCGGCCCTTCCGGAAATGATGATTATGGCAGATGTGGCCTTGGATCCTTATTCAAGTGATGGTCATGATGGACTTGTGGATCATAAAACCGGTGAAATTCAAAATGATGCCACTCTAGAGGTCCTGGCCAAACAGGCCCTTTGTGAGGCCATGGCCGGAGTTGATATCATTGGCCCCTCAGACATGATGGATGGAAGAGTCGGCTTCATCAGACGGGCATTGGATGAGTCAGGTTTTAAAAATACTTTGATCATGAGTTATACCGCCAAGTATGCCTCAGCTTTTTATGGACCTTTCAGAGAGGCGCTGGATTCAGCACCAAAGAAAGGGGATAAAAAAACCTACCAGATGGATCCTGCTAACTCTCAAGAGGCCCTCCGCGAGGGAGCACTTGATGAGGATGAAGGAGCCGATATTCTGATGGTTAAACCTGGACTTCCTTATCTTGACATCATTTACCGTCTGAAACAATCCACCTATCTTCCTGTGGCGGCCTATAATGTGAGTGGTGAGTATGCCATGGTAAAGGCCGCCGCCAGAAATGGTTGGGTGGATAATGATAAGGTTATTTTAGAAACACTGACCTCTTTTCGAAGGGCCGGGGCCGATATTATTTTGACTTACTTTGCAAAAGAAGCGGCAAGATTAATTCATGGAGTTTAGTCCTTTAAAATGGGGTCTGAATTTATTCGTAGTCTTAGCGAAAAAACAAATCGTATAATTTTCATATGCATATCCTCTTAGTACGTTTTTCCAGCATGGGAGATGTGGTTCTTCAGACAGCTACGGTAAATTGGTTAAAATCTCTCTTGGGAAGTGACCTTCGTCTGACGTTTCTTACGAGCTCAGAATTTGTTGAACTCTTAGAAGGGCATCAGGAGATTCATCGAGTGATTGGGTTCCATCGAAGGAAGGGAGAAAAGTGGGAGAATCTTGTCCAGAGGCTTAAGGATCTCCATAAAAATGACCCCATTGATTTAATCCTAGACCTCCATGGAACCTTGAGATCCTTAAGGCTTAAAGTCTCTCTTTGGACAATTCCGGCCCTCACCGTGGATAAGAGAAGGTGGGAGAGATTTCTTCTCACAAAAGTGAGGAATAAATTCTTAAAAAAATTTTTTGAGCACCCTTTTTTCGGACTAAGTCCTCAGGTGGAGAGGATCATTGAAGACTTTGAAAATATCTTCTCAGATTCTTTTGGAAAAAAAAGAACCCAATCGTTTAGAGAGGGCCCCCATGATGAATTAACCTCCCTGGCCCCCTTTCTAACCACCGAGATTTCCCGTCCCTACGTTGTTCTTGCTCCCTCGGCCTCCTTTGTCCCAAAACGCTGGCCTGTGGTGTCTTTTGTGGAGCTTTCTAAAAAACTTCTACATGAAACCAATTATGATGTGGTGGTCCTGGCGGGAAAAGAAGATACCTTTTGTGAAGCCTTCAACGAAGTTTCCTCCGACAGGCTTCATCAGCTCCAGGGGAAAACCACCCTGAAAGAGAGTATGGCCTTTCTTTCCAAGGCAAAACTCTGTATCGGAAATGATTCGGGCATGAATCACATAGCCGAGGCCTATGGGGTTCCTTCTTTGACTTTATTTGGGCCCACGGACCCTCGTTTTGGTTTTCGCCCCCATGGGACTAAATCCCGAATCCTCGAAAAAGAACTTTCCTGCAGGCCCTGTTCAACCACAGGAAAAAAACCTTGCCACCGTGAGCGGCACTTTTGCATGGAAGAAATGACAGTCGAAGAAGTTTTTAAAAATGTTAAGGAAATGCTGGATCAAATATGAAAGCTCTGGTCTGGTTATCTTATTATTTTTTTTATTTTCCCCTCTTAAAATTTTTGGTTTTTTTATTTTCCTGGCACCCCAAGGTGCAGGAGCGTCTGGAGTTTGAAAAAAGAAATGACCTTGGGCCCCTATTCCGTTCATTCTCCTTAACTGGAGAAAGAGCAGATCTTTGTTTTGAATTCTCCTCCGAGGGGGAGTACCAACAGGCCGCACCTCTCATTGACGATGCCCTTATTTATGGGAAAAAAATTGAGTTGGTTTTCTTTTCTCCTAGTGTGGAGAAAACAGTCCTGAAACTGGCCTCCCTGCACCCTGATCACATCCGGTGTTTAAGATTTCCTCTTCTAAGCTCCAACCCTTGGGTTAAGACCAGGTCTTTTGGCCGTTGGGTAACATCCAAAAATCTCATCCTCATCCGCTATGATCTTTTTCCAGAACTTCTCCTCTGGTCCTTTAAAAAAGATCGTCAATTAAAAATGATTTGGGTGACTTTTAAAAAAGAAAGAAGCCTTGGTAAAAATCCCTCCTGGTGGAAAATCCAGTTCCTAAAACAAGCAAAAGAACTCATCTTTGCCGGTCCAGAGGATCAAGATCAGGGAAAAAATCTGGGTTTTCAGGGTGATGTTTTTGATTTTAGACTGGAGCAGATTAAAAGAAGGGTAGAAAAAAAAGCTGATAAATTTCTTCATCACTTCTCCCTTTATCCAGAATTTAAAAACTGGCTTAAGGCCAATCCTAAAGCGCTTATCTTTGGGAATGCCTGGCCAAGTGATCTTTTCCTTCTTGAAAAAATCCCCGAGAACTTCCTGGTCGTTTTGGTGCCTCACAATCTTTCGGATGAAATCCTTTCTTCATTTAAAAAAACTCTTAATACCATGGGAAGAGCTCCCTTTGAGGTGAATGAACAGACAGAAAAGATGACAGATACCAAAACGATGTTACTTAATAGGAAAGGAATCTTGTGTGAGCTCTACGAGGATTTTGATTACGCCTATGTGGGGGGAGGATTTGAAACTAGCATCCACTCAGTTCTTGAGCCCTTAGTGGCCGGATCTCGTCAGATTTCTTGCGGCCCCCTTCATTTCCGGTCAACAGAGTTTGACATGGCCAAGAAAACTGGAAGAATGACTGAGATTAAAAATTCAGAGGAACTCATCGAGTGGTTAATGCATCCAAAAGATGTGGAAGATCGTGATAAAATGAATTTATTATTTCATCAGTATCAAAAGATGAGGGAGTCAGTCATTTCATGTTAAAAAATAAATATCAGGAAATTTTAGTTGGTATGGGGCCAGTGTCTTTGGTCAGAGGGATCATTTCTTTAAAGCGCAAAAAATCCACACTCCTCATTGATGATAAAAGATTTTTTGTTAGTAACTATCCTGGACTCTTCATCTCTGAGCTTGAAATCCTGGCCCTCATGAGGCTTGGAAAAAAATATGACATCCCTGAATTAATCGACATCAGGCAGTTTATTGGGCCTGCTAAGGTTAATCTTGTGACCGAGGAAAGTCGCCTGAAAATTGGTCAAGGGCCTCTTCAAAACATTAAAGAAATTTTGAGAAAGTATCCTGAACTTCTGGATGAGTCGGATCTGGATGAGGTTTATGCTGAAAATGAGGATGAATTTACGGATTATTTTTTAAAAGAACTCGAAAGGTTTGAGGCCCAAAACTTTGAAGCAAGTTTGAGACCAAAGGGGCATAGGTTTGTCCTCTCTGGCCCAGGTTGGTTAAAAACTTTTTTTCAACGCTTTGGGGAGCTTTTAAATCAGGAGTATGCTGTTTCCAAAAGCTTAAAATTTTCTGCTTTTCTCCATCTCTTAGGAATCGTTCATGAGGAAAAATTACGCACCAATTTAGGAAAAGAAGAACTACCATTTTATTTTTTTAGAACATTATCACCCCTCTACAGGCTCCAGGACTTTTTTCTTGTGTCCCAGTTAAAAAGAAGACTCTCTCTCTTGGGAGGAGATTCCAAAGTGAGTACCATCCAGTTTTGGCAGTTTTATGAAAATAAGTTTGAAAACCTTCTTTTAGAGAGTTTTGAGGGGGTCATTAGTGCAGAAAGGGTGCTTTTCTTTTCTCACTTACCTATGGAAATGCCCTTTAGAATAAGTTCTCCTTTTGGGCCCTTGAGAAAAACTGAGTTATCCACCACCAGAAGAAATCTTGCCCCTTTCCCTCCGGGGAGTATAACTTTTTTGGCCGACACCCACCTCTTGGGTTCTGAAAATCCCTACCGGGCCATCTCCAGTGGAAATCAATTTATTCAGTACCACTGGCCCTATCCTGAAATGCATGGGTCAAAACCTGAGTTCTATGAAGAGGATTTAAGGGCCCAATTTGATGATGACTCAAAATTTTTACCCTTTGATCCTGGATTGGTAGAAGTTAACCACTGTGGCGGGGTGACCCTGGATTTAAGACAACTTAAGAGTGATCAAAAAAATGAGGCCCCGGTTCTTAGTAGGTTAGAGATGGATATTGTCCATGAGGAACGTCCAGTGAAGGGCTTTGAGTACTGGGGGCCCCATAGATACCAGTCTCATGGTCTCTTATCACTACTCTATGGAATTGAGGGAATTTAGGGTATAATCTACTGATGAATGAAAAATTACTGGCCTCCAGGAAAGGGCAGACCTCAGTGGAGTATCTTCTTTTAATTTTTGTTTCAGCTTCACTTGGTATGCTTCTCTTTAAAAAGCTTAATGATTATTTTTTAAATAATCCCAATAGTTTTGTGAATCAACAACTTAGTTCTCTAAAAGGTTTTTCCGACCCCAACGGGAATCGTTATAAAAAATTTCCCCTAAGGCTTCCCAAATAAAATACCCATCGTCGCTGATTATTGGCATTGAATGCTTTTTGAAAAATTAAATTTTACGGCGAGATAAGCTTCATCATAGGGGCCATGGGGCTTAGCTGGATAGAATACGTCCTGAGTGTCATCTTCAGTGTCATAAGGAGAGGTGAAATAATTTGAACTTAAGTCGATGAAGGGGTTTCGGGGGAAGTAGGTTCCATAGGAGCTGATTTCATTTAAATTATAGGCCACGGCCTTTTCCTGAAGCACTTTTTTATTTAAGTTTTCTTTGATGATTTCTACTAAAGTTTCAGGACCCATTTGCAACCTTGCATTAAGAGAGACAGAGGAGTCGAGGATGGTTTCACTCATGGTTAAAAGGTGAAGAGGGTATTGTTTGTTTTTAATTTCTAAAACTTTTTTCTCCTCATTCAAGAGAAGGCGCCCTTCTGTTTTACCTAGAACTCTTAAAGACTCATCCTCAAGAATCATTTCAATCTCTACGCCCATGGAGCCGCTGGTGCAGTCACTGGCGAAAACATTTGTGAAGATAAGGCCAAAAAGCATAAGACTAAGCATGGTGACAACCTTGTAAGAGATCTTGTTTGAGAAATAGATGGGTTGGGTATAGTTTGAAATTTCTTATTTTTCAATCAAAACCCTTGGGTAAAATCCATTTTTAACATTCATTTTTGAAAATAAATCCTCCACAATGATCATTTTGATGTGAAGGTTTGAATGTATGGTTCATGATCACCTGGATATAAATTTTACATGATCTCTGTTGCTGAACGCAAAATGCCCTTATTTTAAGAGCGAATTCTTTTTTCCTTGTTGAGGAGGAATATATGAAGACCCTTATGGTGCTTGTTTTAACCCTTTCCATTTTCGGTGCCTACGCCCAGGAAGGTGTTCAAGAGGAGCAGACTCTTAATTCCAAACCTATCCACGTAGATGGCTACCTTAATGAAGAAAGACCGGTAACAGACCAGGAGCTGGAATCTCTTCGAAGCACTGTGAATAAGTATAAGCAGGAGAATCAGCTCTACAAGGCCAAGGCCAAAGAACTTGAAAAAGTAACCAATGAAGCAGAAAAAATCGGCGAAAACGCCGAGGATAAAATTAATGCTCAGGTAGAAGCAAAGAAGGCCGAAAATAAGGCCATGGAAAAAATCAAAAAGGCCGAGGCCAAATTAAAGTGCCTCATGGATGGAAACTCCCGGGAAGAATGTGGTCAGTACAACTCTGAAGAACAAACTGTTTCTGTTAAACAGGCCTCCCCTGTTCCGGTGTCAACGGTTGAGACCACGGTGGTTTCTAGCAATGGGGCCTTTGAAGTGATTAAACTTCTTCCTTATGCAGGGGCCACAACCTTTAATGGTAAAGTGGAGCAGCTTGAGACAGAACTTTCAGCTGGACTTCGTTTAGAATCTAATATTACAAGCCGCTTTTCCATGGGAATTGGGGCGAAGTTTGATCAGATGAAGACCAATGATTTCGCAAACACTGGTCTTTATATGAATCAGGGATACAACAATGCTTTTGGTCCTCAAGGCCGTGAGATCCAGTACCGCTCCATGGGGCTTGATATCTATGGGAAGTTTTTTGTGACAAGTGGTGAAAGGTTTAGGCCTTATGTTGGGGCAGGTCTTGCTTACAACCGTGCTTCCATGAAGTACAACGACAACAACCCTTATTATGATGAGATGAATTCTTTTTACTACGGAACGGAAGAGTACAATACCACCTTCCTTTCGGGACAACTGATGCTTGGAACAGAGATTATGATCACGAGGTCTATAGGGTTAAATCTAGAAGGGGCCTATTCAACCGGACTTGGGGAAAACTTATCTTCCAGGGCCGCAAGAAATGGCGTGAACTCTCCTGATCAAACAAGACTCCGTGACCTTGGGGAGGAGATTATTAACTCCAATGCTCTCTCCATGTTTTTGTCGGCCCTATTTATTTTCTAAAAGTATTTCCATCACTTGAAGTCCATCCTTGAGAGTGGGGTAACTCCTCCCTCTCAGGGCCTGTTTGATGATCTCCACATACCCCTCTAACCAGCCCAGTCCATGGTGGGGCCAGTGACCTGATCCCATGTTAAGTTCAGTTCTTGAAAGAAAAGTTTTGGTGGTCCCTTCTGAGACTTCCAAAACATCGGGCCTAAGAAAGTTCCAGGAGGCAAATTTTTTTTCACCTATAACACTTATTTCAAATTCATTGGTGGCCCCATGGACTGTTTTAG
>CANHIY010000121.1 GCA_947461175.1 Bacteriovoracaceae bacterium
CAAATAGATATTCATGATTTTTCTGTAACACTGCCTTCCGATAGACGTTCAATAAATGGCGCCTTTTTCGTAAAGGAGTTTTATAGTGTTCATATCCGCTACTACTTCAACAATTAACGCTCAACTCATGAGGAAAAGAACGTGGGACCTACCCACTGAGATTATATGAATTCAAATGGTTGCATGCTAACCGGATCTACTAGACTTTTTAACCTTATGTACGCTATAATGTACATAAGGTTAAAGGGGTGTAAAAATGCCTAAACGCAAAACGATCACTGAACTTAGAAGCAGTTTGTTCGAAACATTTGATGAAGTTTTAGCGGGTGAATCTCAAATCATTACGCATAAGAATGGAAGTGCAGTTGCTCTGATTTCTCTTTCGAAAATTGAAGAGATGGAGCAAGAAATCGAATTGCATAAAAACTTGGCGATTGGTTATGCTCAGGCCATGCGTGGAGAAGGAATGACTACAAAAGATCTTAAGAGTCGCATGAAAGAGAAAGAAAAAAAGATAAGAGCGAAATATGGTTAAGTGGACACCCAAGTTTGAGGAAGACTTGGATCAAATTCGTGAGCATATTGCCCACAATTTTAATGTTGATCTTGCCATTAGCACCATTGATGAAATCATTGATGAAGTAGAGTTTATTCTTTCAAGGAATCCACTTGCTGGGACCATCCTTGAAACGAATCCTCTTTTTTCAAAGTTAGTTGTTCAAGGTAACTCGATTTATTATTGTGAAAATCCAAAGGATCATGATTTGTACATTGTTTATGTTCAGGCAAGAAATACCGACTTAAAGAATAAGCGCTTGACCGAGTTTGAAAATAACTGAGAATGGAATAAATTATTTTGTAAAAGCTCATCTTAGAAAAAATCGTGGGAAAGAGGCTGTTCTTCTTCCTGAAAATTTCCTTTATCTTTACTGGCATGGGGATCGAGCCTATCCTCGTCTACGAGCAGTTTCTGGGTTTTCTGAATATTCTGAATTGGATGCAGTCATTCAATTCTGGTTTGATTATTAGAGAGAACAAGTTCTTCCCTTTCCCAAAGATCTATTACTCTTTCATATATGAGTTTTTTTTGCGAAGGAATCAAGCTTTAGAACTAAAGCCGATCCAAAAGTAAAAGAAAGTTCAGCATACGGATTAACCCCTTAGAATTGAAGAAACTTTTCTAACCCTGTTTCTGCTAGCGGTATTAAGTGTCTTTGGAGATCCCATAGTAGCCGCATAGGCGTGTTACGTTGAAATCAAAACGAGATAGATTGTTGAGAATATTCAGCTTGCGTTTGATGTCTCGGATAGCTTCTTTGTTCATACACCTCACCTTGATAAGTTGACATAAATGCCTTCTTATCGTCAGGTAAGGTCGAAACTTTTATAGCTAACCTTCCTTCTATTTGATCTAGTGTATAGGTATGACCTTTAGGACTTGAGCTTGATGACTTCACACAATAGGTCATGACAGGAATCGAATAATCGCCTGGAGAGAGGAGAAAGTTTCCTAATTCTTCAATACTAAATTGTGCTTGGTTTACACTTTTTTCAGCGTAGAAAGCCCCCGGAGTATTTTGAACTGTTGAATAAGAGGAAAACCCAAATTGAGACTTTAAAGAATTGGTTAATTCGTCTTGAGAGAGATGTGTGCAAGAGGAAAGAAACAAGATGAATAGAAGAATAAATTTTTTGAAAATAATTATTACCCTTATGAGTATTCAGAAAACCTATCATGAATGGTTAGGAGCTAAAAGTCGAAATGCAGAAGTTTGTTCAAAATGTGTCGTAACCTAGGGGAACCACATTTTCATAAAGGTACTTTTTTGACCTACAAGTCAAAAAAGGCTGGACTATTTTGACTTACAGGTTAAAATAGTGCCATGAGGTACTTATCTAAATATATAGCTAATGATTTAAAAAAGAAGATGGTTTTCCTGACAGGACCTAGACAATCAGGGAAGACGACCATGGTGAAAGATCTTCTAAAAAAAATGGCAGGTTCTTATTTCAATTGGGACGATATCGATCATAGGAAAATGATCCTTGCTCGAGACTGGTCGGATGAAGAGAATCTCATTGCTTTGGATGAAATTCATAAGTTTTCACGTTGGAAAAACTTCGTTAAAGGGACATACGATACCCAAAAAGATAAGCACCAATTCATTATTACTGGAAGTGCGAAGCTGGATATCTATAAAAAGGGCCAGGACTCGATGTTGGGTCGGTTCTTCAGCTGGAGACTTTATCCATTATGTTTATCTGAACTTGAGCATGTTTTTCTCGAATCTGGACCTGAGCGTTTGGAGAAACTATTAACGCTCGGAGGTTTTCCCGAGCCCTATTTTGAAGGAAAAGAAAATTTTGCTAAAAGATGGAGAAAAGAAAAAATAAAATTAGTATTTCGTCAGGATATTCAGGAACTCGAGAGCATTAAAGATATATCTCTCCTCGAGCTTTTTCACCAGGCATTAACAGAGAGAGTTGCAGGAGAAGTAGTGCTCTCCAATATCGCCAGAGACCTTGAGATTGCACCCAAGACCGCTAAATCTTGGCTTAATGTTCTCGAGAAAACGTACTCCGTTTTTAGCGTCCGCCCATACAGTAAAGGAATAGCTAAGGCTATAACGAAGACTCCTAAGGTTTATTTTTATGATAATGGCGAGGTAAGTGGTGACGAGGGATCGCGTTTGGAAAATCTTGTCGCGAATCATTTATTGAAGAGGATTCATTTTCTTGAGGATACTTCGGGCGATACATACGAACTTTGCTACCTCAGAGATAAACGAGGTCATGAAATTGATTTTGTAATCGTCAAGAATAGAAAACCGGTCATGTTAATCGAAGTAAAAATCAGTGATGCCTCGAGGAGCAAATCTTTTTATTATTATAAAGAGCGTCTAAAAGTTACAAAGTGTGTTCAATTAGTGATGGATCTAAAAAAAGCTTCTACTAAAGATGGTATTTTAGTTGTTCCATTAATAGATTGGTTATCTAAACCTTTGGATGAAGAGCTATTTTAACCTGGAGAGCAGCCTGCTTTTTTTGCTCAAAATCTTGGACGCGGCTATCCCTGCACGTGGCGGAGTACAGAATTGAATTCTGTTTTTTTGTAAGGAATTTTTGTGTGTTACTACCAAGGGGGTATAAAACTTCAATAAACACTAACCGCATCTATTCAAGAGGTTAAGTGGTTTAAAGTACTTAGCCTTACTTTTCCATTTCATCTTTATTCATCTAATTTCATTTTATTCATTTATTTACGAGCAAATTAATAAACGGAGCGAGAAAATTCATAGTTAATTCGCTTCTTCTCTTTGAGTACGAGAGTGTCCTCTTTTAGTGAAAAGACATATGCTGTACAAGAAGTAATATCATTTCCACCATGCCAGGTCGCAATTGCGATTTCTTCAATGCCATCATTGTCTATATCGTAAATAAACTTACCTGAAACAATTGGCATGAAATGAGCATCCCACCAAATAAGATTATCCTTCCCTGTGCCAAATATTTTGTCCCATAGGATAGTCTCTTTTTTGCGAAGAAAAACTCTTTTCATCGTGATGTCATCAGGCTTTCTTCCCGGTTGTGAGATGACAACTTCTCTACCATCTGGGATTTTTAAATAACTTTTGTGAATAAATGTTTTAACAATAGGATCAATATCGTCCGCCGCAAAAGCGATGTTATTTAAGAGAAGAAAGATAAAGGGCCATGATTTTTTTTGCATATGGTTCGCCTTCAGTCCAGCTATTGTAATTTCTGAACATGTTGAATGAGTTTTTTTGCTTATTTCTGATTGATGTATATTTATAACTTAACCATCGAATTCCAGCAGCAATACTTACCACAGCATCAGCAAGATCTTCTTTTTCTAGATCCAAATAGAAATCTCTAAGAAGTACATGATCTTTTTTCCTCTTACCCTTGAGATCATCTCTTGTTGTACCCGTTACTTGCATAAGACCAAAAGCTGTACTGTGCTTAACTTTAGGATCGGCCCTAAGTTTGAATCGAGATTCTACTGCAATCAGAACTTTTATCATGAAGGGGTCAAGATCTTTTGGAAAAGGAAGGCCAGCTTCTTTCCAGTAATTAAGCCAGAATTGAATAACTGCATCTAATTCAGGATGCTCTGGATATCCTGTCACTTTTCCTAGGCGTGGATATTCTTGGTCACCATGCCAAAAGAGGTAGAGAATATTTTCTGGGAGTAAGACTATTTTCTTTCCTCGATTTTTTCGAATATGAGCTTTTACAAAATACTTTATTCCATTTTTTGAGATGCGGGCCTGTTTTTCGACGACATGATGACCTGGAGGAGCCATTTTTAATGTAGGAGGTCGCTTTAGCAAAGAAAGGGGTTGTCTCATTAAATAGCTTTTTTCCAAGTCGTCGTTGGAAGAAGTTTATTTTCTTTACACTTTCTTAAGAAATCGTTCACCAGAGTTTGATAGGGGATATCCAGTTTTTGGCTTAACTCTTTGAAGTATTCAATCACATCATTATCTAGTCTTATCGTTACGCTCTTTTTAAGTTTATTAATGTAAGGATTAGGTTTTAATTTCATTTTTTTTAAATCATATTCTTTACGCATATATTTTCTCCTATAGTTCTTCGAAGTCCTTTTTTTCTTTCTTGGTTGCTTTTCTGGCACTTATGATTCGAATGGTTTCAGTACTCACTTTATAAAGATTAACGATAAAAAATAGATTTTCTTCGTGACTATAGCCAATAATGATAAAGTGTTACTCATCATCAGAATGATCTGGATCATGTGCTGTTTGTGCTAAAGGATCATAGAATACGGTTATGGCCTCTACGAAAGAAACTTTATGCTTTTTTAAGTTCGACTCTGATTTTTTAGGATCCCAAACGAAGTTCATAACTAATTGTACATATACTGTATGTACAGATCAAGGGCGAAGAAATTTTTGACTGTTCTAGGTATAAAATGACTGTGGATTTCGGGCCATTACGAGCACAATAAAAAAAAGCCCTGTAAAAACAGGGCTTTATAAAATTTGGTACTCCCAAGGGGATTCGAACCCCTGTTACCGCCGTGAAAAGGCGATGTCCTAGACCGGGCTAGACGATGGGAGCATAACCGGATTTTGCTCAAAATGTTTTCTCGAAAATGGTGATCTCGCTGCGACTTGAACGCAGGACCCCCTCCTTAAAAGGGAGGTGCTCTAACCAACTGAGCTACGAGACCACTTAGAAACGAGGTCTACAAATTATTGTTTCTGAAGATATTTGTCAAATACAAAAAATAAAAATCGAATAATTTTTCCAGGACTAAATCAAGATTTTTTACCCAGTCATTAGACAAAAACCTTGTGATCCATTAAATTTCACCACCATGGAAACTACACCTCTTCATTCTAAAAAAGTGGCCTTTCATACATTGGGCTGTCGGCTTAATTTTTCTGAATCCGGTTCTATTTCTCAGGGCTTTGTGGACCGGGGGTATGAAATCGTTGAATTTGGAGATCCTGCTGACGTGGTTTTTCTTAATACTTGCACGGTAACTGATGGGGCTGACTCAACTTGCAGAAATTTGATTAGAAAAGCTCAAGCATCTTCTCCTGAAGCTAAGATTGTGGTGGCCGGTTGTTATGCCCAAATGGAGTCTGAGAAAATTAAGGCGATGAAGGGGGTGGATCTGATCCTTGGAACGTCTGAGAAGTATAAAGTTTTTGATTATCTTGATTCTGAAAATGACAATCAAGTTCATATTGATAAGACCTCTGAGTTTTGGGGAGCCTCTACGACGCTTTCTGATTCACACACGAGAGCTTTCTTAAAAATCCAGGATGGATGTAATTATGTCTGCTCTTTTTGTATTATTCCTTTTGCCCGTGGAAGATCACGAACAATCACTGTGGCCGATGCTTTAAAGGAAGCAAAAGATCTCTCGAAGAAGGGGTTTAAGGAAATCGTTCTAACTGGCGTGAATATCGGGGAGTATGAGGCCATAAGTGGTGAGCGCTTAACTGATCTCGTAAAAAGGATCGCCGATATTCCAGAGATTCAAAGACTTCGTCTGGGATCAGTGGAACCTAATACGATAACAAAAAAATTATTAGAGACTCTAAAGGATACTGGTAAATATCAGGAGCACTTTCATATTCCTCTTCAGAGTGCGAGTGATGAGATTTTGACCTCCATGAGAAGAAAGTACAATTCATCACAATATAAAGAGATCCTTTTAATGGTTCAGAGTTACTTCCCAGAAGCTGCCTTTGGAGCCGATGTGATTGTGGGGTACCCTGGAGAAAGTGAAGAAGAGTTTCTTAAGACGTTTAACTTTTTAAGATCTGGTCCTATAACCCATTTTCATATTTTCCCTTATTCAAAGAGAAAAGGGACTACGGCAGCTAGGCTCGAGGATCAGATTCAGTCGTCTGTAAAAAAAGATAGAGTTCGCACACTCATGATGCTTGGGAATGCTAAGATGGATGAGTTGTCTCAAAGTATGGTTGGGAAAAAAGTGAATGTTCTTTTTGAGAACGAGGTGGATGGATACTGGGAAGGTTACTCGTCTAATTATCTCCGAATAAAAGTAAAATCGAATGAAATGTTTAAAAATGAAATCAGAGAAGTAAATTTGACCTCCTATTCGGGAGGTCAAATCATTGGTGAAGTTTTTTAAAAATATTTTTGATGAAAAACAACCTGATTCCTATCTGGGCCATAGGCGTAGATACCCACAGGAATTCCAAGACCCTCTTGAATGAAATGAAGATAGTGTTCAAATTCTTTGGATGGTTTCCCTCCACTGAAATCGTCATGAAATGGGGTAAATGATTTATAGAGAGGTTTGGCCTCATAGAGATTCATGCCGGGATAGGCGCAATCAATGATCTTCCCATTGACTTCGTAAGCGTAGCAGACTTTTAAATCTTTCAAGTTACTTAGGATATCGAGTTTCGTGAGAGCAATTGACGTTAGGTGAGAGCACTTAATGGCGTATCTTAAGAGCGGGAGGTCTAACCAGCCACACCGTCTTTTGCGACCGGTGGTTGCCCCAAACTCATGGCCTTTCGTTTGAATTTCAGCCCCTAAATCGTCAAAGAGTTCTGTAGGGAAGGGACCCTCTCCCACGCGAGTTGTATAGGCCTTGGCAACTCCCATGACTTCATCCAGTTTTTTACCTGGAATTCCGGCCCCAGTGTAGATACCGGCCCCCGCTGTAGAGGAAGAGGTGACAAATGGATAGGTTCCATAGTCGATATCTAGAAGAATACCTTGAGCTCCTTCATAGAGGACTTTCTTTCCAAGGGAGAGTTTTTCATCAATCAATCCAAAAGTATCTGTTACGTAATCTTTTAATTTCATCCCAAGTTTGTAAAGTCGGTCCACCTCTTGATCCAAAGGAGGTATTTCCATAAGGTAGAGGTGTTTAAAAAGAACGGCTTTTTCACTAAAGCCTATGGATAGTTTTTTTAAAAGTGTGTCTTTATCGAAGAGGTCTTTAACTTTTATTCCGTGCCTTGAGACTTTATCTTCATAAGCGGGGCCTATTCCTTTCCCTGTGGTGCCGATTTTCTCACTCCCTTGAGATTCCCTGGCTGCATCCAGGAGTTTATGATAGCTCGTGATGACGGTAGCATTGGAAGAGAGTTTTAAATTTTCTGGGGAAACATTTGTAATAGTCTTAATTTTTGAAAGTTCATTCAGAAAGTTTTCTGGTTCAAGCACCACCCCGTGGCCTATGACTGAGAGGCAGTGAGGGTGAAGAACCCCTGATGGGATCACATGGAGAACAGTTTTTTGACCATTGACCCAAATCGTATGACCAGCATTGTGTCCACCCTGGTAGCGCACAACCAAGTCACATTTTTCTGCCAGAAGATCGGTTATTTTTCCTTTCCCCTCATCACCCCATTGGGCCCCAATGATGGCCATCGTTTGCATATATAATCCTTTTTTACTTAAATGTTATGATTTTTATCGATCACCATCATACTTCGGCCGGATATGAAATTGAACTCCCCAAAAAGCCTTATGAAAATAACAATAACTGACAATACTCTGCATCGAGTCGTCTCCCTTTGAATCTTTTCTTTTCAAAAGTTTTCTCTCAAGGGACAATGGGGGCATCAGGAGATTTATGTCCGTTATTCGTTCCAGTTTGAAGATGGCCGTTGCTACATTTTGTTCACGTATCCTTGGACTTGTGAGGGAACAGGTTATGGCTGCTTATTTTGGAGCTTCCGGGATGACGGATGCTTTTTTAGTGGCCTACCGAATCCCCAATTTACTCCGAGACCTGTTTGCGGAGGGAGCCTTCTCCTCTGCCTTCGTTCCGACTTTTGTGGAGGCAAATCAAATTTCACAAAAAGAGTCCAGGGAGCTCATGTGGGCCTTGTTCTGGCTTCTTTTTTTTATAACAGGAACTATTACTCTAGGGATTATCATTTTTGCCCCCGAGTTAATTTCTCTTTTTGCCCCCTCATTTAAAGCTGATCCGGAAAAATTTCTTTTAACAGTGAATTTAACCAGGATCATGGCGCCTTTTCTGACATTTATTTCCCTGGCCGCTCTCTTTATGGGGGCCCTAAATTCCCTAAAAGTTTTTTTCATTCCGGCCCTGGCCCCTGCTTCCTATAACGTGATGAGTATCCTCTCCATGATTGGTCTCTCTGGTTATCTTCATGAAAGAGGGTACCACCCCATCTATTCCCTAGGGATAGGGGCCATGCTCGGGGGATTCATGCAAGCAGCAGTTCAGGTACCTCTAATTTGGAAAAAAGGTTTTAAACCCCTCTGGCCACAAAAGTTTTGGACCCAAAAATCAAAAAAAATCGTAAAACTCATTGGCCCTGGTCTTATTGGGTTTGCCGCCACCCAGGTGAATCTTCTTATCACCACTATTCTTGCCACTCCGATTGTGGGTGCAACTTCCTGGCTTAATTACAGTTTCAGGTTATTCCAATTACCGGTTGGGATATTGTCTGTTTCCATC
>CANHIY010000122.1 GCA_947461175.1 Bacteriovoracaceae bacterium
CGACACGCAAAAATGGGCTAAGCTTTTTCCAATATCTTTTAGACCGGTTTCGCGAATTAAATCAAATTTCTCAGATTTCTAAAATTATTGAACTACGAGCTTAAACCCTCAATTTATTGAGCATGCCCACAAATAATGGCAGATCGTATTAGGACTCACTCAGTAAAATCAGGGATTTAAAATAAAATACAAACTTGTAATAGTATTCACTTAAAATAACAACAAGTCAGAAAGAAAACTGAAGAAAGGAGAAGGTTATGTTTAAAAAAGCATCAAAACTCGCAATACTTTTTATGATTGTTTGTATTTCCAGCCAACCTGCTCATAGTAAAAAACCCAAGTATAAGTGTGAAGAAGAAGCTGTCGTTTGTGTGTATGGAAGTGCGGGATGTGGATTCAATGAAGAACAAGTTGATACAATTTTTCATGTCTACAAAGATGGTGAAGAGATAGAAACATTTAAATACAATGACGGTAACAGGATTAACAGTATCGGAGAGTGTAAAGACTATATTAAAAAACTCAAAGCTGGTAGATAAATGAATTCATTAATGTTGAGTTATTTTATGTCGATCTTGGTCTGATTTTCTTGGATACTAAAAGAGGATTCAGAACCAAGCTCGGCATCAAGATAAAGATTTAATGTTTTAATCATAGATTCCATTTTACGAATTTTACGATCAATATAATCCTCTACGGTATTAGGCATGTCTTCTGTATGATAAAGATACCAGTTCACTTCTTCTACTTGTTTGTAAAATTGATCCAAAATCGTAATTAACTCAGAGCTGCAGCATGATAAATCCTCAAGCGATGTCCCTTCATATCGATTTTTAAAAATCATCGGAAAATGTTCTCTGGTGCGCCTAAGTGCAAAGATTTCTAAGTACTCTGACTTTCTTTCATGTATTCTTTGGAAAAGATTATTGGCATCATTTTTAAGAAGAAGGAGAATTCTTTGAGTATACTCATCATGTTTACTTTTCATAAAACTTCACCAATTCCAGCTCTCCTTCCCCCCGGCCATTTCATGTTTGTTTTGGATTTAAGATGATAATAACGAGAAATTTTTTCTGAGAGAAGTAGCGCATCTATTGGGTATTTTAAGAAAAAATAATTTTTGGAAAAAGAAAATAAGTTGTAATCACTTAATTTTAAGAAACTGGACAAAAGCATGAAAGTCAAACGCCTGTTTTTAAGAACAAATTTTAAAAGTTCTCTCACTTTTTCGTTATAAATCTTCATCTCAGAGCTATTCATCACAGAAGAAATAACGATCACCTGACTTTGATCAGACGCTGAGATAATATTTTGAAGCTGATCAATTCTTACTGGAACAAGGATAAGCCCATAGGACTTAAAGGTGCGATGAAATGTGAAAAAAACCCGTGGTAGGCTTTCATCAAATACAAGAAAAAAAATAAAAGGATTATTTTCGTTTTTCTCCATGTTTCCTTAACGGAAACATTGCATAGTTACTTAAAATCTTTATTTCCCATTTATGGATCGGATGATTTCCAGGGTAGAAAAGTCGGTATTAAAAATACTATACCATCCTTGTTTTTCATGTGGAGGATCTCCCACAAGATTTGTACCAGGAAGACCTTCTCCTCCCCAGGCCCAAAATGCCAGACCTGCAATCGGGTACCCCAAGGCCTTGAGGGATTTTAGTTCGTTGATAATAAACTGATAAAAGCGGTCTCGATAAACTACCGAAGATTCTCTTTCAAGTTGCTCCCTGTCTCGTGCCAGTCCAAACTCCTCCAAAAGAAGAGGTGAATTGGTGATTTTTGCCATGATTGCATGCTTTAAGAGATAATCCCTAGATTTATTAAGCATCTTTTGAAATTTAGCTTCATCCATTTTATGTGGATTATACCACAACCAGTTTTGAGGCCAGAGATGAACTGTGAGATAATCAAATTGGCTTTTTCCATAGATTTTTTTTAAATCTGTCACCGTTCCTGGAACATTGGGACCGGTTCCCACCCCGCCGAGAGTTAAAGGTGTTTTTGAATCAAAATCTCTCACAAGTTTATATTTACTTTCGACCCACCAAGAAAAGGAGCGATGATTAAAAAAAGGAGTAGGCTCATTAGCAAGTTGATAAGAAAGAATCGCCGAGTGTCCGTTAGGGAATTCCTTAAAAAAGAGTTTTATAAAATTATCGTATAAGATGTTCGCCTTTTTACTTTTATAAAATTTTGCCGCCTTCATGAAAAATTTTGTTATTGTAAAATTATTTGAGATGGGTCCGAATTCTGCATATTCTTCCTCTCCTGTCCAGGCCATGTAACTGTTAAAACCACCGGACCAATGCCAAAAATTATTAAAGACAACAATCGCTTTCATCTCTCTTTTTTGAAGTTCATCAAGAACTATCTTTAAAGATTTCAAACAAGCTATACCTGAATCGAGAGCATCTGTTTGACAGGGTGTTTGTATCGAAAATTTGGAGGGATGCTTCTGTATGCTAGCAAGTACCCGAACAAATCCAACATTATTGTTTTTAAGAAAATCCAATTCTCTTCTCAATCTTCCCAAATGATCATGATCTTCTTTGCTGGCCCAAATGATTGCCTGCCACAGATTGGCACCAACAAGAAGTGATGAGTTATCCATTGCTAAACCTTTATTAGAATTAAAAAAGAGAAAGACTATAAGAGCCATTTGAATTATTTTTTTCATATTTAATAATCTTAAAATCTTTAATTATTTTTTCCAATTAGGATAATTGTGCCATTATTTTTATCCATTTATACCAATCACAGTTCATGGGTATAAAGATGATAAATGCTTCAAAACTGTATTAATCAGGAATATGGAATTAATGATAAATTATCTTTTAAATATTTTTTTCCAACACATTGAGATCCGTCTCATGAAAGCCACAACCACTCCACTTACCATAGATAGAACACCATGAGTTCCAACATTTTGAGCTGTAGTTGTTCCGCAACTAAAAGGTTGTGTTGATTTTTTTTCAGGTGTGTAGGCCAAAGGTGACACATATCTTGTGATTTGTCGGTATTCGGTTTGCTCATACACATCAGTCATTCCAGCGAGGTCATCAGGATGAAGACCATTATAAGGGTATTGAAGGTTGGGGGCCATTACTGCCAATTCATTCTCAGAGTGGTCCAATCCCATGGTATGACCCAACTCATGAACCAACGTCGTAGAAAGATTCATATTATTTACGCTCATATAAGGTGTATTAAATGCTGGATGAGTCCCATTAATAATGATTTCAGATTTGGCAATATAAGGGCCATCTGTATATCTTATAGCCACTGCAAGAACAGATTCAGGATCCATCCTAGTCTCTGAAGAAAAATTAGTAGACCAACGGATAATATTTGTTGACCCTTCCAAAGAGAGATCCCAAATTGAAAAACCCGTTTCTTTCTCCCACTCTTCTATAGCCGTTTCAGATAATTTTTTTAGAAAAGATTTTCTGACAGGATCATTTTCTGAAATTACAAATTTGACTGGAAGGCTTGCCCAGTAAAATCCATTCACAAAGTCCTGAGTTAATTGATAACCCCAGGCAGAAAAAGAAATAAAATAAAAAAGAAGACATCTCATAAGCATATTTTTCATCCTGAAAAATTAAATTCTTATAATTCATCAATCCAACAAACTTTTCCATTACGTAGCTGAACACGATAATCCTTCCGAGATTCAATTTGAAAGGGACCATTTTGAAGAACGTCTAGTGTCACCTCATCCTTCACATTTCCCTTTAACAGCCTGTGATTCTCGAAAATCACCTTATTCACAGAAAAAACATGGGTTGACCCAACAGGCTCAATGATGGCCTTTACTCTCCCCTCAAATTGATCTGGGCAATCCATGGCCCTAACCACAACAGTTGAAAAAACTGGAAAGGATAAAATGAGAACAAGAATCAGGAAAATTTTTCCCATGCCGACTCCCTGGCAAAATCCAAGTTCAGATTAACTTCATGTTAACCTTCTCAATAACTACAAGTTGCATAGTTGATGCCAATGACAAAGATCGCCAAGGTGTTAACTTTCTATAATGAGTCAGTGAAGGGAGGGACAAAAAGAGACCATGAGAATAAAAAAAGGGCACCACGAGGGTGCCCTGGATACTAAGTTTGGTATGGGAAAAAATTACATCATGCCGCCCATGCCGCCCATTCCACCCATGCCACCCATTCCTGCAGGTGCATGAGCGTGATCATCCTTTTTAGGAAGATCTGCAATCATTGTTTCTGTTGTAAGCATAAGACCAGCAACAGAAGCAGCGTTCTGAAGTGCAGAACGAGTTACTTTAGTTGGATCGATGATTCCAACTTTCACAAGATCTTCGAACTTATCATCACGGGCATTGTAACCGAATGAAGCACTCTTAGATTCAACAATTTTATTAACAACCACTGCACCGTCAACTCCTGCATTGAAAGCAATTTGACGAAGAGGCTCTTCAATAGCACGACGGATTATTTTAACGCCGGCAGTTTGCTCCTCATTTGCACCTTTAAGTCCATCAAGGGCAGAAGTCGCGTGAAGAAGTGCAGCTCCTCCACCAACAATAATTCCTTCCTCAACAGCAGCACGAGTTGCGTTCAGAGCATCCTCAACACGATCTTTCTTTTCTTTCATTTCAGATTCTGTTGGAGCTCCCACACGAATTACAGCAACACCACCAGCAAGTTTTGCAAGACGCTCTTGAAGTTTTTCTTTGTCATAATCAGAAGTTGTTTCAGCAATTTGAGAACGGATTGCAGCTACGCGAGCATCAACATCTTTCTTGTTACCAGCTCCATCAACAACTACTGTATTTTCTTTATCGATTGTAATTTTCTTACAAGTTCCAAGATCCTTAAGAGTTGTAGACTCTAAAGACATGCCAAGTTCTTCAGAGATAACTTGACCACCAGTAAGAGTTGCAATGTCCTTAAGCATTTCTTTTCTTCTATCACCAAAACCTGGAGCCTTAACAGCCGCCACATTTAATGTTCCACGAAGTTTATTCACGACTAAAGTTGTAAGAGCTTCCCCTTCAACATCTTCAGCAAGAATAACAAGTGGCTTTCCTGTTTGAACAACTTTCTCAAGAGTAGGAAGAAGTTCCTTCATAGAAGATATCTTCTTATCAGTGATAAGGATGTATGGATTTTCGAAAGTAGCTTCCATTCTTTCAGGATTTGTTACGAAATAAGGGGAAACATAACCACGGTCAAACTGCATACCTTCAACAACATCAAGAGAAGTTTCTGCTGTCTTAGACTCTTCAATTGTAATAACACCTTCCTTGCCCACTTTAGACATAGCCTCAGAAATGAGTTTGCCAATTTCCTGATCGTTATTTGCAGAAATAGTCCCAACGTTGGCAATTTCCTCAGCTGTATCGATCTTCTTAGACATAGTCTTAAGTTTTTCAATAACTTTAGTTGTTGCAAGGTCGATACCACGCTTAAGATCCATTGGATTATGACCAGCAGCTACTAGTTTTACACCTTCACGGTAGATAGCTTGAGCAAGAACTGTTGCTGTTGTTGTACCATCACCAGCATCTTCATTTGTTTTCTGAGCTACTTCTTTAACAAGCTGAGCACCCATATTTTCAAAAGCATTTTCTAGTTCAATTTCTTTGGCCACAGAAACGCCATCTTTTGTAATAGCTGGAGCACCAAAAGATTTTTGAATAACAACGTTACGGCCTTTTGGACCCAGAGTAACTTTAACCGCATTTGCAAGAGCGTTTACACCTGCAAGAATTGAGTTACGAGCAGATTCTGAGTATTTTAATTCTTTAGCTGACATTTTTATTTCCCCTTGAAGAGATTTAGTTATTGATTAAAGTGATTTTTAATTACTGAAGAATTCCAAGAATTTCATCTTCTTTCATAATAATGTAGTTCTCGCCACCAACTTTAACTTCAGTGCCTGAGTACTTTCCAAAAAGTACCTTGTCGCCTTTCTTCACGTCTAGGACCTTAACTGATCCATCCTGTAGGCGGTAACCTGTTCCAACTGCAACGACTTCACCTTGAGCTGGCTTTTCTTTGTGATTATCAGGGATGATAATTCCACCAGCTGTTTTAGTTTCTTCCTCGAGCCTTTTAATCAAAACTCGGTCCTGAAGTGGTTTTACTGTCATAGATCCTCCATAGGTTAATTTTTTTGCATAGCAAAAAGTGTTCAAGTAAATTAGTAAGATTCTGCACTCGTGAAGATGGTTCTGCAAAGAAAACTGTCAAGGTTTGAGAAATAAAAAATGTCTGTGGTCTTTATTTTTAACATTGTAACAGGTGACCCATACCAGCAAATACATAGATGCCAAAACTTGTCCGTTAGCTAAATATTCAGGAAAGATCACCTAGAAATATTTACCTACCAGGCGTAATAAAAATAAAGCGTTAGAAGCCTTAAGCTTTGGTGCTCACTTACCGATGAAAAGACAAATTATAATAGTAAGTAAGCATTCTCAAAGGATTGAAATGCTAAAAATCTTTGCTAAAAAAATTTGTCCTTACGTATCGCTGGTCATAACCATATTAGGCTGTGGTAAAGAAATGACAGAGCAAGACACTGAACTCTCCCGTCAACGGCAGGAGGTGGGACCTTTATTAAATTATGTCATCAGCTTAAATGGTGCCGAAGCATCAAAAAAAGCTTACCGGATGCCAGGCCCGGCTCGTTTTGAGATACCTACTCATTTAAAGGTAAAAAGTGGATCCACAGTGAATAAGGTTGTAGAGGTCGCCTATAATGTAAATGAATTTGACAGTGATGATATTGAATTCAAATGCTCATACATAAGTTCTCCAAACGTGCTGGAAATGAAACTTCATAAGTGCGTGGATTACGATGGAAATGACTTTGGAAACGTATCCGGACATCAATTCATTCTACGTTTAGATGATATTATTGAAATTAGATTTACTGGTGCCGCCTCCCCCGACTTGAACGTGGAAGGAGTTTATGTGATGAAGTGGATTTGAATGAAATGATTTAAAAAGACTACTTGGAAGCTGGGGCTCTAATTACATTTTCCCGCAAACCAATAACTTCAAGCCTGTCGGATGATCTTAATTGATAAAATTTAGGAGATTTTACTAAAAGTTCATACCCTTGCGTAAAATTAATTTTAGCACTTTTTCTACAAACAGCTTCATAATCCTCGAGACTAAGACTATTTTCAAGTTGAAGATAATAAAAATGAAAAAGGTGGAAGTCCTTTATCTGGGATAAATACAAAAGAGTTTTTTTCTTATTGGCACCATTATTAAGAAAATGATTTATTAAGTTCTTCTCTTTTCTTATCACAACATAGTACATCAGAGTATTTCCAACTAGAAATGGCTTTGAATTTATAGCTTTCACAAGATCATTTCTTTTTAAGACATCTGCCTTGCTTGCTGTTGAAATAAACGCTACTTTTTCCGAGCCTGATTTAACATGAATAAACATAGAGATTATAAAAACACAGATAAAGGCTAACCCGATTATTATCATCTTAACATTTTGATATTTTTGAAAACTCCATTTTATTTTTGGAGTTTCTAAAGAATGATTATCAAAAGAGTGTCCATAAAATATTTTTTTCTCAATAAGAGAAATTCTTTTTTCAACAGGGGGGTGGGTTGTAAAATGAGTAGAGAGCCATCTTGTAAAACTATTCCCTCTCAAAAGATCCATCTTGTTAAGGTATTCGGATGTTTGTTCTTTCTGAGACAATTTTCGGATTGCAGACTTAAAGGCTTCTGCATCGGCTCCAAGTTCAAGAACAGCAAAACCATCCGCTTCATATTCTTGGAATTGATACGACTGAAACAAAAGATAATGATTTAAAATAAACCATAACAAGGACACAACAACACACAAAAAAAACATCCCATTAGTCAAATAGGAAGATATTCCGTCTTCATGGAAGAGTATAAGTACAAAAAAGAGAAGAAAAATGAAAAAGAACCCTGAAATGATGAAAATAAAATTTTTCATCAATCCTATTAATCTCCTCTGTACATGACGACGAACCACATGACTTAATTCATGAGCAATCACAGCATCAAATTCCTCAAATGAAAGGATGTCTCGCAAGGTTCTTCCGATGTATAACGTATGATTTCTAAAAAAAAGCAGATCCAAACCAACTACAAATGCATTTTTTATATCTGACTCTATCCATCGGACACGCATTTGAGGTTTGTTAATTTGAAGAAGTCTTTTTTGAATAATTTGTAAATAATCCGTTTCTGTAATTTCTCTATTGGGAATTAACCTCAACATGATAATAGCTGTGCATAAAATAGTAAGAACAGAAACAAAAAATATGCTTAATAAAAAATCTACAAACAAAAAACCATCAATATCTCTGACAACGTCTTCAGTGATTGAAAAATGAATAAGAGAAAAAATCAAAACGGGCAATAGAACCAGAGACAAATTTAATCTTAAATCAGAAATGATATGAGTTTTAAAAGATTGGTAGAGTTCCAATTTAATTTGTTTTTCTAAGTGCCCTATAAAAAATTTAAAAAAGACAAAACATATAAAAATAAGACCAATATAAATGAATCCAAGACCGATTACACCTATGGCTGCAGATTTAGGAGTTAGTAAATGAGCAATTATGAAAGATAAAAAGACTTCAAATGTGATCACATAAAAGTAATGACCAAGAACCAACTCATGATGATTTCTTGTATGGGCCTCAGTCAAAGATCTCAAGAAGTTCTTTCGTTCAAAACGATACTTAAGAAAGCGATAGCAAATTGTCAGGAGCAAAAAAAAGACGTAGATCATTAACTTGACTCTCCTGAAGACTTATCGGAATTTGGTAGGATAAAATAATTGAA
>CANHIY010000123.1 GCA_947461175.1 Bacteriovoracaceae bacterium
AGTCTACCTTGCATTTCATGGATAGTTATCTTTTAAAGATAAAGGATGAGTATTTTTTTGCAACAACTCAACTAGAGCTACCTTTTAGGTTAGAAAATCAACCCCTGGAAGTAACATTTTATAGAGTTAATTTTATCTCGTCGTCCCTTGAAAAAATTAATTTAATTAACAGTCCGAGAGGTATTCATTTTAGGAGAATTTATGATCTTAAGTTCAAAAAATCTCATTTTCTTTATTTTATAGATCATGGCTTGGACATACATCCCTTCCCTGGAGGTAGTGTTCAGAAACTTGATTTGGATACAAAGGAAATCAAACTATTTAAATCATTCGATAAAAAGTTCAATTTTGGTGGCACTGCATGTTTTTGGCGTAATAGATTGTACGAGATTTTTGTAGGTATAAATTATCTTCCTGCTTTATATATTGATAATGTTTCTTCTGAAGAGTTTGATTCTGTTCTAAATAGAGTTCACAAAGATATGGGATTTTTAACTGTCTCGACTTTTGAAAAAAATGAAAATCTGTATTTTTTTCTTGGACTCACCGATTTAGAAAAGCAGTTTGATAAAGGATTACTTAGAAGAGATAGCTTAATCAGTTTTGATGGATCAGGTTGGATGACAAAATTGCTGTCTCGGGGGGTTCCGAACAGTTGGGCCACTGTTTTTTCTGAAGTTACCACTTATCAAGGTAGAAGAGTATTAATCGTTTCTCATCATGACAATGGGTTTAATAATTTTGAAATAGGCTTTTATGAGATAGATGAGGATTTTAGGTATGTTACTATTACAAGCTCTGAACAGCTTGGCTTGAATTCAGTTTGGGTCCCTGGCTTTTTGTCCTATAACTTCTTAGGAAAAAATTACTGGTATGTTTGGATCCGACCAGGTAGTGCATGGGATGGCGAGAAGTGTTCGTATCTCATTATTGATGAACTCGGAAATGTTCAGCGGATGAGCCAACAATTCACTGGGATTTTTCAAATTGAAAGTTCCTTGTTTGGGGTAACTTATAACATGGAATTAGTTAATATAACCGGTTGATTTTTGAGAGAGGGATCTTATGAAGTATTTCGATCAGTATAGCTCTGATAATTTTGACGTTAATCACCTGCTCCCAAGAGAGCCATTTTATGTAAGACTCATAGATGAAGCCTCTCTCGTAAGATATTACGACAAGATAAAGGATCTAACTTCTAAAACTACTGACGTTTTCATCTCACTTCCTTCTGAGTTGTTTGAACTTGATAGTGTAGCGAATTTGCTAATGACTCTAGATTTGAAAGGACTCATTCCTCAATTTAAGTACCATCCGACTAAGTGGAATCATGTGGTTGGATTTGGTGACTTTAATTCAGGTGATAGAGATATAATTAATCAATTTTTAGGGATTAAAAATAGATATGGGGAAAAATTTCTCTTTGGATTCGAGATAAAAATATTGAGCGATATGAGAATTCTTGCATCAACAATCAGTGGTCTGTATTTTTCTGGTGCCGAGATTGGTGTTTTGGATAGTCCGTCAGAATTAGATCCAGAAATGATAAAAAAACTCACAGATGTTTTTAGATATTTGAAGATAAGAAATGTAAAAAAAATCAACATCTACTTCCCATTTTGGTTCACCAGTTCACTAAAATATAATTTAAAAACTCTGAATACTTTTTCAGGAATCGAACAGGTGCATATTGATTTGTCTAATAAGTGCACTCATAGTTGTGTTTTTTGTGGTTTATATGGACCTGACTTTATTGAGGATCATAAGAAAAGATCAGGTGGTGTTATATCCGATTTTGCTAAAAAGATGATGTCTCAGGAGGCAAATGCGGAAAAAGTACGTGAAATAATTAAAGCACTCCCTTGGACCGTAAAGAGTATTCAGTTCGGAGGTTTAGGTGATCCTCTGATGCATAAAAGCGCAGTGGATTTGATAGTTTTTGCCAGAGAGCGAGGGTTTTACGTCGAGATTTTATCAAACATGGAATATCTTGCTGAGGAAGATTTGCTAAGGCTTAACTCTGTTGGAGGCAATCATTTTCACGATCTTCACTTTGTGGCCAATGTTTCTGGTGGTGACTCAAAAACTTATATTGCTACTCGGCCAAGACAAAACGAAAGGGTGTTTGAAAAAATAAAATATAATCTTTCAAAGTTGGCCAGTTTGAGATCAGAGGCAACTGGAAGAGGCGTTTTTTTTACGGTTATGTGCGTTGTAAATAAATATAATTATGATAAGCTTGAAAAGCTCGTGGATTTCTCAATTGAGGTTGGCGCGGGTCGACTATGGTTTAAGCCAATGGAGGTTCACCTTAATTTACATAAAGACTTGCTCATAAAAGATGCTCCCCAGCTTGAGTCTTTATCTAACAGTTTGAGATCCGCTATCTCTAGAGCTGATAGTATGGGATTGAAAATATTTGAAAGAGAAGTATGTGAGAAGATTATCGAAGATATTGGAAAGTCAACCTAGCTCAACATCAAATCAACATTGGAAACCAAGATGAGTGAAGAAATAAAAGAAAGTGCTAAAAATCTGGATCTGGATGTTTTAAATGGTGGGGTTCCAAGTGATTTTTATTTATCCCATCCTTGTTATATAGGATATACCTATGTAAGATTTGGAGTTAATGGCGATGTCATTCCTTGTTGTGTCGCCCGCCATGAAGTTTCTAATATTAATACTGAAAATTGGTCAGACATTTGGCACTCTGGTGCTTATGAGAATTTTAGGCAAAAGTTGCTTAAAATTCATGAAGACCGATTTTTTCTTGAAGACCCTGAATGGACTTTCTGTCAGCAATGTAGTCATCTCAATTCAAATTTTACTTACAACAAATTGGTAAAGTAATTTTAAAAAGGTCTTAAAATGACTTCCATTCCGGGTTTTATTAATTTTCATGATGAAGTTAAGGCTTCACTTAATAGTGTTTCTCCTAGCTTCTGTCTTGCCAAATGGTATCAGGTTACAATTCATCTTCAGAATGGATTAACCCATAGTTGCCATCATCCACCAACTCATAAAATAAGTCTTGAGGGTTTACAGGAAAACCCATCTCAGTTGCATAATACTGAATACAAAAAAGAACAGCGTTTATTAATGTTACAAGGAACTCGGCCTAAGGAATGTGATTATTGTTGGAAGATTGAAGATTCCCATCCGGATAATATTAGTGACAGAATCCTGAAGTCTTCTGAAGATTGGGCACTTCCTCATTTACAGGATGCTATTTCTAAGCCAGTGGATTTTAATTTTAATCCTACCTATCTTGAAGTCAGTTTCGGTCATACTTGTAATTTTAAGTGTATTTACTGTTCTCCACATATTTCGAGTTCAATTTTGGGTGAATACCAAAAATATGGTCATTATAAACAAATGCCTAATTTTAGCCTAGAAACTCTCAGGAAAACTGGCTTATACCCTCTTCCGGAAGATAATAATCCCTATGTTGAGGCATTTTGGAATTGGTGGCCAAGCTTGGTTCAAGACTTAAAGTATTTCAGGATTACGGGGGGAGAGCCTTTATTAAATAAAAATACATTTAAGTTTCTTGAGTTCATAGATGAGAATCCAATGCCAAATTTGACATTCTCAGTTAATTCTAACTTGGGCATTCCAGATTCACAGTTTGAGAGTTTTTTAAACTTGGTTAGTAAAATCGTGGCCAGTAATAAAGTTAAACACTTCGAATTCTATACGAGCATAGATACATTTGGGGCGCAGGCTGAATACATACGAGATGGTTTAAATTATGAAAAATTTATTTTAAATGTAAGAAAATTTTTAACCATTATGCCTTCGAATTGTAAAATTATTCTTATGTGTACTTACAATGCATTATCAGTTCCTAATTTTCGAAATTTCTTAGAAGATGTTTGTATTTTAAAAAATGATTTCAGAGAGGAGGGAACTAGATATCCTCGTCTGATGCTGGATATGCCTTATCTAAGACATCCGAGTTTTTTAAGTTTGGCTATCTTGACACCAGATTTTAAGTCAGTCATTGAAAGTGATCTTAAATTCCTTAAGAGTAAAAGTCCTGAATCATCGGTTTCGGAATGGCTTTTTATTGAACATGAAATTTCTAAAATGGAAAGAATAGTTAACTGGTTTACTTCCTTAAAAGAGGACAGTAGCAGAAGAGATTTAAGAAAGGAATTTTATCACTATATTTGTGAGCTAGACAAAAGAAGAGGTCGGGATTTTCAATCTGTATTTCCGGAACTGAAGAGTTTTTTTCAACTTTGTAAGGATTTGGTTGATAACGATGAGCAGTCACCTTGATCGTACTTGAGACCTATTAAAAAAATGCCTTTAATTCGTTACCCTTTATTTCTGTGTCTGCAATCTCAACGGATGAATTCTTAATTTTATTAAATTTATAATAAAATCAATAATGCGATTGAATATATAAAAACTAGTCATTTATTATGCTCTTTAATTTTAGGTCAAAATTTTCTACCCAGCTTGTTTTTAAATATGAGAAAAATTTTGGATGGAATACATAAATATGCTTAGGGTTTGTCATATTTAAGGTGGGGTGTGATAATTTTTTTATTTTATGTGGTTAAGAACAAAATTAATTTATTCGAGGTCGTTTTAAATATCTTGGATTTATTGCTTGCTTTTGTTTCAATACGCAAAGAATATTTTGGAGGATAAACAATTAGGTCTAATGAGGAAATTTGAAAACTAAAAAAATATCTTTTGTCATACCTACAAGAAATGAAGAAATGACTATTGAATCCGTTATTTCCAGTCTACATGTTGAAGCAGGAAAGCTAGGACTTGATGTCATTGAAGTTTTAATAACTGATGATTCTCATGATCGCACCAGAGAGAAAGCTTTTGATAAAGGCGCAACTGTTTTAGTTGGTGGTGGAAAAGGATTAGGTTTTGCTATGGTTCGAGGCCTCAAACAGGCTGCGAAGAAAAATCCTGATGCAATCATCTCTGTTGATAGTGATGGGCAAGTTGATATTTCTGAATTAAAAAATTTTATTTTAGCCTTGGATTCAGAAAATGCAGATTTAGTATTAGGCTCAAGATTTTTGGAAAAGAAATCTGTAAAATATGATTATCCTCTTATAAATAGGATTGGAACCATAGTGTTGAGCTTAATACTTAGAAAAGTAACTGGTCTTCAACTCACTGATAGTCATGGCGGAATTAGAGCCATGAGACCACATCTTGTTGAAGAGCTTGAGCTTGTTGGCACTCATACCTATGTTCAGGAAACGATTATTGATGCATGGGAGAAAGGTTTTAAAGTAGTAGAAATTCCATCTAAATGGAATTCAAGGTTGCATGGAAAGTCTAGAGTTGTAGGATCAATAACAAAGTATATTTTCTACACTTTTCCTGTTTTAGTTCTAAGGACCGGAAGTCATTTAAAAATTTTATTTATAATTGGTTTACTCATTACATTCTTGGCGATTGTAGACATCTCAATCGTTTTTTGGCAAACAAGTTTTTCATTGCAATCCATTTTGGATCGACAATCTTTAGTCCTTTTTTTTCTTCTTCTATCAACTGGGCTCAATCTTTTTTTCTTTGGTGTAACCCTCGAGTTACTTACTCAGATGAAGAGGAATAAATCTTGAAACATTCACTTGTCAACATTATTGAGCAAAGTATTCCTCGATTACTAACTTTGCTTGACAGAAACCCGTATGGTGATACTTCTGGTTTATTTGATCGAGATTTTTGGCATTTTAAAACATCAGATTTTTCATCGGCTTCATTCCAGATGGGGGTTGGAATTCTCGCAAAATTATATTGCTCGGATACCTTTTATTCTAAAAATAAAATTCTCATTAATTTTATACAGAAAGCTATTAGTTCAACAGATAAAATACAGCACAAAGACGGCACATTTGATGAATGGTATCCAGGTGAAAGGGGGTGGGCAGGACCGACTGGTTATGTTCTAAGTTCTTTTTGCGAAACCTTTCAATTAATAGGGAAAGATCTCGAACCTTCCATAAGAGATAAGCTCCTTGCAATAATAAGAAAATCAGCAATATCTTTAACAAGAATTAGTGAAGCTCACACTTTAACAAATCATATTGCTATGGCATGGTTGGCTCTTGTGCAGGCCAAGCATATTTTAAATTCAAACGATTTTGATCTTCATATATATAAATTAAAAAATAGTATTTTAGAAAATTTTCATCAGGATGAAGGTTGGTCTTTAGAGTATGATGGAGCTGATCCTGGTTATCAATCTGGAACATTGTGTTTTATTTCAAAAGGATTAAGGCTTATCTCAGATCCAGAATTAGAAACTGTTGCACTTAAATCTTTAAAATTTATTTCCCATTTTGCCTACCCAGATGGCAGTGTTGGTGGAGCAATTGGTTCTAGGCATACAATAACTTTTTTCATTTCAGGTCTGTTCTTTTGGAGAAGTAGTCCATTAGGTAGATCACTTTGTGATCACTTAGAATTGGGTCTAAAAACCTCTAATGTCGTTCTCCCTTTAGATCTAGATGATCATTATTTTGTTTATAGACTTAATGATTTTTTAGATTCTTTATTAATTTTAAATTCAATTCAAGAATCCCCTGTTAGGGAGCCTCTCCCATTTGAAGTGAAAAATTCTTTCTTCTTTAAAAAAGCGGGGATGTTTGTATTTTCTAATGAAAATATATATCTTGTCTCTTCACTCTCTCGCGGTGGAGTAATAATGGTGTGGGATCTAAATAAAGGAGAAAAAGTAGTTAACGATAGTGGTGTTTTGATTAAGCATGGCAATTTGTATTACTCATCACTTTGGCAAGGCAAATACTCCATAACGGAGATAGAAGGAGGGTTTGAGATTTCAGGTTATCTTCAGAAAATTTCAGTTAGAAAATTTAATGTCATTTCTCAAATTCTATTTAGAATCGTTACCCAGCTATTTTGTTTTCATATCCGATCAGCTGAGTTTGTAAAAAACATAATTCGAAGATTATTAATTGTTTATAAAAATGATAGCAGATCTTTTTTTAAAAGAAGCATTTGGATTTCTGGAAACCAATTAACTATTCTTACTTCGGTTAGTTGTATTAAAAAGGCAGATGAGATATTTGTTGGAGGGGAGTTTTGGACTCGCTATGTTCCACAGTCAAGACACTTTATTCGAAACCAGCTTAATCAAAACTTTATCCCTCAAAAGATTAGTATCTCTAATCTAAATATTTCTCAAAGGAGTGATTTCGAGATTTTCAACACTAAAGATTCAACACTGACCTCTTGCCGTCAATTTATCGAATAGCATTATTCTTCATATAGGTGATGGAAATTATGATTTACTCTGTTTTTACGATGTATTTTATCTAATTCATGTATAAAATTTCTAAACTCTGGATGATCTTTTTCAAAAACTTGTAAATTTTTTATTTCCGATGGTGAGTGAGCCCCTTCCTGCCAGTAAACAATCTGTCTGTAGTGAACAGAGAAATTAAATTTTGCATTCTCAAATATTTCAGTGATTAGCTGTAAAAAGATCTCCATTTCCTTATAGTTATGCTTGCTAACAACGAAGGAGCATATAAGATCTGTTAAAGTAGTTAATGAGCTTAAAAACCGGAGGTTTCTTATTAATGAGCTCCAGTCACCGTTAAGCCTGGTTCTGCTTTCATAAGTTTCTTTAGTGCCAGCATCAATACTTACTTCGATTGTTTTTATATATGACTTTGCATTTAGACTGTTCCACATTTGGTCTGTAAGTAAAATTCCGTTAGTGATCAGTTGTATTCGATCTAGCTTAGGGTAATTCATTGGATTAAAATTAATTAAATAATCGCGGTATAATTTACTGTAAAATGGGTCTCCGCTTCCAGTAATTAGGATTAAACTAGCGGATTGTGAGAAGTCTTTCTCGATGCACTCTAGTAAGTATTTCTTTATGTCATATTCTTCTGAGTTTATTTCACTATTTGGTATAAGTCTGCTTCTACATGAAGGACATCTTAAGTTACAGCTTCTATCAAATCCAAACAAAATGTGATTCGGAAGACCTTGGTAATTTTCTAAATCATATTGTTGATTGAATTCTTCAATCGTTATAAATCCGTCTGGCTTCTCACCTGTATTTATAAGTTGAGAAAGAGATGGACATACCTTGTGATTACAGTGGCGGTATGTTCCGTCAATAACAGATCTTCTTATGTCGACTGCCTGTGATGAAAACCAATTTTCTTTAAGATTTTCATTCTTGTCCACCGGATGATTGTGAGTTCTTATGTTTGTGGGACACCAGCTTGGGCAACATACCCATTGACCGTTCTGCTGAATGTCAAGGTACTTAAAAGGATTTAAACAAACATATTTTTTCAATATTTCATTCGACATATTTTATTTTTATCTGAGATATGAGGATTATTAGCAACTTAACTTTTAATATTATCTCAAAAGTTCACAGGAAAACCATTTTTTTCAATAAAATGTATTTTTTCTACTCCACAAATATATTTACTAACTTCTTCCTGCCTTGGCTTGATCTGTTTCAGAAAAGAAACTCATAGGTTGGGGATCAGTTTTAAAAAAGAAAACCTCTTTTAAAAGCCACTATCTACTTATATTTTATTTATAAAGTTACAATTATCTGTGAGATCAAACGATTTACCATGAATTATTTTTTTAAAGTTATGATGAGATATAATCTCATCATTCAGATACATTTTAAAGAGATGTAGTTCATATTCGGCATAGTTTAGATTAAAATTATTTATAGGGAAGTTTCCTGCACCAAAAATTATATGAGGATCTTTTGAATTATTTCCGAAAAACAAATTAGTTAT
>CANHIY010000124.1 GCA_947461175.1 Bacteriovoracaceae bacterium
ACCTGTTGAACAAAAGAAAATAATGCCTGATAGAGGTGTTTCAGAGCTTAAAACAACTAACGATTTAAAACCAATCGAATCAAGTTCAATGAATTCTCAGCAGTTCATCTTGGGTATTCAGGCCGAGAAAACTCTTCCTCAAAACATTGACACCCAGGCACCAGTTAAAATCTTTGATATGAGTAAGATTAAATCATCAAATGCAAATGAAATCATGAATCAAATTACTGATTACGTCGTACAGGCCAAGGCTGCTAAAGAGCCCACTGTGAATATGCGAGTAAATCATGTGGACCTTGGAACAATTGACATTGTTGTAAGCAAGGTAGGAGTGGGTCAGGATGCTATTGCAGTAAATATTGGAACTCACTCAATTGATGGAAAAAACTTTTTTCAACAAAATTCGAAAGAACTCTTCACTCACTTAAGTTCTGCTGGTCTTAATGTTTCCGATCTAAAGGTTGAGGTTCCACAACAAACGGCGAAAAACGATAATGATTTTGGTTCTCAATCTGGAAAAGGATCACAGCAGCAGGGTAGTGAAAAACAATTTGGTTCAGAACAAAATCAGCGTCGTCACGAATCCGAGAGAAGGCAAGATCTTTGGAAACTTCTTAACAAGGAAGCAGCTTAATGCCTGAAATCGGACGGCCTACGACACAACAGGAGATGCAGTACCGTCAAGTCACTATGGCGCCTAAGTCATTAAGTGGCAAGAGGTCAGAGGATAAGATCCGGGAAGATCTGATTAATAAGGCCACAGGTTATAAACCAAAGGATGAATTATTTAAGGAAGGTCCTCACAACCAGATGGGTAAGGATGAATTCTTGAAGCTTCTTACTTTTCAACTGCAGCATCAGGATCCTATGAATCCCATGGATCAGGGAAAAATGACCGGAGAGCTCGCTCAGTTCTCACAACTTGAACAACTTTCAAATCTGAATAAAAAGTTTGATGAGGGGAATAAGACAAAGGCAATTGAAGATAAATTTTATGCTGCCTCTTTTGTTGGAAAGAAAGTTGTCACTGCGGGCTCAAGTATTCATTTGAAAAATTCCGGAGATCCCGGAGATGTTTTGTTTAAACTCGATGGTTCTGCCTCTAGGGTTATGATTCGTGTTCTTGATGAAAAAAATAATATCATGGGTGAAATTTGGAAAGAAGGTTTGTCTCAAGGTTCCCATCAAGTAACCTGGGATGGCGTTGCTCTCGATGGTTCACCGGCGGTTAAGGGAACTTATCATGCTCAGGTAAAAGCTTGGGATGAGTTAGGAGATGAAGTTTCTGCCAGAACGGAAGCCACCGGAGTTGTTCAATCTGTATCTTTTGATCAAGGAGAGCCGATCCTAACAGTAAATGGACAAAAAATTTATCTCAGAGATGTTCAGAGTTTTCATACTC
The DNA here is from genome assembly GCA_947461175.1 of Bacteriovoracaceae bacterium. Classification (GTDB taxonomy): domain Bacteria; phylum Bdellovibrionota; class Bacteriovoracia; order Bacteriovoracales; family Bacteriovoracaceae; genus Peredibacter. The sequence continues at coordinate 1,403 of CANHIY010000124.1, forward strand.
CTGAAACAACAACTCATAGTGAAAATAATTCCGTCTTGTCGGGGCAGAATGGTTCGATAAAATTAAATCATAACGGAATAAATAAAAACGTTCCTCAACAACAGGTGATGAACGCTTATTCAGAACACGCGGGAATTTACGATTAGTATGGCAAAAGTGAATTCATTATTGATCCCCAATGTGTCGTCTCTTCCGTCTGATGTTAAATCAGCGGAGCAGGCGAATGCTCTCAGACCAGGAGAGAAGAGTGAATTTAAAGGGATAATAGAACGAGAGCTCCTTCAGCCCCAGGTAAACCCTTCTGATGTGGGAGCTAAAGTTAATGTTTCTACCCATGCTGTGAAACGCCTCCAGGAGAGGAATATTGAACTTGATGGAAATGAGTATATGAAGCTAAAAGAAGCAATAGGTAAACTTCGTGCGAAGGGTGGACATGACTCTCTGGTTATCACGAATAAGGCTGCTTATGTTGTGGATGTGGATAAAAATACTGTAGTGACAGCAGTAGATAAAAACAACATGAATGAAAATGTGTTTACCAAGATTGATTCGACTATTTTTATGATGTAGGAATTTCTCTCTGCTTTGGAGTAGCAGGGAGTGATAGGGAGTTATTAATATTAATTTGGAAATGAGGTTGGCCGGTCCTTTTCTGGAGGCCATTGGATAAGAACCTGTAGTGTTCAAGTCCCCTCAACCAAGCCGTCTAGGAGGGACAGATGAGTATTCTTTCTTCGTTTAACGTTGGTGTGACTGGTTTAAATGCAGCCGGACAATCCATGGGGATTATCGGTGACAACATCGCCAACGCCGGAACCTTCGGGTTTAAGAGTTCACGAGGCGAATTTCAGGACATGCTGGCAAATTCCTTGAGAGGTATTGACGGTGGTGACCAGATGGGGTCTGGTACAAAACTTGCTCACGTTACGGCACAATTCACTCAAGGGACCATCGCCCGAACTCAAAACATCACGGATCTTGCCATTAATGGAAACGGCTTCTTCACCGTGGATGCTCCGTTTGGTAAGGGTTATACCCGAGATGGTTCTTTCCACTTTGATAAAGAGGGCTACCTTATTAACGGGGATAGCTTCAAAGTGAATGGATTCCAGCCAGATGAAAAAGGAAATATAACAAATAAATTGGGGCCTATTAAATTAGGTAATACAAATATTCCAGCGACTCCTACGTCAGAAGTAAAATTATCCATGAACCTAGATTCCCGAGATAGTTTTAAAGTCTTTGATCCGAAAAATCCTGATAAAACATCAAACTACAACACCTCCGTCACCGTTTACGACTCTGTTGGTACGGCCCGTCTCGTGACACTTTACTTTAACCGAAACGCCACTGGCTGGGATTATCATGCTATGGTGGATGGAGCAGATGCTACGAATGGTAAGCCTGGTGAGATGGTTGAGATGGCAAATGGTCAGTTAAAGTTTGATCCTAAAGGGATGCTACAGGAAGAAGTTCCAGGTCTTAATGCCTTTAACTTCAACAAAGGCGCTCTGGCTGGACAGAAAATTAACTTTGATTTTGGAGCCTCTATTAAGGATGGAGGAACAGGTCTTGATGCTACAACACAGTTTGGATCTAAATCTTCTGTGGCACGTCACACTCAAGATGGATCTTCTGCCGCCACTCTGGCCTCCATGTCATTTAATGATGATGGAGTTCTCACCGCAGTTTACGACAACGGTGTTCAGCGAGAGTTGGGACAAGTTGCCATCGCTAAATTTGAAAACAATGAAGGCCTTTTCAAAACAGGTAAAAACCTTTTCAAAGAAACTCGAAAGTCTGGTCAGGCAGCTCTTGGAAAGCCAGGGGCAGATGGACGAGGGGAAGTTCTTGCGAAGTCAATTGAGCACTCTAACGTAGATATTGCCAACGAGTTCATTGGACTCATGGCCGCTCAAAGAAACTTCCAGGCCAACACCAAGACCATTACGACATCAGATCAAATGCTCCAGGAAGTTCTGAATATTAAGAGGTAATGAATACTCTTAACTCCTAAATGATAACACTCCAAAGGGGACAACCGTAAGGTTGTCCTTTTTAATTTTTTAGCCGTCTGAACCAATCGCCTCAACAGGACAAGCGGCGAGAGCATTTTCAGCTTCTTCCAACTCGTCCGGAGTTTTTGGTTGTAATTTTACATAAGCATGACCGTCGTCATCATTCATAGCGAAGAAACGAGGGGCTTCTACACAACAGGCATCACAAGCTATGCATGAATCATCAACGTAATACTTACCATCAACATTTTCTTTAAAACGTGCATTTTTATTGGCCATAAGATACTAGCTCCTGTGCGGAGCTATTCTTACAACAAACTTTGGTTTGTGACAATCTTTGCTTTGCCGTTCAAGTCCTTGATGAACTCTTCTCTAACTTTTCGAGAAAGTTGTTCCCTCTGGCTTGAAACTTCACTTTTTATCTGGTCAGGAGTTTGTTCAGGACCGGATTTTTTGCTCAAGATTTTCACCAGGAAAATGGTTCCTGGATTTCCGAAATTCAAGATCGTGCCAGAATTGGATCCAAAAACCTGCTCAGATTCTTTAGGGGTTAGGGAAACTGATCCAAGATTTTGATCATATTGGTTGATCTCAGTATCCTTAAAAATTTGACCCTCAACTTTTTTTGTCAAAGATTCCACTTGTGCCACGTCATTTTGACCTAGGGCCTGATGAATTTGTTCGTTAGTGGATTTTAGAAGTTTATCTAGGTCTTGAGCTTTGGTTTTTTGTAGCTCCATGAGGGCAAGTTCAGACTTGACTGCATCCATGGGTTTTGTTTCTTGGGCCTTTTTGTCTTCAACTAAAATCAGATGATAACCAAATTCTGTTTTCACTGGCTCAGATATTTCACCTAGCTTCATTTCAAAGGCCACTTTTTCAAATTCTGGAACCATTCTGCCTTTGGCAAACCATCCCAGGTCTCCACCGTTTGATTGGCCACTGGTATCTTGTGTTTCCTTATTAGCTACTTGAGAAAAATTACCAACATTTACCTTAGACCTGATTTCTTTGATTTTTTGTAGGGACTTCTCATCTGCTCCTTTAATGAGGATATGCCGGGCCTTAACTTCTTCCGGCTTATTATATTTTGAGAAGTTTTCCGTATAAGTAGTTTCGATCGCTTTTTTGTTTTCAGGTTTGGATAAATAATCCTTTATCTCTTGCTCAGAAACCGAAACAAGGGGAGCCAGGTCTTGACGACCAATTTTAACCGCCAGAACAGTGGTTTTATTGTTTTTAAATTTTACAATGTCGTTAACAAAATTTTCAGAAATTAAAACCGTGCGAAAAAGTTCTTCAACTTTTTTCTGCTTTGTGTTGTCGGCAACCAATTCTTCAAATTGAGAAGGGACGTATCCGTTGCCTTGCAGCATGTTCCTATAACGATTAACATCGAATTGGTCGTTGGTTTTAAAATAAGACATAGATTTTATTTCGCTCTTAATTTCGTCCAATGAAACAACCAAGCCTATCTGATCTGCAGTATTAAGAACGAGTTTTTGTTGAATCAATTCGTTTAAAACAGATTCCTTTACCCTCATCTCTTCGATCTGCTTCTGGGTCATTCCAGACCCACCCATCATCTGATTATAAAATTCAAGCTGACGGTTAAAAGCATTTGAGTACTCTTTAGTCGTAACCGGAGTACCATCGACGGAGGCCACTTGCTGGGAAGACCCTAGAGAAAAATTGTCAAAATTACTGAAGAGAAAGCTGGCAATAATAATCAGGAAAATGAAAGTTAATATAAAGTATGAAACCTTGTTCGCAACGGCGTTTTTCATGAAGTTCCTTTTTAAGAAATAAAGTTATTTTATCGGTGAAAAACAGATGAGGTCAAAGAATTTATCGTGAAACTTCATTGGCATCGGGCATGAATTTCTTTAATCTTAAGAGATATGTAAAATAAGGGTTCAAGCTTGAAATTAGTACAAGAGTCTTCAAAGACAAAAATCGTCAATAATCTGATCGTAGGCATTTTGGCCATCTACGGCATTTCTCAAAAGCAGTTCAATTTAGACGAACCATCCCTTTTTCATCAGATCGTGACAGAATTTATTTCACCCATGCAGAAAGGTCTGGCCAACTCAAAAAAGAACCTCTCCGCACTTTGGGAAAATTACCTCTCTATTGTGAATACCAGTAAAGAAAACGTAGTTCTTAAGCGAAAGATTTCCCGTTTAGAGAATGATCTAACGAATATGGAAGAGATGAGGAAGGAGAATCTTCGTTTAAAACGCCTCCTGCATTTTTCTGACGATCAACCTTATAAAAAAATCATGGCACAGGTTGTGGGTTGGGATTCTTCAAATGAGTTTAAGGTCATTAGGCTCAACCGAGGCTCCCTTCATGGATTAAAACCCATGTCTCCCGTCGTTACTGATCATGGACTGGTGGGATATGTCTATCGGGTGACGGAGAACTACTCGGATGTTCTTACTATTCTTGATCAAAATAACCGTGTGGATGTGGTAGTGGAAAGAACCCGTACCCACGGAATAGTGGAGGGGATCTTTAATTTTAAGTGTGTCCTCAAATACATTACTAAAAACGAGCCCATCGAGGTGGGAGATAAGCTCATTACTGCCGGAGTTGGTGGTATTTATCCAAAAGGCATAAAGGTGGGGATGATCACAGACATTTCAAAAGAAAATTTTGGAATGACCCTTTCGATTGAAGTGATTCCTAGTGTGGATTTTCATAAGCTTGAAGAGGTGCTGGTTTTGATCCCGTCTGAAGAAGCCGTCAGCGCGAGTACTGACCCTGTGAGTTCTTCGGTCACAAAGGAATCCCAAATATGAAATTACGTTTTTCCCAACTCATGACTGCATTTGCGATTTCTTTAGGGATTTTAATTGGTCTTGAAATCATCACCTCATCGCTTCTACCCGCCTTAGGTTGGTATGAATATCGTCTTACCTTCAATGTTCTGATTATCATCTTTCTTGCCATTCGTTTAAATTCTGCCTCCCTTCCATGGATGATCATAGGATTTCAAGTCATCCACTCAGTTTTTTCAGTTGAAGGATGGGCCTTAGGAACTTTTGCCAGCTTGATCGTCATGTTGGTGGCCAACTACCTTAAGGAACTCCTCCACTTGACCACGGCCCTTGTCACCATGGTGACGGTTCAACTTTTTCAAATTGTCTGGCACGTGACAGTGGCCCTGGTAATTTGTCTTAAAATTTCAAATTTTGAAAAGTTTGGAATGATTTTATGGAGTTTTATTCCCGGAAGTATTTTATTGTCCTTTATTTCGCCCCTGTTGTTTTGGCTTCTGGAAAGAATTTGGCGGGTCCCATCTGAGTCTGGCCCTGCAGGAGTAGACATTTAATGTTTGGCGAAGAAGAACTGGTCAAAATTCATAAAGAGCGTGCTACTCTTTTATCTTATATTATTACAGCTGCCTTTGGATTAGTCCTAGCTCGTTTGTGGTATCTTCAGGTTTACAAGGGAGAAACACTTCACAATTACTCCATCCAAAACCGCCTGAGAAAAGAAGTGGTCTGGGCTCCCAGAGGGCTCATCTATTCTAGAGACGATCAACTGTTAGTGGATAATATCCCTCGCTTCGATGCTATACTCACACCTCAGTTCCTCATCAACTCCGAGGAAACCTTGGGGAAACTGGCAAAAATTCTTAAAACCGATGTGGCAGCCATAAAGCAAATTCTTAAGAAAAATTCCAATCAGGCCAAGTACCGGCCCATTATTGTGAAGAAAAATATTTCTTTTGATGAACTTGCTCAGATAGAAATTCAAAACGCTGACCTTCCAGGTATTAGTGTAGATACGTTTATTTCTAGAGAATACAGAGATAAAGAGATAGGAGCACATTTACTGGGTTATATTTCTGAAATTTCCCAAACTCAGCTCCCTAAACTTCGCCAAAGGGATAAATTTGATTACCGGCTGGGAGATTTTATTGGCCAGTTTGGGATAGAAGAGCAACTTGACCGGTTTCTTCGCGGAGAAAATGGTCATGAGTTTGTGGAAGTGGATGCCCGAGGACGAAGAAAACGATACATTAATACAGACAATCTTTTTAAGGGCATTGAGGACGAAAAACCTTTGTCCGGTATGAATGTAAAACTAACCATTGATAGGGACATGCAACTTGCCGCCTATAACGCTCTCGAAGGTAAGGTTGGTGGAATTATTGCGATTGATATCCATACTGGTCAAGTCCTTACGATGGTCTCGAGACCATCATTCGATCCCTCTCAATTCTCCCGGGGTCTAACTCCTGAATATTGGAGAGGCCTGGTGGGTAACAAAGAACATCCTCTAAGGGATAGAAATATTCAGGAACACTTCTCCCCAGGTTCAACTTTCAAGGCTATCACCGGAATCGCTGCCTTTGAAAAAGGGGAGATTGATGAAAATACTGAGGTCAATTGCTCTGGTTCTTTCAGGTATGGAAGAAAAGTTTATCACTGCTGGAAAAAAGAAGGTCATGGGGCCACCAACCTGGTGAAGGCCGTGAGGGAATCCTGTAATGTGTACTTCCAGAAAGCTGCCAACAGAATGGATATTGATGACCTGGCCTATTATGCAAAACACTTTGGCATGGGCTCACGAACCGGGATTTCTCTTCCTCGGGAAGTTTCAGGATTAATCCCAACAAAAGAGTGGAAAAAGAAGCGCTACGGTCAAGAGTGGCAAGCAGGGGAAACTCTCTCCTGTGCCATTGGGCAATCCTACGTGCTGGCCTCAACCATCCAAATGGCCATTTCTTATGGTGCCATTGCCAATGGGGGAAAAATTTATCGTCCATATGTGGTTAAAGATATTTACGATACCAATGGAGAGTTGGTGAAAACCTTTACTCCGGAACTCCTTTCAGAAATTAAGCTTAAAAATCCTAATACTCTAAAATTCATCCGCGAAGGGTTATTTCAGGTTGTGAACAATCCTAAGGGGACCGCTTTTGCTCGACGAGGACAGGGAATTCTTATGGCCGGTAAAACCGGTACTTCTCAAGTCAAGAGTGCCAGCGCAGACAAGGTTTATCAGAAGTGTGAAAACATGGATTATGATTCAAGACACCATGGTCTTTTTGTAGGTTTTGCTCCCTACGACAACCCTAAGATTGCCGCCGCAGCCATTGTGGAGCACGGCTGTCATGGATCAAGTGCCGCCACACCAGTTGTTGAGGCTGTCGTTACTCAATATATGAAAAAGTATCAACCCGAAATTTACTTAAAGAATCTTGAAATGGATAAGGCGATAAAAGAGAGCTGGATAAAATCCCTCCGGGCCGCCAACGCTAAGCCAGTGAGTGCGCCAGAGGAAA
>CANHIY010000125.1 GCA_947461175.1 Bacteriovoracaceae bacterium
AGTTTTCAAGTGGTCTCATTGGGAGAGGGAGTATCAACAACCTCTGATTGAATTTTTAAAAACTCATCAGGAAATAAGAGTAGATGAGGTCGTGTGTGTGTCAAAAAGATTTCTCGCTCCTCTGGAAGAGATTTCTGGCAGAAGCCGCTTCTATGATCTTTTTAGGTTAATCTACCGGGTAAATCCCAAAGAATTTATCGAAGAGCAAAAAGAGAGTAGTCCAGAAACTTACAAAAAGTTAACTGAAGAATTTGTCGAGTCTCTTGCGACCTCCATTGAGATGTACGAGGACTATGACCTGGTCCTTGATTTTCGAAGCGATTTGTCCCGGGCCTCTGTTTCAGTAAGTGGCAGGGCCTTAGGTGAGGGAAGAGTGACAGGGAGTGTGAGTTATTCGGTAGAGGCCCTTCACATGGGGAAAAATTTAAAACCCAATAGAGACCTTCGGGATCTGTGTGTGGTGGGTTCTGATTCTCTGGCCGCAGAGATTGTTTTGTCTTTGTCCCAGTGGCTTAAGGATAAGCACTCGAACCTTTTTATCGTCTCCAGTGAGGAGGACCCTTTTTCTCATTTTCTCGAAGAGGGAAATAGTAAAACGAGTAGTGATTTAAAAACTCTTCTGAAAGACATGGAAGAGGAGTTCCAGGAAGAGGTAAAGACCTTCTCCCAAAAGCTTCGTGAGTGGCAGACCCTGGATGATTTTGTTCAGGTTAAAATCCCCCGCCCAGCGGAGCCTATCCCCCGCTTGAATTTCTTTTCTGGCCACAATGTTACGGCAATTGATGAGTTGATAGACCGTAAAAGAATGTTTATCACCCTGGAAAAACCAGATTTTCGTCAGGGAAAAAAGCATCCAGAAAATAATCACCTGGATTTAAAAACCCTGGGGGTGGACCACATCCTGGTGGCCCATGCTAAGAAGAACCGATCCATGATTGAACTTCCTTCCCAAGAGAGGGGTTTTTTTGATTTAACTCCCATAAGAGCGAACATAAAAAATTCCTGGGAAAGAGATGTAGCGAACTTAAAAGGAGTTGAGGATGAAGTGTTTAAGCTTTTTTCTCCTGCTGATCCTCATTAGCTGTAGTGAACTCCCACCCCGTCAGGATGTGGGAAACACCGCTTATCGTAGCTCTGGGATTGAGCAGTTTTTTTTACCGGAACTTCCGGCCTGGGCAAACAATTCACCCACCGGACAGTGTTTTAAAAAGCACTCTTTTCAGTACTTAGATTTTAACAAGCTCTCCAAAATGTACCAACTAAAGTACCCAGAACTTCTGGAGTTTCAGGCCCAGTACAACGAACGCCTTGAATCCTATTTCCGCTCCACGGCCATGAGATTTGTTAAACCCGTAGAAGAAGCGGCGTTCTTTTCCCACACTCTGGAAAATATCCGAGGCGGTGTGAAGACCTTTCGTCTTCCAAATGAGCACCACAAGATTGACCTCATCTGGATTGACCGCTATATCGCCCTCAATCAGGTCAAAGAATTAAAAAAGATGAATGATGAAGGTCAGTTTGATGAAAGAATCCCAGTTATTTTTAGCTCTTGTTTTTCAAAACAAGACTTGAATCAGTGGCTCATGGAAAATAACCTGGACCAAGTTGGGTTTTATTCTTTAACTGCGGAATGGTTGTCGCCCTTTGGGCCAGATCTCGAGATGAAAGCTGGATTACAGATTGAAATAAAAAAAATGATTGGATTTGATGTTGATGTTCGGTTAATTACCCCCAACGAAATTTTACGTCCAACCGAAATCGTACTTTAAAGAAGGAGTGTCCCATGTTCGGAATGTCGAAAGAAGAAAAGTCATCTTATAGTGAAAATGTAGAAACCCTCACAGCAGTTTTTAAAACAACTCTAGGGGAGTTTGAAATTGATCTTTTCCATAAGGATGCCCCGGAAACAGTCTGGAATTTTGTTAACCTTTCTGAGGGAAGACAAAAAACAGTGAAAGAAGGCCCCTTTTATAATGGCCTCATTTTCCATCGGGTCATCAGAGGATTTATGATTCAGGGAGGCTGTCCTGAAGGCTCTGGCCGTGGAGGTCCTGGGTACAGATTTAAAGATGAATTCCAGTCTCACCTAAGACACAGCACTGAAGGAATCCTTTCTATGGCGAACGCTGGTCCTGGAACAAACGGCTCACAATTTTTCATCACCTTGGGACCTACGCCTCACTTAGACGGACGTCACACGGTTTTTGGAAAAGTGACAAAAGGGATGGATGTCATCAAGAAAATTGGCGACACTCCAACTGGTGCCATGGACCGCCCACGTACTGACGTTGTGATTGAGTCGGTGGAAATAAAAAGAAGTTAAAACTAAGGCATGCTATTCCACTCACAAATTTAATTTTGTGGGTGGATTTAAAGTGACCGACAAATTCCTGTTACCACTCCACAAATCATTCCTTCAGTTTCTGCATCAACATTAATTTCATTATGATGACTATTGTCTGGTACAAGCTTAATTCCTTTGCTGGTTTTGAAGTACCTCTTAATGGTGTATTCATTACCAATTTGTGCCAGAACAACTTGTCCATTTTGAGGTTTTTTTCTGTTAGAGATGATCATGATGTCACCATCCCAGATGGTGGGAGTCATAGAATCCCCAGAAGCCTTGATGAAGAAGGTATCAACAGGATTTTTTATAAATTCTTCATCCAAGGATAGTTCTTTGTCCGTTGAATGTTCACCTAGAAGAGGCCTTCCACAGGAAACAGAAGTTCCGTAAAATGGAGGTCTTGAAGGAGATTTTCTAGGATTGGATAATCGTGAACCAACTGAATTGCCCACTAGCTGTTGAGAACGAGAAACTAAATCCAATGGGGTAATTCCTAAAGATTTTGCTAACTTTGATATGGTTCCTAAAGTAGGATTTTTGACATCCCTTTCAAGCATTGAGATGTAGGTCCGGTCAAGTTCACTTTCTAAGGCCAATTCCTCTTGGCTAAGTCCCTTGGAGAGTCTTGCCTCCTTTAACGCTTGACCAAATTTGAGATTGTTTTCATTAATACTCATGGATAAATCATTGTTTTTAGTTGATTAAAGATCCACGGACTATAGTCAGCATTTATTTATTGAGGTTTAGTTAATATTAGCTAAAATAATGTCAATGAAACCCAATGGGTAAATTTGATTTGAAGACCATTACATTAAATTGTGATTCAAAAATCTTATACCAGACTATCCTCAGTATCTTGATCAATAATGGATACACTGCAAGATATATTGACCGTCCTCATTTGTTGGTGGCTGACCGGCGCTTAGATGAAAAATGCCTGACTGAAAAGACAAATCTTTTAATTATTTATCTTGAGAATCTTCAATGGGATTTGGTTTTAGTGACTGTAGAATTCTTTGAGAATAATTTTCTTTCATCCACTGAAGACTCTTCTGTTCCAGAAAAAGAGTGTGAGCTAATTCTTAGGCATATAAGAGATTCTATTTAAAATACGAAAAACATGGTCATTAACCCAAAAAAAGAAATTGAAAAAAAAACCATTTCGCTAGATGATGACTATAGTCACCAACACTTAGAAGGGTTAGGCACCTATGTTATGGAAGGTTTTCCTGATTTTTTTATTCCTCTTTGTACCCCTAGAAAGATCATTTACAAGTGAATTAGTGGCCCAAAGACTCATAAATAAGAAAAGTTGTTTTGTGAAAAGATATGAGGATAAAAGGTTTTCCGATGTAAGCAGTAAGAGATTTCAGAAACTGAAAATATTTTCGAAGGAGCACAAAAAGAATAACAAGTTTAGTGTATTTAAGTTTGAAAATAAAATATACGTAACCCCAACCAAATGTTTAATTCCCATTCAAGAAGATCCCGAAAGTCTAGATGAAGATGAAGATGAAGAAGATTTATTCGACTCGGAAGAAATAGAAAATAACAAAAGACTTAATCAAGCAGCGTCCAGCAATGATCTGATTAAAAATTTAGCTTCTACAAAAAACAATTACTTTATTGAACTTGGGCCGGGTGTCGTTAACATCACAGATGATTCTCTTATCTTTCCTTATGATCAACTCTCAGGAGAATATGAGGGGGATAATTGGAATTTCTCTAGCGTTGGTAAGTCAAAGTATAAAAATTCTACTGCCTTAAATTTTGAGTTTGGTTGGAAAATAAATCCAGGAAGTTTTTTCACCTTAAAAGTTAAGCATTTTAAGGGGGCAAAGGATGAACTCATTAACGTTCAAAAAAATAGTGGAGCACCCGTTGAGGTAAAATCTCAATTTGAGGACAGCTTTTTAACTTTTCTTGTTGGAACAAAATTTGTTTTTTTTCCAGATTCCTTTATTCGCCCAGTTTTTTCAATATATGCAGGTCTAAATAGTATTTCCTCCACTCAAACTTTTTCAGCACAAGGAAGAGAATTTGATTTAAGCTACACGGCAACTTCCCTAACGGGGATTGGTGAGCTTGGATTTGAAATAATGTTTAGTGATAATTTTGGTCTTCATCTTAAGGGTGGTTATCAGTATCTTGGTAAACAAAACTTCCGGCTTAAAGAAAGTACTGGGGATTCATCTTCAGAAGAGGGATTTCAATCTGGTCTCAACTATTCAAACACGTTTGCAAATGCAGGGGTTCAGTTCTATTTTGAATAGTCGTCTTCATCATTTTTTTCAGGATAAGTTTCTCATCTAGTCTGGAGAACAAATTAAAAATTCTTCCTGTTGAATTTTTCACGCCAAAAATTAAAAGTTTTTATTCAAAAAAAAATATTCCTTAATGTATACTATAGTCATCATTGTGTTTTTTTGAAAATATATAAAAAAGGTGGGTTGGTGAAGTCATTAATTATTTTTTTTGTTTTGTTAACTGGTTGTTCATCCGTAGACACTATTAGTTCAGGAAAAATTTATGAAGTGAGCTGTCATAGGCTTTTAACAAGCGATGATAGTTGTGCTGAAAAAGTGAGCGAGTATTGTCCTAATGGATATAAGATCAAAGATTCAAGTTTTAGTTATGTGTTTTTGAAAGGACCTCAAAGAGTCATGAGAATTTCTTGTAAATAATTATTTAAAAATTTTCATTTGTTCCAAAAATTTTTTCACGGGACTTAATACAAAAGGAGTTGTGATGAGTCGTTTTTTTAATGTTTTGTTGGTGGGATCTTTAATTTTTAACATTTCTTGTGCTTCCATGTTCAGTGGCACCTCGGAGAAGATTAGAGTCCGAAGTGATGTGCCAGGAACAAAACTTTACCTGAATGATGAGGAAATTGGTACGGATGAGGCAACCGTAAAAATTGCCAAAAAGAAATTAAAAGATTCTCAGATCATTGCCAGGAAAGAGGGATGTAAGTCAAAAAAAGTGGATATTGAGACAAAGTTTGATCCAACAACACTTCTTGGTCTGTTCCTTGATTTTGGTATCGTTACGATTGGTCTTATTGACTGGGCCTCAACAGGTGCAGTTTTTGAAGCAGAACGAACAAACTATGTATTAAACCCAGTTTGTAATTCTCCAAAATCATAACATTCTCTGGAGAGCACTCGCTCAATAAAATTTACCCATCACAATTTAATAATTGGTTGTGATGGGCCTAAGATCTATAGATCCATTGAACTTTAAATTTTTGTTTCGAGGCAGTATTGTAAATCTTCGACGAAAATATTTTAAGCAATCTTTAGTAATTCTTAAAAAAGATCCTTAGTCGATTAGCAACTGAAGGAATAATTTGTTGATTCTAGGTATATCCATCCTTTAAGAAAAACAAGTGGCACCCAAACAGAAATTACGTCAATCTTCCTTCTCTTAATTTTTGAATCAAGATTAATAATTCGGCAAAAATTAACTGTGAATCTTAAGAAATACTTTATCAAGTGGTTGAATTTATTATTTTAATTAATAAACCGTAATAATGTAAAAAAAAACACGTATAATTGTAGACTATAGTCATAGCTTATTGATTGGTTTGATTACTTTATATTGACAGTTCATATACGTTAAAAAATCTCCCTTTTAAAAGGAAATCTTATGCTGGTGCTGATTCTCCTAGATAAAAAAATCAAAAGCTTGTCGACGATCTTAATGATTTTATTTATTTTAGCTGGTTGTAAAGGTGGTAGTGAGGGAGCAGAAAAAACATCAAATTCCGAGGTCACAGAGTGGACCATTTTCATTTACGGCCATGCAGATCATAATCTCTCACCAAATATGATTGCAGACTACCAGGAGATGATTGCAGCAAATCTGAACAGTAAAGTTAAAGTGATTTTAGCTGTTGATCTAAACGACGCGATTTACGGGTCTCTAACTGGTACAAAAGTACATGAGATACTAGGAGGAGGAAACTCTAGGATTATTGGAACCTATCCTGAACAAAATTTTGACGACCCATCTGTACTTGAGGCTCATATGCTTTCAGCATTTTCAACTTTCCCTTCAAACAAAAGAGGAGTCATTCTTTGGAACCATGGCGGTTCATGGGATGGGGGATTTGGAGGAGATATACAAAACGATACAAACTCAACACCAAGCCCTTTGACCATTAATCAAATAAAAAATGTACTTCTGACTGTTGCCAATCAGTTGAAGTTAGGCACTACACCATTTGACTTTCTCTCATTTGATACCTGTCTCATGGGAAATGTTGAAGCCGTTTCGGAACTAAAGGATGTTTCAAAATACTACTTCGCTTCAGCTGAGATTGATTATGGAGATGGTTGGGACTATACGGCAGCACTTAGTTTATTTGCATCTTCCCCAACATCAAACATAGCCGAACTTGCTCCCTCAATTGTTAACTCCTGGGATAGTCATCACATGAATGCCTCATCTATGGATGAAAAAGTTAGAACTCAAATTGCGATCGACCTAGCCAAGATGGATTCATTTATGCTTCAAATGAATTCACTGTTAGCTAATCACCAAATTACGTCCCTTCCTGAAATTGGTAAGGCACTTAAACGATCTTCTCCCGGATATGGGATAATATCTGAAACTCAATCACTCATTGAATCACAACACTACAGAGACGTTGGACAATTTTTATCGTTATTAGCTACTTCAACAAATACATCACTTTCTGAAGACTCAACTTCTTTGTTAAATTTTACTCAAGAAGAAGTCATTAAAGCTCAAAGTCTTGGTGACATTAGAAATGGTTCTCAACTAGGATTATCCATCGAATCAAGGATGCTTGAAAAATGGGCAGGAGTTAAAAGTGATTATTTGAGTCTTCTCTGGAATGACCAAACTAACTGGTCCACCTTACTAGATGAAATGACATCCGCTTCAATATCTGATGGCTTAGCTCCTGCGTTGTTAACTACTGTAATTAACAACACTAACCCAACAAGCATTAACAAACCCAGAGTGAGCTTTTCTACGAGTAATGAAGATGTTGATCAGGTAGAAATGGTTTTAAAATTCAGTGATTCTGGTGTGGACTATTCACTAGGACTAATCGGATTTGGATTCGTAGAGAACCAGTTTAGCTACCATTTTGATTGGGATGGAAAATTTTTTATACTATCAAATGGTACTACATCTAGTCTTGTTGGCGTGGCTCTTCAAGGCTCACCAGGGCTTAACTCAGAGGGAGATATTTTGGCGATTGGTTACAAAATTCCAGGTTTGATTACTGACGGAACTTCTTCTTTTTTAGTAAATGTGGTTGGTTATGATTCATCTCTAACAACAATTACAGTAGAATTAAATGGTCAGGTTTCCACCTTTGAAATTTCAGATTTGGCAGGTGATGTATATAGTTTTGAACCATTGATCTACACAAATCAATTTCCCTATTTTGAATTAATGACGCCAATCCCATTATCTGATGGTCTATCTGAGCTGGAATTATTAGAAGTGTCAGCACCCCCAGGTACTTATAAACTAGAAACAAGACTATCCGATGTTTGGGCGAATACATCTGTAGATTCTGATATCGTAACAGTTGAGGAATCATTTTAATGAAAATTCCAGATCAGAACCCTAGATCAGTTTTTATCGGTTTGGTAGTGATAGCTTCTTTATTCTTCATATATCTTTTTGTTTGGAATTATCAACTGCTAGGCAGTAGGAAAGGGCAAGATTTATTCAAGCCAGGTGAAACAAATTTCCCGCACATAAAAAAAAATAGAGATCATAATGCGAATCATTTAACTATAAATGAAAACAAGTCCTTCAAAAAAATAATAGATAACAAAAAGGAGGCAGATTCGCCTCCAGTCGCTAAATCGATTGATGATCTAGCAAAGCTATATTCCCGACAAGAGTTAGTACTTTTGCGAGAATGTTCAAGAACAAATCTCGATCTAAACTTGGTAAGAATTTTCCTAGCTAAATCAAAAAATATGAATAATCGTCAGGAACTAATGGATCTTGCTAAATCAATTGGAGCCAACGATTTTAGACTCAAACTGGAACTCGTGAGATACGTAAATAAAAAAGTTACACCACAACAAATAGAAAAAAATGAGAGAGTAAAATTTCCTAATGAAAAAGAAAATATTTCAAAAAGCATTTTTCAGAAAATTATCAAGGGCGGTGAACAGTAAAGCAAATGACTTAATAACCCCCCTGTTTCAGGAAAGTTGACCATTTTTTAACTAAAATAATTATTACCCAAGGGCGGCGAGAAAGAGTTTTCTGTGTCTATCTATTCAAATGAGTTCAAAAGTAAGATGGTAACTAAGTTATTGTCTCCAGGTGCTCCTTCTTTCA
>CANHIY010000126.1 GCA_947461175.1 Bacteriovoracaceae bacterium
CATCTTATGGATGTGAGTGACAAGACATTAAAAGCATTAACAACGGCTTTAAATTTTCGTGAAATGAGACAAGAACTCATTTCATCGAATGTTGCCAATGCAAACACTCCAGGTTTTAAGGCAAAAAAGTTAGATTTTGAAGAAGCTCTTGCAAGGGCACTGGATGTTGATGGTCAAATGCAGATGAATGTTACCGATGAAAAACATCATAATGTGGGAAATGGTGGCTTCAATAATTTAGAACCAGAAATCTATGACGATCCTAATGGTGTTGTATCGGAGAATGGTAATACTGTCGACGTTGAAGCAGAGATGGCAAAAATGGCAGAAAATAAATTGATGTATGATTCTTTGGTCCAACTGATAAATAAGAAAATGGGAATTATGAAATACGCCATTAATTCGGAGAAATAAGGAGTCTTTAGATGGATTTGTTATCATCATTAAGAATTTCATCCAGTGGACTTTCTGCCCAAAGAAAAAGAATGGAGGCCCATTCGTCCAATATTGCCAACGCACAAACTACCAGAACTGCAGAGGGCGGGCCTTACCGTCGTAAAGAAGTGGTCTTTGGATCTGAACCTGCAAGAGAAACTTTCTCTGAAATTCTTGAAGGAGAGCTTGCCGAAAATGCTCAGACTGTGCACGCTACGGAAGTTGTTCATTCCGATAAAGTTATCTATAAACACGATCCTTCTCACCCGGACGCCAATGCAGAGGGGTATGTAGCAATGCCTGATATTAATCCCATGGTTGAAATGGCAAATATGATTGAAGCGCAAAGAGCCTATGAATCAAATGTCACGGCAATCAACACCACTAAGCAGATGGCCCTCAAGACTTTGGAAATCGGAAGAGGTAACTAATGGCCATTAAGGATATTGGAAGTTTTCAGCAAACACTTGGTAACGCCGATGCCAGAGGCTGGAGCCGACAAGTTGATAATGACTTAGGATCTGACTTCAATATTAAGTCTCCTGGTCTCGAAGGTGCTGAGGGACCTAGTGAAACAGGAAAAACATTTGGAGAGTTTTTACAGGATTCATTAACGAAGGTTAATTCATTACAACAGGAAGCAAATGTGGCGATGGAGAAACTGGCAAGTGGTGAGAGTCAAAATTTACATGAAACCTTACTCGCAGTTGAGAAGGCAGAAATTTCATTTAAAATGATGAATCAAATAAGAAGTAAGGTTCTTGATGCGTATCGAGAAATTATGAAAATGCAGATTTAATTCTGACTTTGATCTGTTGATAGAATCAGGAGGATTCGTTGAATAATTTTTTAATTCAAACCGCTCAAAACTTTATAGATTTTTTTCGTTCATTAGACGTAACTAGAAAAATCGGATTAATTGGTCTTTCTGGTTTGCTACTTGCCCTTATGGCGGGAATCATCATCTGGTCTGGTAAAACAGATTACAAAGTTCTTTATACAGATTTAACGAAAGAAGACTCATCAGTCATCATGCGAATGCTTGAAGAAGGAAAAATAAGTTATCAGGTTAAAAATGATGGTAAAACCATTTTAGTTCCGGATGACCAGGTTGAAATATGGCGTTTGGAGATTGCTAAAAAGGGAGTTAATTTTTCCGGAACAGTGGGGTATGAGGTATTCGATAAGCAGGCCTTTGGTACCACTTCCTTTGTGCAGAAAATAAATAAACAACGTGCACTTGAAGGAGAGCTTGTTAAAACAATCATGCACATCAAGGGAGTCACCAGAGCGAGAATCCATCTCTCAATTCCCGACTCTTCACCTTTTGTGTCAGAACGAAAACCACCAAGTGCCTCAGTTGTTTTAGATGTAGAACGAGGCGTGACAATGACAAACGATGAAATCAAAGGCATTCAGTCTTTAGTCAGCTCTTCCGTTGATGGTATGAGGTCACATCATGTAGTCGTTATAGATTCGAGAGGAAAAAAACTCTCTGAAAACGATGGCGACAATATGTCCACTGAAACGGCAAACCGAATAGCACTAGAGAGTAAACTTAACTCTCAATACGAAAAAAAGGTTGAGGAGATCCTCTCCCGAGTCATCGGAGAAGGAAAAGTTATTGCTAAGGTTGCAGTGAAAATGGACTTCACTGAAAAAATTGAAACTCAGACTACTTATGACTCTGAAAATGCTGCTGTTTTATCAGAAGTTAGAAATGAACAAAAAATGGTTGGGGTACGTCCTTCTCCACAGGGAATACCCGGTGCACGCTCTAATCTTCCCGGAGAGACTCCACAGCCTGGAGTTCCTGAAACCCGAAATGATGTTGATAAATCTTTAGTTACTAAAAATATGGCCGTCCCGACAGTGGTCACAAAATCAAAAAAACCCACCGCAGACGTTGCCAGCATTTCAGTTGCAGTCATGGTGGATGGAAAGAAAGTACCGGTTCTTGGAAAAGATGGTACTCCCATGTTAAACGATGACGGCATATCTGTTACTAAGTACCAGGCATGGTCGGAGGAGGAGCTTAATAATTTTAGCCAGATTGTTAGTTCTTCTTTAGGAATAAATCAAACTCGGGGTGATAAACTGGTCATAAAAAATATGGAGTTTGCTAAAGAAGACCTTTCTGAAATGGAAGCCATTATGAGGGCCCGTGAAAATCGTGAGCTCATGAGAAATATAGCAAAATATCTCATTGTTGGGGCGATCATCACTTTGTTCTTCTTTATGGTGGTCAGACCATTCATCCATTGGTTAACCGAAAACTCTGTCGAGTCTATTGAAGATTTTTTGCCTAAGACTATCGAGGAGTTGGAAAAAATTCAGGCCAATCAGCGCTTACCAGGACTTGAGGATGTATTGCCATCATTAGAGGATAAGCTTAATCCTGAAAAGATCGAGGGTAATATGTTAAAAGAGAAAATTATTTCTTTAATTGAACAAAATCCGGGCAAAGCGGCTCAGATAGTTCATGATATGATACATTCAACGGATGCTCATAAAGAGATTGCATAACGAGGAGTTTTCAGGTGGCAGAGGAAAATAAATCTTTAGAGCCAGATGTCCAATATGCTCTCCTGTCGGGTCAGGAAAAGGCTGCAATCCTTCTTTCAACCCTTGGGCCCTCTACCACCAAGCTAGTCTTTAAGCATATGAAAGATAATGACGTTAAACGCATGATTAATACCATGTCTAGTCTGAGTAAGTCGCCTATCTGGATGGTGAAAAAAATCCTTGAAGAATTTTATTCAGCAATTAACGAGGACGATGAACTCTTGTTCTCAGAAAACAAGGGTAGAGATTTTATTCTAAGTGCGCTTGGAGAAGACAGAGCGAAGCAACTTCTTGGACAGATTATTGATGTCGGGAATACAAACTCTCTTGAATCTCTTGAGCTTGTGGATACAAGAACTTTGGCAAACTTCCTCATTAATGAGCACCCTCAAACAATTGCTCTTATTTGCGCTCATCTACCGGTGGAGAAAAAAGTTGATGTTTTGAGAAAATTACCAGAGGGTCTTCAGGCAGAAGTTGTTCTTCGGGTAGCAAATCTTGATTTCGTTTCTCCTGAACTTATTGCTCAACTTGATGACGTTCTCAAAACAGAACTTTCAACTCTTGGTTCAATTGATACCCAACAGCTTGGTGGTATTGAACCTATTGCAGATATGCTTAATCTTATGGATAAAAATTCTGAAAAGAACATTATGGCTAGGGTTGAGGAAAAAGATCCTGAGCTTGCCGAAGAGATCAGAAAACTCATGTTTGTATTTGAAGATCTTATTTTTGTGGATGATCGTGGTATTCAGGAATTACTCAAAATTGTTGATAACCAAAAACTTGTTATTGCTCTTAAAACCGCACCGGACGAAGTTAAAACGAAGCTCTTTAAAAATATGTCTAACAGAGCCGCTGTTCTTCTTAAAGAAGACCTTGAGGCGATGGGACCAACAAAAATTTCTGACGTTGAAAAAGCTCAGGTTGAAATTGTTCAACAGGTTAAAGATCTTGAAACAAAAGGCAAAGCTCTTATCTCTCGTGGTGGTGATGGGGACGCATTCGTTTAAAAGGTGCTGGTTTAAATGGAAAAATATCGTAACTTTGAAATTAAAAACTTCAGTTTTTCTGACCTTGAAAGTCATCATGTGGTTTCATCAACTGAGGCAAAGTCATACGATTTTAAATCTCTAACTCAACAGTCAGGAAATCTTTCAACAAGACAGCAAGATCAAATAAGAACTGAAAGAACATTTGCCTCTCAAAATAATTTTAAAATCGATGATGTCGTAAGGGATCATCGGGGATTTTCAGGACAAGAGAAAAATGACTTCGAGGATAGAGTTCAAAAAGAAGTTAACCGTCGTCTTGAAAAGTCCTACGAGGAGGCTTATCAAGAAGGACTGGAGAAGGGACGAGTTGATGCAAAAAATAAATCAGAAGACGATTTAAAAAATGCAATCAGTGAAAAAATTGAAGAATTTGAAAAAATTATTGGCGAGGTTAATGGACAGATCAATCATCTTTTTAATCAAAACAAAGCAGAAATTCTTGAATTTATAAAAAGATTTACGAAATGGATCGTTTTGAAGGAAATTGATCAAAAGGTCTATTTAGAATCTCTCTTTGAAAAATTAATTCTTGAAATGAATGCCAGGAAGAATCTGATTGTAAAGGTTGGAAAAAAGAATTTTAATCAGATGCCGGAAGTGATTAAAGAAGTTGAACAGCGTCTTGGGCAACTTTCAAATGTTAGAATAGAAATTGTTCCAGAAATTCAATACCCAGGCATTATTCTTGAAACGGAAAACGGATTAATTGATGGATCTTTAGAGAGCGTTTTCGTCAATATTGATAAGATTTTTGAACAAGTGAACGCTAATGGATGAGTTCAAGTTTGGAGGGTTACTTCGTCATATTGAAAGCCGTATACCCTATGAAAAAATCGGTAAGATTTTAAAATCTCGAGGTATGGTTTTTGAATCAAGTCTTCCTCGGGCTATTCTTGGATCTAATGTGGAGTTTGTTGCTGAAAATGGGGAGCGCTCACTTGGTGAAGTCGTTGCTATTCAAGGTCAACACTGCATGGTAATGCCTTATAATGAAATCTCAGGAATTAATTCTGAAACCAAAATTTATCTCAAAGACATAGTTACTGAAATTAATATTTCTCACAATATGCTCGGAAGAGTTATTGATTTTCAAGGTCAACCATTAGATGGTAAGGGACCCATAGAAGGGCCTTTTGAAAAAAGATCTATTTTTGGAACTCCTATAAATCCTTTAGACAGACCTCCTATCCGTGAACCTCTTGATACAGGAATAAATTCTATAAATTGTTTCATTACTGCAGGCAAGGGACAGCGTCTTGCTATTATGGCGGGATCGGGGGTGGGTAAGTCAGTCTTAATGGGAATGATTGCCCGTAACACAAATGCAGACATCAATGTGATTGGACTTATTGGAGAGCGAGGACGTGAGGTCTTGGAATTTATTCAGTCTGATCTTGGCGAAGAAGGTATTAAAAGATCAGTCGTTGTTGTTGCGACCTCTGATACTTCAGCTCTCATACGAATGAAAGCAGCCTACACGGCAACAACAATAGCAGAATATTTTAGAGATCAAAATCAAGACATCCTTCTCATGATGGATTCGATCACTCGTTTTGCTATGGCAAACCGAGAAATTGCCCTCTCATCCGGGGAACCGCCAGGTCAGAAAGGATACACTCCCTCAGTCTTTGCAAAACTTCCTAAACTTATGGAACGTGCCGGGACAAAAAAAAATTCCGGCTCTATTACTGGAATTTATACTGTCCTCGTTGAAGGGGGTGATATGGATGAACCTATTGCTGATGCAGTTCGAGGAATTTCCGATGGTCACATCGTTTTGTCCCGTCAATTGGCGGCGAAGAATCATTATCCGGCGATCGATGTCCTCTCATCTATTTCGCGGGTTATGCCAAAGGTAACCTCCAAGGAGCACAAGATTGTTGCATCCCATTTAAGGGATCTTTTGGCTTCCTACAAAGAATCCGAAGATCTTATTACAGTAGGAGCTTATGCCCGAGGATCCAATGCTAAAGTTGATAAGGCTATTGTGATCTACGATGACCTAGTAAGTCTTCTTAAGCAACAAATTGAAGAATCTTTTACAATTGATGAGTTGTTCGACCGGATGCTAGAAATTGCCAGAAAAGCTGAAAATTCCTCTGAATATGGTCTTCGATAATTATGAAACGGTATAGTTTTCGGCTAGAGGCAGTATTAAAATTAAAAAAATTAAAGGAAGAAAATTGCAGGTCTGAGCTAGGTAGACTAAACATGCAGTTACAAAAAATAGAAAGCGAAATTGATCGAGAAAAAAAAGAAATCACAAGATATTATGAAATTCAAGAAAACTCACTGTCAAAAGGCATCTCTGCTCATGAGATACAGACGTTTCCAATCCTTGTTAAAGGAAAGGAAAAGAATATAGCGCTTCTGGATCAGAACAAAAGTCGACAGCAAAGACTCATTGCTGATAAAAAAATAGAATTGGCGCAGTTACGTGGAGATCTTAAAATATTTGAAAATATGAAACAAAAAGATTTTGAAGAGTACCGAAAGGCCTATAATAAAGATATGGATCAAAAAGTGGAAGAGCAAACCAGGAACTGGTTAAATTTCAATGAAGACGAGGCATAGATGAGGAAGTTTTCTTTTCTAATTTTACCTTTTATATTTTCTCTTCCGATTGATGCAAAAACCTATACAGAAGAAGAATTTCTAAAAAAAGTTAATGAAGAAGTAAAAAAGAAAATTGACCTCATCAAAACGAAATCTGTTTCCGAACTCACCAAAGAGCTTCTTGATAAGGAAGAGAAATTAAAGATTAAAGAGATGGAACTTCAAAAACAGCAAGACGAGATTAAAGTTTCAGGTGATGAAATCACCAAAAAATATGCCGAATTCGCTGAAAAACAAAAAAAGATTATCGGATGTATGAATAGGAATGATGATGAGTCTAAATCACGCATAGGTCAGCTAGTAGAGATGATTTCAAATATGAAGCCAGACAAGGCAGCCGAGGTTCTATCTGTTCAGGAACCAGAGATTGCAGTTCAAATTCTTCAGATGACGGATGCTAAAAAAGCCTCAAAAATTTTTAATTTCATGGATAAAGAAATTTCCGCCAAACTTCAAAAGCAATACCTTTTAATGAAAAAGTAATTTTTCACATCTTATCTCCCTACTCATTTTTCTCGAAATTCCAAATTCGATAGATATTGGTAAAAAAAACAAATCGTTTTTGTCAGTTAACGTAAATCTCATGACAAAAAGAACATAGGACCAAGGAAGATATTGCCCCACTTTAAAAGAATGTAGGTGTTGTGGAATAATTCTCATAGGACCACTAAAAAAAGTGAAAGGACCACATGATACAAGTGCCACAATCTAAAACAATTGAGACTCCCAAGGGAAGTCCCAAGGTCGTTGGCAAAGAGGTTCATTCTAATCTCAAGGCTTCTAAGCCTAATGGCAAAGAAAACATTGAGATGAATGAATTTGCTAACGAACTTGATTCTCAATTGAACGCAGCGGAGACCCCATTTAAACCGGTAGAAGTTTCAGTTGAGAAGCTGATGGAGCTACCCTCAAATCTGGTTAAGCCTAATGGTGAATCTGAAGTTGTTTCACCAAAAGTTTTTGATCCGGCAATGACCAAAGAGGTTGATAAGCTAACGGCTCCTAAAACTTCCCAAGTGATCACTGATCCAATAACGGGAGTTCCACTTGTACAGTCTTTGAGCACAAAGCATGCTGAACTCGAACTTGTAAGTTCAACGGAAAATAATCAAAAATCAGGTGAACCTAAAAAGAATCAGAAATTAGTTACTGAGAGTGAAAACCAAGAGGGATCTTTACTTCCTTCTTTGAGTCTTACGCAAAATGATTCAATTTCTAAGTCTGAGCAAGTCTTACTTAAAACTCCTCAGGTTGACCCAGAGGTTGTTTCAAAAGCTGGGCTAAAAAATCAAACTCAGGCACTAAAATACGGACAAGTTCAAAGTGATCTTCCTGTAGTTAAAGCAGAAAATTTAGATGCCGTACTTCTTAAATCACCACAAACGGCAGCAGCTGTTTCAACTCCTGTCTTAATCCATTCGTCGTTACCTCAGGAAAGGCATCCAGCTGTTGATTTGACTCAAGCTGAAGTTGATCCACAGCTTTTATCAAATGAAGATTTTATTGCTCAGAAAAATATTTTTTCCAAGAAGATGGTTTCTAATCCTTACGGTTTAAAATCTCTACCTGTTGAACAAAAGAAAATAATGCCTGATAGAGGTGTTTCAGAGCTTAAAACAACTAACGATTTAAAACCAATCGAATCAAGTTCAATGAATTCTCAGCAGTTCATCCTGGGAATTCAAGCCGAGAAAACTCTTCCTCAAAACATTGACACCCAGGCACCATTTAAAGTCTTTGATATGAGTAAAATTAAATCATCAAATGCAAATGAAATCATGAATCAAATCACTGATTACGTCGTACAGGCCAAGGCTGCTAAAGAGCCCACTGTGAATATGCGAGTAAATCATGTGGACCTTGGAACAATTGACATTGTTGTAAGCAAGGTAGGAGTGGGTCAGGATGCTATTGCAGTA
>CANHIY010000127.1 GCA_947461175.1 Bacteriovoracaceae bacterium
AAGGTGAGTTTTGATAACTCCTCAGGGCTATATTTATTAATTTGATCGATGACTTCAACTGGAGAAGGTGGAGGGGTTGGTGAGGGCATTGGGATGGTCTTTTGAGGTGTTTGGGCAAAAGACAAATTAAGTAATAGAAAAAGAAAACCTAACCAGCTCATGATAGTCCCTTTGGAATATTTAAAGTAATATTATCTTATGAACAAATCAGATTCTGGTAAACTTAAAAGACTCATTTCAAAAAAAATGGATTTGTTCCTCTTGGGAGCTCTTACTCTTCTTATTCTTTTGGGCATAACTTTCCATTCCTTTATGCTGGGCCCACTGACCTTTACTTCTCACCATCTTCTAATCCTGAATGTTTTGATCTCTTATCCCCACATCATAAGCTCTTTCTATCTTTTCTACGGCAAGGAGGGCAACCGTGATATGTATCCAGTCATTGCCTGGATTTTACCCGCCATCTTAATGGTTCTTTTATACGTTGCTATTTTTTATTCTTTGGATCTTCTTAAAATTTTGGGGCAAGTGGGTCTCGCCTATTTTTTTTATCACTTTCTGATGCAGTCAATAGGTTCCTCTCTTTGGTCTTTGGATGATTCAACCATCAACCGAAGAGAGTTGAAACGTATTCTCACCCTGTGTGGGTTTAGTATTGGAATCATGGGGTGGATTTCTCTTCATTTAAATCAAGTCACCGGGGATGTTTTCGACATGCCCCTTCCAGCACTCCCGTTTCCTCAGTGGCTTGAAGAAGTAACTATTTGGGTTCCCTCTGTATTACTTATAGGCACACTCTTCTACCTCATTAAAGTTTCCCCATCCAAGGGACGTTTTTACTTTGTTATCAGTAGCTTTCTTCCTCTTCTGGCACTCTATCTTTGGTTTTCTCCAAAACTCATCCATTCCCCCTTGAGGTTTTTTGTGACCACTCTCCATGCTTTACAGTATTTTCCTTTTTATTACCGCACCCAAAAAATTAGAGATCATCATCCCTTTGTTATTTTTTTATTATGGGGATTTTTTGGAATTCTGGGGGGACTTCTCTTTATGTGGATTCCTGGGGCCATTGAGAAAAACTTTTATGACATACCTGAAGGAACAACGGGAAGGGTGGTTTCTGGAGTTGCTATTTTTTTAAACATCCACCATTACCTGGTGGATGGCACACTTTGGAGTTTAAAGGATGAAAAAAATCTTAAGCGCCTGGGCCTAAATTAGGAAGAAATAAAATCTGAAGAAGAGAGAGTTATTTATTGGCCGTATCTGATTTTGAAATTTTTAAAAGTTCCACTTCATAAACTAAGGTCGCACTTCCCGGTATATGGGGAGAAAGACCCTCTTTCCCGTGGGCAAGATCCGGTGGAATCACAAACTTATATTTCCCCCCCTCTTTCATCGTCAGAAGGGCCTCCATCCAGCCCTTTGTTCCAGAGTTAACTGGGATGATTCTGGGTCGGTTAACTTCAAGAGTAGAGTCAAACACCACGCCACTCACAAGTTTTCCCTCAAGGTGAATCTCAACAATATCATCAAGCTTTGGGGTCACACCACTGCCCTCTTTAAGGACTTTGTAGCACAGACCCGAGGAGAGTTCCTGCCCTCCCTCTTCATTTAGAAATTTTTCTTTATACTTTAAACCTTTTTCAGATTCTTTTTTTGAAAGATTCTCCATGCGGTTTTTAAAAAGATCCGGAATTTGTCCCTGATACTTTGTCACATCCATGTCGGGTTTGAGGTTTTTTGCCGACAAATACATCCCCTTATAGAGGGAAGCGATGTCTTTATCACTTAAATCAAGCTTTCTTAGCCCCTCACCAAGTAAATACCCCATGGCCACAAAGGCCTTATCTTCATGGGTCTCGGTCACAATTTTTTTTGGGTCTAATTCACACTTCGTTTCCTCTTTGGGCATAGTCTTGGCGCCCAAAGGAGGAGTGTTAGGGTCATTTTTTTTTAGGTCTTTTAAATATTTTTTCTCGCAATAACTTTTGGCGGCCTTATCCACCTGAAGGCAAGAGGAAAGAGAGATGAGGATAAAGAAACCCAAGAATGAGTGGGAAAAATTCACGAAAAAATCTCCTTCATCCTCTCCCTTAGTCCTTGATGGTCACGGGAATCATAAGAGTTTCTTCTTCCACCTCATGATCGTGATCATGGTCTTCATCATGGTCATGGGAATCAAAGGCGTAGGTCACTCGAATGTGCCAAACTCCCTTCATGACAAAATAGGCCTTGGTGATGTCATACTCCCCAGAGGAGATTTCCGTGATGTGAAGGGGGGAGGATCCATGTCCATGGTGACCCATCTGCATCCAGAGGTCGATTTTTTTAAGAACCACCCCATGGTTATCCTCGGGAGACTTAAGAAACAAAACAAACCTTCCCTCGGACTTGGTGGTTAAGGGGGAATCTGAGTGATAAACTGCACAGACCTTAGTCTTTTGGGAACAGCTTCCCTCATGGTCATTGTGGGCAAAAGTCATAAAAGAAAAAAGAAGGCAGAGTAAATAAATAAATTTCATAAACGTCTCCAAAAAGATTTGAGAACCATATCAAAAATTTTGAACTTTTAAGAGTCTTAAATTGGAACTCCTAAAATTGAAAAAAAAAGTGTATGTAGGGGGCATGAAACTCTTTTGGTCGTTTTTTTTCCTGGTTCTAGGACCTTACTGCTTTGCAAAACCCCTGCCTCCCCTCAAGGGGATAAACCTTTTAACCGGTGAATCTTTGGATATAGAGTGGAGGGATCATAAAAAAGGGGTGGTGTTGGTTTTTGTTTCAAGTACTTGTCCCTGCTCAAATTCCCATATTCCCCACCTCATAAAACTCTCCCTTGATTTTCCCGAATTTAAGTTCGTAGGGATCCACTCCAACAAGAATGAATCTCAAACAGAGGCCCAAGTTTACTTTCAATCAAAAAATCTTCCCTTTCCTGTCATAGGAGATAACAACTTAGAGTGGGCCAACCACTTGAAGGCCTTAATAACTCCCCATGCCTATCTCATAAGTCCCGAGGGCGAAATCCTCTACCAAGGGGGAGTCACTTCGTCAGCTGAAGCAGAAAAGGCAGATAGTTTTTATTTGAAAGTGACTCTTAAAAATTATCTCTTAGGGAAAAAAATCCAACAATCAAGAAGTAGAGTCCTGGGGTGCCAAATTGCAAGAGACTAGGCCAATACTAAAGTTAACACTCCTTTTTTTTCTCGCCCTCTCCTGTGCGAACCCCCATTACGTGACGGAAGAAGATAGAGACATCAAAGACATCTCTGGCGAGTGTGGGTACTTTTTTTCATCCGAGAAAATCTGCCTAAAAACTGAGTGGATAACAAAACCCACGGAGAGTTCTTTCGGAGTCTTAAGTTTAACTTTTGTGGATTCCGTAGATCAAACAAGGTTCATAGACCCCCTCCAGGAACCATTCATCCATCTTTGGATGCCCAGTATGGGGCACGGCTCCTCCCCGGTTACCATGGAGAGAGTTGATGTGGGACGCTACCGGGCAAAAGATGTTTTCTTTATCATGACCGGAGAGTGGGATGTACATTATCAATTAAAGAGTGGGTCCCATGTGGTGGAAGAGAAAATCCAGAAAGTTCTTATTTAATCTCCTTCTTCTTTTGTGGGGAGACTTAAGTTTCGGGGCCCCTTGTTGTGGTTCTGGTTTTACCATTCCTTCCATTATTACTTCTGATGATAAGGCACAGTTATCCCTTAATTATACCTACTCCCTCATCCATAGCGATGTTCTCACCAATGGAGACTGGCGGCTTCGAGAAGAAAAAGATTTAACCGAGATTTATAAGATTGAAGGGGCCCACATTTTTAAAGACCGCTACCAGTGGGGCATCTCAGCTCCTTTTCAAAAAAGAACCAGAGAGGGGGCCCAGGCAGGCACATCAGAAGGCCTTGGAGATATTTCCCTGCAAATGGGTTTTGAATACCTTCCCGACTGGGACTATCACCCCCTGAGACCCAAAGGGATAGGCTACCTTTCCGTGATTTTACCCACTGGAAGATCCATTTATGAATCAAGTGATGGAAGTGGTTTAGATGCCAGAGGAAGAGGCTTTTGGGGACTTGGAGCGGGGACCATCTTCACTAAAAGTTTTGGCCCCTGGGATGGGAACTTAAATCTTGAGGCCCATTATTCTTTTCCTAAAAAAGTTTCAAACAAAACGACCAAAGGGACTGTGATTCCGGGCCCAGGGGGAAGTTCCTCCTTGGGTGGTGGGTACAACTGGAAAAGTGTGCGTGTAGGAGGACTTTTTCAGGCCTTTTATGAGGCCCCCACAGATGTTCAAGGAAGCACTTCTTCCCAAGGGACAGAGAGGCACTTTGTTTCAAGCTCCCTCTTGTTAAGCTATCTTTTTAAATCCAATGAGACCCTGGTTTTGAGTTACAATGACCAGACTCTTTTCGGGTCCCCGTTAAATACATCCCTATCTAAGTCAGTGACTCTTTTTTACCAGAAACGCTGGCAGCGCTAAGAAATCTTAAAGACCTGATTCAAATCAGTTCTGAGAGTGACCACAAACATGCCTCTCTTTAAAAGAAAAACGTTAAGATTTTTTATGAAAAAAATCACCACCTTCTTAATCATCTTGAGTCTTTTCACCATAAAAACCTCCGCTCAACAGGAAGAGATTAAACTCATCGCAAGGATCAAGGCCCAGGGGAAGGAGATAAAAATAGCAAGAGGAAAAGAGACCTCAAGAGTTAACATAAAACTCTCCCACCAAAAATTACTTCAAACTATTAAAGATCTTAAACCAGGAGATGAGGCTCTGATGACGGGCCACTTTGAGTACCTTATGAAGGGAGTGGAAGAAAAATCCTCTTCCCCCATTTTTGTGATTGATTCTATTAAACCCATCTCGCTTAAGCGCTTAGGAGAGATGAATCAAAAAATAAATGAAAAAACTCTGGAAGAAGAAAAGGTTGTGGTCTTTAAAAGTGAGGCCCCCTTTGAACCAAAAAGTCTTCCTGTCACAGGCCCCGTGGCCAGTGCCATCACCATGACCATGGGGCTTTTGATGCTCCAGGAACTCTCTGTCTCAGAAAATGAACCCAAAGCGAGGAAGGATTTAAATGCAGGTCTTATTTTTTCAGCGGGCGCCTTAGCAACTGGGGTCTTTATTTATGAACAGATCCGTGGGAAAGAAAAAGTAAAATGATAGGGCAGATCCTTTATAAATGTAAAAAGATTTAACTCTAAACTTTGATAATATTATATGACTCTCTCACAGGGTGAAATCAGCTTTTACATTCTTTTTAAAGCTAGCATAAATAGGCCTCTAAAAATTTGTTTCTCGCACCAGTTCAAGCATGTTGCGGCCTGCCTCACTGGTTAAATAACATCCCACTCCACAGGCAACATTACAGATATTGGTACTAATGAATTTCCGAGGACAGGATGACTTCTTAAAGAAGTAAAACCAACAAAAAAAGAAATAAAAGACCAAAGTCTGACACAAAGGTTAAAGCATGTATGTGTGCAAGTATCCTTTCTTTAACTTTAGGCCTTTCGGAATAATCAGATTACCCTGTTCCTCTTTTTTTCTTGCATAATACATAGTATTACATAATACTATGTATTATGAAGCGAACATTCCGGGAAACACCTACATTTACTCAGAAAGTTGAATCTCTTGGTGGAGCTGAGCTCCTAAAAGCTATCCAGGATACTATCCTAGAGAATCCATCTGTTGGTAGCACTATTGCTGGTACGGGAGGTCTCAAGAAGTTTAGAATGGCAGATCCTTCCAGAGGGAAAGGTAAACGTGGAGGGCTAAGAATCATTTATTTGGACCTCCCAGATCGTGAACGAACATATCTGCTTTATCTCTACGACAAAAATGAAGCCGAAGACCTGACAAGTGATGAAAAAAAAGCCCTGAAGGCACTCGTCTCATCAATTAAAGGAGAATCAAAATGAAAAAGAAAAGTATCGCCACTGGTCTACTCAAAAGTTTAAAAGAAGCCGCAGCGATTGAGCGTGGGGAATTGAAGGGCAGAGAAACGACACGCAAACTATCAAGGCCAGCGCCGAAATGGTCTAAGATGGCCATTAAAAGACTTCGTGAGGAAGTTTTTCATATGAGTCAGCCAGTTTTTGCATCTCTTCTTAACGTAAGGCCTGCAACAGTGAGAGCATGGGAGCAAGGCCAGAGAACTCCAGATGGGGCGGCTTCAAGACTACTAGAGATCTTAGCAAATGATGTTGATATTGCAGATGAATTGGCCTCGTAAGTGATATTTATTTTAAGATGTAGAAATTTGCTAACCCATTAATCCCTGAGGAAAATAAAAAAACCAACGTTATTAAATTTCGCCACAGCAATCAAATGACCGATAATCCCTTCCCCCATTTTTGTGAAGGTTGTGGTCTTTAAATGTGCCCCATGAGAGTTTAGAGCATTTTTAGTTTAACAGATTTCTTGCAGGAAAAGTCTCTTGGATAAGTGGAAAGGTTATTGTTTTTTAAAAAATTTCTAAATCCAGGGTCATTTGGGATAAGAGCATGATTGAGTTTAAACTGATAAAAATGATCCCCAAACTGAACCCCTTCCTTAACATCACTCATCCTCTCATTTAAGGTTTGCTGATTGTATGTATGAATTTCTTCAGACCAAAGGCAATGGAAATTCAAGCTTGAAGTCTGGCATGAGGATCCCTTCATTTTTTTTTCATTTATTTTTTTATAACTCGAATATAAAAACTCAACCCACTTTTCCTGAACTAAGTTCATCCACCCTATGGATTGAAGGCGGCGGACCTTGAGATTGACTTCATTAAGTTTTTCATTCATTTTGCTCCGAACATTTTCGTCCTTGTATTGACCAAGACTGATGTTTTTTAAATTAAACTCCTGAGGTGGCTTTTGAAGTTCGCATAAATAGGCCTCTAAAAATTTCTCTTTCGTAAAGGAGGGATTTTTCTTCATGTTAAACTTTGAATACGTTTCATCAAAATAATTATTGATATCAGAAATCATCTCTGAATGTGTCAAGGGACGACCATAGGTCCAGATTTTTGTTCTAAGCTCTTTATCATAGACTTCTTCAAACAACAGCCCCTCTGTTGGCTGCCAGTTCCAGTTGCCAACAAAAGTGTTGATGTAATCCACCACTTTTCCCAGATTAACCATGTTATAACCTGCCTCGCCCCCCACATAGCATCCCACTCCGCAGGCCACATCACAGTTAGTTGTACTTTGTCCTCTACCCTTAATCTTTTCAAATTTCTTTTGAATATAACTTCCCTCTCCCACATAAAAATCAAATGTACAGTTTTGAGCTGATGAATTCCCCAAAACAACGTGACTTCTTAAAAAAGTGAGCCCAACAAAAAATAAAAATAAAAAATGAATGTTTTTCATGAAAAAAACCTTTTGAGCTTTTTCGGCTTTATTGAAAAGAAATTAAAAAGCCATGAACTAACTCAAAAAGTCAGTCTTTCTTCACCACAGTACATTTTAAATACACGGATCCAAAAACCATCAATCCGGCTTTAGATATCATGGCCATTAACTGTCTCTTTCAAAAGTTTTATGCCTTTAACTTTTGTTCCTGACTTTATGGTCTCGGACCCAACTTTAAGATCCTTGATCGTTCTTACTATCTCCCCAGTTTGAAGCTCCACTCCGCTAGCATCGGAGTATTTTATCAAAAATATTTACATCAAAATTCCTCATTAGAGATGAGCTTTTTTCAACGTCTCCAATCTATTTAGATAATCGAGATAAAATTTAAGCATCGGGTGCCACAAAGACTCGACTCTTTTTTTCGTGTGGGAGGTTAGTTCTCGTTTTCTTATACCTGGAAGAAGCTTTTCGTAGAGAGAGGACATTTTCATTTGATGATTGAGCTGATAGGGGAGAGTGTGTTCAATGGTCTTGATGACAATCTCCTCAGATTTTCCCTGGTCATAAAGTTTTAATGCCAACTTCTCCATCTGCTGGGCCTCATCGGAGCGAAGTTTGAGCATATCTATTTTTTTTTGGATGCGTTTATACTGCTTACCCCAGAGGACTTCCCGGTCAAGAAGATACTTTAACTCGATCTTGAGACTGTGGGGGAGTTCAAGTTTTTTTTGAAGAAGCGTTTCAAAGAGAAGATCAAAGTAAATTTCAAGAAGGTGATACTGAAAAAAGAATAACTCCAGGTCATCCTCTTCCTCGATGCGAGAGACTTTTTCAATAAGGAAAAGAAGCCCCGTATCCTGACAGGTATAGACAGGAGTTCGTCCGGACTTTTGTTTTAACACCCGTATGGCCACAAGTTGTTTCATAAAGCGCTGAACTTGAGTGTTTTGAAGTTGAGACTTTTGACCTAGGTGTGAGTCCATCAAATTAGATAAGAGATCGAAAAAAAAGTGCACATCCTTTTGACGAAACCCTTGTTCCTTGTAATTTATATGACAAGCACAAACTGCGGCATGAAGATAAACCCTAAGATGATCCATTGTTACATTGTAACATAATATA
>CANHIY010000128.1 GCA_947461175.1 Bacteriovoracaceae bacterium
AAAAATATCCATAAATCCTTATCTCAAACGGCTTTTGAAAAGGATGACTTTTCCTACTTCTTAGGTATGTACTGGAACAGTTTTTTAGAAAACTCGGAAGAGGATGTCGCAAGATATAAGTTTGATGGCAGTTCTAAACCACTAGAAATCAATAGCCTTCATGCCTTTAAAATTTGGAATGAGGCCACGGAAACGTTTGTGAAATCCTTACCCTTTATTCAAACTTTTTTTAGAAGTCTTGAGAAACTAAAAACTAACGGACATTTGAATGATCAATTCTATTTAAATTACGAGCTAGATAACATTGATTTTGAGGCGATTATAATTTCCAGTTTTATTAACTTTGTCGGTGGCCACTATGAAACTGAGAATGCCGGAAAAATGGGAGTAACGATTGCTGAACTAAAATCTTTTTATCATCATTATTTTAAAAAGCACGGGGAAGAATATCTCATTAAGGGTGAGGAAGATCCTATCTTAAGAGAGAAGGTTTCTTTGTTCTTACAAAAGTTTGGGCTTGATTCTGTTCCTGGTTTTAATAAATACCTGTATCAAATTTTCATAGAACAGTTAAACGGTTATGAAATTGATGGAATGGAGGAGGAGGAATTTAAACACATTGGGGGACCTATCCTTCTTAATAATCTCAGGAATTAGGAAGAGGTTTCACGATTTTTGGAGATAAAAAAAGTGTCAAACACCTCTGCCAGTGACTTTCGGTAGGGGGATTTTTCCCTATCCGAAATCAAAAAGATTTTATCTCTCATCTCCGTAATATCGTTTTTTTGTCGTTGGATAATCCTTTCACTTTGATCAAAGCGGTTCATGAAATCCATTTTTTCTTTCAATAAATCATTCAATTTATGAATTCTTTCAGCATCATTGGTGAGAAAGGTGTAGTTTTCGAAGTTTGATTCGTTTTTTTTATTACCTCCGACTGCAATTTTACCTGGAGTAGTTCCTTCCGCTATGGGCGATTCTTTGATAAAATCCTCAAACCCTTTTAAATCACTATGATGTTCTAGAAGATTTTTTTTCTTTTTATCCATGAATTATTCTTCCTGGGTTTCTTTTAATAAATGATTCAGGATCTGCTGATAAGAACGTCGCTCTACCTCAAGCTCATAGATAACTTTATGTTTTTTGGAATAGCTCTTTATTTTTTCCTCATATGAAGATGGGTCTGCACTTACGAGCTCTTGTTGCAGGAGTTTTGTTTTAAGAACCAGTTGGGATTCCTTAAGATTAATTTTCGTGTCTTTTTTTGAAAAAAATTGAGGAAGATCCTTTTCATTTTGAAAAAAAGAAATTTCAGACACGATCCACTCATATTTACTGATAACGTAAACAGGGTAGGGGAATTTAAGGGAAAGGTTGTGTACTTTAAAATAGGTTTCAATGAATTTAACGATTTGTTCCGTAATCTCATAAGTTAAATCAGAGAGGTTAAAAACGACCGGTGATTTTAAATTTAAATCAGTTTTAAAAATGGAGTTAATGTCATCATGAAAATTATTTTTAAGTTTGATGAATTTATAAACAGGAAGATTCATTCCTTAATTATTGAGAAAGCCTTGGTGAAAGTCCATATCCGTGATTAAATAGTTAATAAGATGAACCTTTTAAGTGGATTAATTTAGTCAGGCCATGGAAACTTTTGATTTACCTCACGTCATCCTTCCCACTGAATTTTGCTCCCTTCTAAAACTTAACCTGGCCGTTGCAAATTCTTCTGCCCTTGTTTTGGAAAGCATCAATAAAAACAAGGCCCTTTATCTTTCATTGGAGAAGATTTTTAAAGAATTTGATGATGGTCGCGGGTTTGAAAAGACCATGGCCGGTTTAGGCTGGCCCAATTTTCGGGACCGTCTTGCCAGTATTTACTTTTACAGATGGATTCATGGCAGGTTTCCTCATAAAGCTCAACCAGAACTTATTGAGGACGTTAAGGTTTTGGAGAATCAATTTCAACATCATTCTTTAAATGGTTATTCAAGATTATTTCTTTTGGGTTTTTATTTAAAAATGGTTAATCTCAAGTCCCAACGTCATCCTCCTCAATCATTTAATTTCAAAATTCCCGATGAGATTGTCATTCTTCTAAGGCTTTCCCAAATTAAATCTGAAAAGATAGACTGGTTAATCTTAATGCTGACTCATCTTATTTGGGGTCTTGGTTACGACACTCTCTTGAACTACTTGGCCAGTGGAAAAAAAATGGATCATTTATATGAGCTTCTTGATCCAGATGCCAGAAGAATGATGTTTCAAAATCTTCTGGCCTATGGAGTAAGTATTGGAGAGGAAGATTTTTTTCTCTATCAAAAGATTTAAATCTCTTCCTCTTGGTTTTATCTCTATCACTAATTTTATTGATGAGAACACTTCTCTGATTGAATGAGTTTTACAACCCTTCTTACATTTTCTTCAGGAGTTTTTATCAGGACCCCATGCCCAAGTCCCGTAATCCATCTTTTAAAATCTAATCCCCGCACTCTGAGGTCATGGAGGTAATCTTTTACTTTTGTTTCAAGAATTTCCCAGGGAAGATGAAGCCAAGCAGGGTCAATATTTCCCTGAATGTATATATTTGATGGTAGCAACTTTTGTATTTCAACCAGGTCACACCTCCAATCCACTCCAATCACATCGATGTGAGTCAGGTCCATAGTTTTGATGAATGAGGCCTGGGTGTGTTTAGAGTAATAGATGATTTTTGTTTCGGGACACTGCTTTTTAAAGTCTTCCAGGAGCTTACTTAATTGAGGAACAATAAATTCCCTATAATCAGAGGGGCACAGTTCACCAGCGGCCGTATCAAAAAGAGCGATGGCATTGGCCCCGTTTTTTGCCTGCATGGTCATTTCTTTAAGAAGTTCAGGCAGGAGGAG
Source organism: Bacteriovoracaceae bacterium (assembly GCA_947461175.1). GTDB lineage: Bacteria > Bdellovibrionota > Bacteriovoracia > Bacteriovoracales > Bacteriovoracaceae > Peredibacter. Next base: position 2,892 of record CANHIY010000128.1, read on the forward strand.
ATGACAAAAAGTTTCAAACCTTCCGTCAAATAACCCCTTCTTAGCAGAGACGAGATTTCCCGCATGGGAGCCTTCCACCGCATAGGTGTAAAGGGTAAAAGGAGCTCCTACGAAACCGAGAAGAGTCACTTCTGGGGGAAGTTTTTGTCTTAATAACTGACAGGCCTCTCCTTGAAACTTGTAAAACTCCTCACCTGGAGTCGTGATGTTGAGTTTTTTCAGATCCTCTGTGGATTCTAAGTGCCACTCAAGAGTCGGAGGACCCGAGTGGTAGGAGAGACCCATGCCAATTTGCTCCAGAGGAAAAAGGAGGTCAGAAAAAAGAATGGCGGCATTAAATCCAAAATCCTGAATGGGGCCCAAGGTCACTTCACAGGCAATCTTTGGATTCTTACACATAGACATAAAATCAGAATCCTTTTTTATATTCTGATAATGTGAGTGGTACCTTCCAGCTTGCCTCATGAACCAAACAGGAAGATTTGTTCCACGATTTTCAAAAATGTTCATTTATGATCCTTTAATTTCTAATTTATATCCTATGCCCCTGACCGAGATAAACTGAAGCCATCTATCTTTGTCAGAGTCGGCCCATTTGCGTAATTTAACAATATAATTATCTATGGTTCTATTTGTTGGGAATGAATTTTCTCCCCAGATCGATTCAATCATGAAATCTCTCGCCACCACTTCATTTTTCTTTTCGAGAAGTAACTCCAGGATGGCACATTCTTTCTGCCCCAAAGGTGACACCACTCCGTTTGCGTCCTTAATTTCAAATCTCTTGGGCCAGAAGGTGAGTTTGCCAAAACAATACTCATCAGGATTTTGTAAACTGTGCTGTCTTGATTTAAGTATCCGATCAAGTCTTAAGGTTAGTTCCTTTAACTCAAAGGGTTTTGTAATATAATCTTCGGCACCAAGTTCAAGGCCTTCTACCCTTAAGGCCGGATCATTTAAGGCGGTACAAAATAAGAGGACACAGTCTTTTCTTAAACTTCGAAACTCTCTGGCAAGACTAATTCCATCTCCATCCGGAAGACCAATATCAACGATGACAATGGCAGGTTTGTATTCACTAAACTTAACACGGGCCTCTTTGCAAGTGGTCGCAAGTTCAACTAGGAATTTTTTAGCACGAAGATAATCCCTAAGTGTTTCTCCAAGATTCTCCTCATCTTCAATAAGTAAAATAGAGAGATTAAACATCTCTTCCCCCTGAATAGGTCTTGAAGAAAAGTTTAAACTGAAGTCTTTCCTCGTTTAGGATTTGAAACTCTCCGTTCATTTTACGGACCAGGTTTTTAATCAAATAAAGACCAATCCCTGAACCCTTGGTGGAATTAAATTTATAAAAAAGCTCTCCCAAGTGAGACAAATCACCGGAGAACTTCTCACCAAAATCATCGTAAAGAATTTCAACATCATCCCCATGACGCTTAACAAAGATGTGAACCAAGTGGGCCTTCTTGTTGTGTCTTTGAGTGTTTTCAAAAAGATTCCTGAAAATCATCTTAAGTGAGAGCTCATCGGCCATGATTTCAACATCTTCAGAAGGAAAGTCTAGTTTAATTTCAAAGGGTGAATCGAGCCTCTGTATTTGTCGTCTTAAAAACCTCTCGAGGCTCACTGGTGAAAGAGTCATCCTGCCGTCTTGTTCAATGCGGGAGAGCTGGAGACTTTTTTCCAGTTCTGACTCCAGTTTGTTGGTGTCTTCAATCAGGCGCTTGGTAAGATTTGAGAGCTGATCGTGGGAGTGGGTTTCATCTTCAATGAGATCTTTTATGACTTCTGCCTGAAGACGCATACTTGCCAGGGGTGTTTTAAGTTCGTGGGAAAGTGAAGAAAAAAAGGCCTGCATGGCCTTGGACTTTCTCATGTCTCTTAAATACATCACAAATAAAGAGACTCCTAAAAGAACCAGAAAAAGAAAGAAAAAGCTTCCCTCCCATTTCATCATGTTTAAAAAACGACCCTGGGGATCAAGTTCAGGAATTTTTAGAGAACTAAGAGTTGAGTGAAGTTTAAAAACCAAATACAGCCACCAGGACCCTAGTCCCAGGAGCATGATGACCCATAAGAGTGTGAGAGCATAGAACCATCTGCGGGTCTTGTTTACGTCCATAGCCTCTCTTTAAGTTCTGACTGAATCTTCTCATCATGGGATAAACTCACAAACCCAACTTCATAGGCGTTTGGCGCGAGATAAACTCCTTTGTTGAGCATGATTTCAAACAATTGATAGAAGCGCTCATTCATATTTTTAGGAAGCTCTGTGATGTTAGAGAGTTTTTGGTGAGTTGAGATGGGCCAGAATAAGGACCCATAACGAATCATTTGATAATCCTCAAACCCATTTTTCTCCATCCATTCTTTCATGATAAGGGACAGGGAGTGAGAAAATTTCTCCAACTTTTCGTAGGCCGTGGGAGTTAATTTTTTTAAATTCACGAGCCCTGCGGCCATGGCCACAGGATTACCGGATAAGGTCCCGGCCTGATAAACGGGCCCCAGGGGAGCAAGGTACTCCATGTATTTTTTTGGCCCTGCCACTGCACCAACCGGCATTCCTCCCCCAATAATTTTTCCGTAAGTCACCAAGTCTGGATGAATTCCGGTTTTGCAGGCCATGCCTCCAAAACCAATCCTAAATCCTGAGATGACTTCGTCAAATACCAAAAGTGAGTTGTGCTTATGACAAAGGTCTCTTAGTCCTTTGAGAAAATCATTGGTTTGAACTAACAGACCGTTATTCGCTGGGAGTGGTTCAATAAAAATGGCCGCAATCTGATCCTTATGGTCCATAAAGCATTTTTCCACTTCCTCTAGATTTCCTAGTTCACAGATAAGAGTATCACCTGCCTGTTTTTCAGTGACCCCTTTGGAAGACGCCTCGGCAGTTCCTGCCAGACCTGATCCAGCTTTAATCAACATGGCATCAAGGTGACCATGATAACACCCATTAAATTTTATAATTTTCGAGCGTCCAGTGATCCCTCGGGCAAGTCTCACGGCCGTCATCACGGCCTCCGTGCCTGAGTTAACGAAGCGGATCTGATCAATAAAGCAAATTTTATTAATGATGTACTCGGCAAGTTCCAGGGAGTATTTCTCACAGGCCCCAAATGTCCATCCGTTCTCCAGGGCCTTAATGATGGCCTCTTTAATCTCTGGATCCTGATGTCCATGAATCAGGGGGCCAAAACTCATACAAAAATCTATGTACTCTTTATTTTCTTCATCCCAAATCTTTGCACCCTTGCCTCGGTTGATAAATCTTGGTGTGGTGTGAAGACCCTTAAAGGATCTAACGGGAGAGTGAACCCCACCAGGTACGTATTTAAGTGATTTTTCAAAAAGTTCTTTATTATTCATGAATCCTTCCTTACCAGATCATAATAATGATCCATGTCGGCAACGGGGTATACGTTTACTTTTTCTTTTTTAAATTCCTGCCAGGTTTTACCCATGCCACAAAAATGATGGGCATTTTTTATAAAAGGAAACCGCTCGAGGTACTCTTGGTACTGAGGAAAGCTTGTCCAAAAAAAGGCAGAAGCCTCTTTTAATTTTGTTTCAAACTCCTGAGGAGTCTTGCGAGTTTCTCTCTGGTAACAGCCAACCACTTCCCCTAGATCAGACGCTGCTTTTTCATGGGTCAACACCACCCAGTCTTTTTGAAGATGTTCGTGCATAAGAGAGAGTGCTTTAGAGGACCGAAGAGAAATCAGATCCTCAGTCCCAAGTCCATCAGCTGAGCCATTCACCCAAAAACCCCGGGCCGCAAGCTCTCTGGCACTCTTTGGGCCCGCGGCCCAGATGCCTTCAGCTGGAGTGGAGGCCATGAGACTTTCAAAACAGTACCTTGAGGTGACAAAAACATGTTTACCACCTAAGTCCAGGGATTTTTTTTCCGGTGTTTTTTTTAAGTACTCATCATAAATGATGTGATTGTGTTTTCCTGAAGGAAGTCCCACAAAAAGTTTTTTCCCGGAGGGGAGGGCCGGAAAGCTTACCCCTTCGATCCATTTTTTTTCAACTCTTCTTCCATCCACCTCTCCGGAATTCACATGGAGAAAGAGCCCTTCAGTTATTTTTTTTACATTTATCCCTACCGCTAGGTGACAGCCTCCACCGTATTCCTGGAAACTTTTTCTCTCCCTGGTAACTTCTTCAACCGTTTTTGAATGAGAAAGTTGAGAGAGGATGTTAAAAAGCTTATCGTTGTCATCCCTTCCTTCCCTGATCTCAATCCCTAGGGCCCCTTGGGAGGCGGCAGATGGAAAAAGACTTTGAGGAAGAACAAAATAATTCATCCCTAAAAGAAGCTCCCTTAATTCCTCACGGGCCTTTTCCTCTGAGGCGAGTCTTTCAATGCCGGCCAGGGCAAGTGTGATGGCGTGGTAGTCACCATTTTTTAATTTCTGTATCCTGGTGTTGATGTTTCCACGAAGAGTTTCACATTTTATCTCTGGGGAGCCAGGCAGGTAGGCTTTTAGGGAACGGGTGATGTTAGCGATTCTTCTTGGAGAAGAAGTGCCCACAACGAACTCACCCTTCCAGTGTTGGAGGTTATTAATATTTTTTTGAGGAATGAGAAGAATATCATGGGCATATTTTCTCTCCGTCACGGCCGCAAGTTTTATCCTGTCCGGTCGGATAGACCCCAGGTCCTTGTAGGAATGTATGACTAAATCAACTTCATCTTTAAGGAGTGCCTCATCTAACTCTTTGGTAAAAAAATCCTTACCTTCCAGTTGCCACAAAGGCTTGTTGGTTATCTGGTCGCCCTGGGTTTTGATCAGGACTAGTTCAAATTTTTCACCAGATAATTGTTCTAACTGATTTTTGACCAGAGTAGATTGAGTCACTGCCAGAAGTGACCCTCGGGTTCCGATTTTGTAGGTTTTCATAGGACTAGATGTATCTCACAGGAGAGACGCTTTGAGGAGCTATAAGCTCCGGTGTCTTGTTGAATTTTTCTTCGAAAAGTGCCTGTCGTTTTAAAGTCAATCCCACCATGGCCGCCTTAGCGAGTGCAATTTGCTTTTCTTTATGATCTTGAAGGATGGCCCCTTCCAAAAAGATATCCTCTAGACGAACAATTCCTTCTTCATAGGTTAAAGAAGTTTTAATGGATGAAGGGGAGCCCAGGTCCACGAACAACCGATCAGTTTGCTTACTCCAGTGATGAAAAAAATCTTCACCGAAAATAATGGAGTTTGTACCCACAGTATTTGCTATAAAGGGACTATTTTTAAGATTCATCCTCTCTTCCCAGGGGATGAGCTCAATGCCATGAAGGGATTGTAATTCTCTGGCCCTCTCCATATTTCTCGCACAAATGGAAACCTTGGCCTTCTTTTTAAACTGATTGATCAGGTCCTCGGCCAGGGCCCCGGATCCTATCACGACCACATGGGATGCCCTGGCCTTCTGAATGAGGTGTTTTCTGGTGAGCGAGGCATAGGTTTTTTGAGAAATTCCAATTAGATACTGAGTTCGGATATCTTTGGCATCTTTGAAAAGTTTTTCAAGCACTAAGAGGAGTCTTGTATCCTTAAGTGTTT
>CANHIY010000129.1 GCA_947461175.1 Bacteriovoracaceae bacterium
GGCTCCATGCTCATGTATAGGGGCACTCAGGAGGCTCCTGTTATTAGGAAAATTCTTGGGATTAATGATTCATTTGGATCTCTTTGGACCACTGCAAGTGGTTCAGGGATTTATGATCCAACTGCCAATTCTCCCACTCAAATTTCTGCTAAGGATTATTTAGGGATTATCCTTGATGAGACCGCTGTGAATGGAAATGGCTCTGGAGTGAATCCTTTTACCAGGATGAATAATGATCTTATGATTTTTTGTGCTATCGGAGTGGGCATGGCCGCTCAGGGAGAGACTATTTCAAGTGAGGGGTATGTAGATGCTGGAACCTATTCCTTCACCTTTTCTCCTTCTCTTAAATCCTCCATGACCTCTACTTGCGGGATTGATACGTCCGTGATTCCCGATAATCAGGTTGTTAATATTACTGTAACGGCTTCAAGTGGAACCACTTTTGAGCGGAAGTTTTCTTTTGATATTTTTAATCAGGACTACTGGGTTACAAATAATTCTTCGGTTTTAAGGATAGCCTCAGGGGAAGATGCCAGTCAGGGAAGAAGCCGCTCTTATGTAGAGATAAATAAGAACACGAATGTCTTAAGGGCCCAGTATGTCTGGATATCGGATTACTCCTTAAATGGAGGGATAGAGCTTTATAGAATTTATTTTGATGAAACAAATGATGAGGCCATGGTAGCAGGCTATTCAGGAACTGGAGGTGCTTCAGGAACTGATGATTCTGGAACAAGATACATTCTTGCAGGTCGACCTCAAACTGGTTCAGACATTTCTGTAAGTCTTCGAAAAAGTGGTGTTATACCTCAGGTCTCCTATGAGGCCTGTGTAGATTCTCTTACGGGAAACATTCTTGTGGATGGAAGTAGGTGCGTAGGGGATGGAGATAGCCTTAACGGTTTGGATGTGGGGAATTTCCAATCTAGGATAAGTACTTTCTACTCAAACTATAACAGTGGCAGTTGGACTCAATGGAATAAAGCAAATCTTAATCAGATGTTTACTTTTCCCTTTACCACTATGGCCGATATAGTCTCTTCAAATTTTAGCGCTTTGTAATTCTTGCGTCTTGTCAGGAATTTAAAGTGACGCCTTGATGAGTTTTGAGAATGAAATTGTAAGTGTTTACCTGATTTGGTATTTTTTGGTGGTTATTTAAAAAAATTCTAACACCTTTAAAGGGCTTCTATGGGCTGGTTTCATCAGGTTAAAAACCCCAAATTAAAAAATATCAAAAAAGTCGTGACCAATACTCCTGTTGGGTTGTGGAAAAAATGCCACGAGTGTGGGGAAATTCTTCAGACCGATAAGCTTCAGGATAACTTAAATGTCTGTCCTCTCTGTGATTGCCACTACCGGATTTCTGCCTATGAGAGGATTTCACTCATGACAGATGAGAATAGTTTTGAAGAAATTAGTCCTGACTTGATGTCAAATAATCCTTTAGATTTTAAAGACAAAATGCCCTACGTTGAGCGTCTTCAGAATGCCATTAAGTCCACGGGAATTAAAGATACTACTGTTTGTGGTACGGCCTCTATTAACGGAAAACCTGTGGCCTTGGCGGTGATGGATTTTAGGTTCATGGGGGGCTCCATGGGAGTTGTGACAGGGGAGAAAATTGCCCTTGCTATGGATATTGGATTTGAAAAAAAAATTCCAGTGATCGTTGTTTCCTGTTCCGGAGGTGCCCGCATGCAGGAAGGGATTTTATCACTCATGCAGATGGCAAAAACCTCTGCCTCAAGGTCCAGGTTGAAGGCCGCGGGCATTCCCTATATTTCTCTTCTCACGGATCCCACCACTGGTGGTGTCGCCGCAAGCTTTGCCATGCTAGGAGATCTTAACCTTGCTGAGCCCAAGGCCCTTATTGGTTTTGCTGGCCCAAGAGTGATTGAGCAGTCTATCCGTCAAACTCTTCCTGAAGGGTTTCAGCGCTCAGAGTTTTTAAAGGATCATGGGTTCATCGACCGGATTGTTCACCGAAGGGATCTTAAAAAAGAATTAAGTTTTTTTATTGAGATGTTTTCTTCCTGATGGAATCCATTGACCTCACTCAGTGGCTCGTGACTCACTACGGCCAGGAACAAATGAGGCCTGGTTTAGAGAGGATTCGGTTCGTTTTAACGGAACTTATACCCTCATTTTCTCAATCAAAAATTGTTATTATCGCTGGAACCAATGGAAAAGGGGAAACAACCCTTAGGCTTTCAAAACTTTTGGAAGATCATACTCATTTTGTCTGGACCTCTCCTCATATTGAAAGAATCACTGAGAGGTTTAGAGATGAATTGGGGGAGATTCCCCATGGAAAACTTGTAGAGTTGATTTTTTCCTGTCATGAGAAAGTGCTTAAGATGGGGTGTGAGCTTTCGTTTTATGAGTTTTTATTTTTTGTTTTTTGTAACTGGGCCTCTCAATCACCTCCAGAATTTCTTCTTTTGGAGGTGGGCCTTGGAGGGCGTCTTGATGCTGTGAATGTGTTTGATGCTGATGTGGTCCTCCTGCCTTCAATTTCCAGGGATCATCAGGAAATTCTTGGTAAGAGGTATGATCAAATTCTCTCAGAGAAACTGGGGACATTAAGAAAGAAGAGTACACTGATTCATTTTTTAGAGAATGATTATCTTTTGGAGAGGGCCCAGATCATTTCAGGTCAAGTGGGTTCAGATCTTGTGGCGTTAAAAAAGTTGGTGAGCCTTCCTCCTTATGAATTTTCTCTCAGAAATCACACATTAGCTGGCGCAGCATATTGTTTCCTCTTAGAGAAAAGTTTTCATCCAGAGGAGTGGACTAAAGCTGTTTGTTCTTTGGAGCACAGGGGAGAGGTTTTTCAAGCTGAGCATGAGTGGATTTTTTTTGGTTCTCATAATGTGGATGGATTAAGAAAACTTATTCAATTTTTACAGTCTGGGACTTATAATTTTAAGAAACCACCTTTTGATGCCGTCGTCGCTGCGTTCTCTAAAAGAAGTCATCAGGATTTGACCGTGATGATGAAAATGCTCAAAGAAGCAAAGTTGGGAAAAGTCGTTATGACTGTTTTTAATCACCCTAAGGCTGCGCCACTAGAGGACATCAAGAGTGTGGCAGAAAAAGAAAGGTTAGAGTTTGTTCAAAATATTACGGACTATGTACAAGGTCAGCATAAAAACCAGCGGATTCTGGTTATTGGCTCTTATTACTTTCTTGGCCACATTAAATCCATCTTTTGCCGCCAATAGTCCTCAGCTCACCTTAGGGGATAAAGTTTCAGTCTTCTCTGACAAGGCCTTTAGAAAAAATAATGGACGCTACTTTGAGGCCATAGGAAATGTGGTGATCATTAGCCAGAAAGATACCATTTATGGTGAGCTTGCCTCTTTGGATCAAGACACCATGATGATTAAAGTTGAGGGGAACGTCCGGATCATTACAAAAGACATGACCCTTTATGGCTCCCACGTGGACTATAATGTGGCGACAGGGGTGGCCCACATTAAAAATGCCCGCATCCTCACTTCTGATTTTAATCTTGTGGCCACGGAGCTCATCCGTGTGGGCCAAAATGAATATATTGCTAAAGAGTCAGAATTTACCACTTGTAAGGATTGTACGGAATCCTGGGCCGTTTACGGAAGTCATATGAGGCTTTTTGTGGGAAAGTACGTTCAGATAAAGCATGGTCTTTTTAAAGTTAAGGGCGTGGATGTTTTATACATCCCTTACATTGTGATTCCAGTTTTATCTAAAAGAGAAACTGGGATCTTGATCCCAAGGCTCTCCCAGCGCACAGGTGAAGGGCTCTCTTTTGAGCAACCTTTTTTTTGGGCCATTGATGACTACAAGGACTTAACTCTTAGTCCAACTTTTTGGGCCAAGCGTGGGTATGGGGGGGATGTTCAGTTCCGGCAACGCTTTTCTGAAATGAGTTGGCTCGAAGTGAATTCCCGTGTGGTCAATGATACCATTTATTTTCCTGGTAAAAGTGGTCTCGATCTTTCTGGTGATCATTATTTTCGCTATTTTACTGAGATTGAAACCCATCAGTTCTGGTCGGCGGATTTATCCTCACATTTTCGTTATACGGCCTTGAGGGATCTGGATTTTGTTCGGGATTATCCTCAGTATACGGATCCAAAAACCAATAGTTCAGATTTTGGATTTAAGGGATTTATAAATTGGCGCCAAGAGCTTTTTTCCCTCAATGTAGAGGGAGATTATCTTCGTAACCAACTTTTTTCTGACCCGACTGAATTTGACCGCTCTTATGTGCAGGTTATGCCGAGAGTTTCTCTTAATTCGACTCCTTATTCGATTCTTCAGTCTCAAACACCTTTTTTTCAACATATTGCCCTAGGTGCAGACGGATCTCTGACGAGGTTTCGGCAGGTCAAAGAGGATGAGGATCTTTACCTAAGGAATGTGGACCGTTTGTCGCTAAAGCCTTATCTCTTTTGGCACTTTTTTAATTGGGGGCCCGTGGGTCTTAAGTCGAGTTACGTTTTTGATCAGCAGACTTATGATTTTTTGGATTCCAATGAACCCATGGCGGGAAAATATGCAGGTCTTGTGAAGACTGAGGTGAGCTTTACCATGGATAAAATCTTTGGTCTCGCTTACGAAGAAAAAATTCCCCTAAAATATATTTCAGAATCTGAGCTAAGACGCCTTCGGGAATCTCGGGAGCAGGGACTGAGTCCCATTCAAAAAGCTGAAAAAACACAACGACTCGTGGGAAAACTTCCTGATTTTGAGTCTGAATTGTCCAAAGAAAATATTGTTCAAGTGAGAAATAGCTATAGGCATTCTCAGGATTTTAAATTTATCCATCACTTTATGGCCTCAGAAGAAGAGTACGGTAATCAGAGGTTTTTAGAGCAAATCACCAACCAGTCCGGGCAATTTGATTACGAGGACGCCATCCGTTCTCAGCAGTTTCTCTTCGGGGCCAATACCACAAGAACCATTATTCCTCCACAGAACACACTGGAGCTTCAATGGAATAACACTCTTATTAGAAAGTCCCCCAGGTCATTTAGCTTTCTGGTGGATGATAAATACCTAAAAGATAATTTTACCTATTCAAAAATTGGTTGGTTTAATATTTCTCAAGGCTATCTTTTGGAAGAGAGAGAGTATGAAGATTTTAATGAGAGGCTCACCCGGCTCATGATTGAGGCTGGATACTCAAGTCAGAAGTGGTTTCTTGGACTACAGGAGTATTACTTCCATCAGGATAAGCAAAATATTTTTAATCTAAACTTTACCCGGCGTTTTGAGTACCTGAATTTTTTTTCAAGCTATAGTTACAACTCTTTTGCCTCTTCTACCTTGAGTTCTCTGAGATTTGGAGGGCAGGTGAGGCCCACTGATGTGTTGGGTCTAGGGCTTGTGAAGGATATGGACTTAGAGGCCAAAAAAGACATCCGCACGATTTATTCATTGGATATTATGCCTCATAATAACTGCTGGATCTTTAGCCTCAACTACAGAAGATCTATTGTGGATTCAAGATACTCCTTTAACATTCTTTTTAATTTTGGAGATGATAATTTTGAACGCTACAGGAATGACTACTTTGGGGTAAAAAGATTATGACGAGGGCCACCTTCATAGATTTTGAGGATAGTTTTTCCTACAACGTGGTCCAGGAGTTATCCCTGGCGGGATTTTCCGTGGAGGTTGTAAACTGGAAAGATTATGAAAAAAATCCTGAAGGAAATTCCCTTTTGGTCCTGGGTCCTGGTCCAGGACATCCGGATGATTACCAGTCTCTTTTTTTTCTCCTGAAGGAGTGGTTGAATCAAAAGAGACCTTTATTTGGAGTCTGCCTGGGGCATCAGATCTTTTGGCGTCTTCAGGGAGCGGAGGTGGTAAGATCCAAGAGGCCACTCCATGGACAAAAGATAGAACTCCTTTTAGATCAAGACTGGAGGCAGTGGCTTGGAGTAGAAAAAAGAATTTTTGTTCAGCGCTACAACTCCCTGGCCGTCCCTTCTATTGAAGGTAAAAATTTTGGAGTTTTTAAAAACTTCATTCAAGATGAGGAAATCCTCATGACCCGCTCTTCTCACGTGATATCCTATCAATTTCATCCAGAATCTGTGGGAACAAGTTTCCGCCAGGAGTTTATGGGTGTTATTCATAGTATAATGGCCCGATGAACCGTCCACTGATTCACGGAGTTTATGACTCCGAAACTTTTCACACCTTAAGGAACTTGGGCATAAATGAGTTCTCCTTTGACCTAAGAGGGAGAAGCTTGAATTTAATCCCCATGAAAGTCTTAAATTCTTTTTTAGAGGAGTTAAAAGACCATCAGGTTTTTTTAACCTTTGAAAATGATGGGCAGGAAGTGATCCTTTCTTTTCTTGATTTGATGAAAAACCACTCCTCTCAGTGCAGTCTTATTTTCAGGGACACACAAACTCCTGGGTTCTATCAAAAACTGGCCCTCCCTTTTTATTGGATGTTTCAACCTCAAGGGGATTGGAAAGCTATTTTTACACTGCCAAATCTTAAGGGAGTTTTTTTACCGATTAAGGATCAGGAATTTTACAAAACTCAATCCCACTTTTGGGAACTTATAGAGGATATGGGTCTGGATGTTTTTATTCACGCTCAAAGTTTCGAAGAGGCCCAGGGGATGAATCTAAGGGATGAATTAAAATTAAGTATTGACCTGGGACCTGAGGTGGAGAAGAGTTACCGCTTGGTTGATCTGGAGAAAATTAAAAAAATGAATTTTTGGAGACAAATTAATGAAAATCCTTCTTTCTAACGATGATGGGGTCATGGCCCCGGGGATAAGGAGCTTATTTAAGGAACTTAACCCCTCCTATGAGACAACCATTATTGCTCCCCTTGAGGAGAGGTCTACCACGGGCCACAGCCTAAGTCTTGATAGGCCTCTACGCTTGGAGCTTTTGGAAAAAAATATTTATGGGTGTTCGGGATTTCCGGGTGACTGTGTTCTCATGGGACTAGGTCATCTGATGAAAGGGAGTCGTCCTGATCTCGTGATTTCAGGGATCAACCGAGGGGCAAACCTCGGGCAGGACCTCTATTATTCTGGAACCATCGCTGCGGCAAGGGAGGCAGCCTTTCATAAAGTTCCTTCCATTGCTGTGAGTTTGGTTTTTAATGCTGTTAATGAAGAGCACCACTACAAGGTGGCCGCCACATTTATCAACTGGTGTGTTGAGGCAGGACTCCACCATGGATGCCCGCCTTATACGTTACTAAATATCAATGTTCCCAATCTTCCCATGGAAGAAATTAAAGGGTGTAAATTAACTGAAATTGGATTCAGGCAATATTCTGAAGAAATTCATGCTAGAATGGATGCAAGAAACAGGGAGTATTTTTGGATAGCAGGTCATTATGAAGGTTTTAATGATCACCCTGAATCAGATTGTCAGGCCTTGAAGGATGGGTATGTGGCGATTACCCCCCACGCTCTTATCGACCGGTGTGATAAAAACTATGCTCAGTTGAGTTCCAGTGTAGAGAAACTTAATGCAAAATTTTTTACTTAGTTTATTTTTATTTCTCACTCTTTTTGGATGCTCTTCTATGAAGAGTGGGAAATACGTATACGTTGAAACTCCTCATCAGTTAAAGAAGATTTCAAAAACCCATGGTGTCACCTTAGATGAAATCCGCCTTCATAATTCTGAAAAATCTCTTCAGGGTAAGGAGTGGGTTTTTATTCCCTCAAAAATTGGGATTGCTTATTTCCTGCGTGATACTTATGTTATTGAAGATTATTCAAGTTTAGGTAAAGGGCGGTTTTTGTGGCCCGTACCTCATTTTTATCGGGTCTCCTCAAGTTTTGGGCCCCGGGGAAGAAAACATCACGACGGAATTGATATACCCGCTCCACGAGGAACTCCCATCATTTCTGTTGATGAGGGTGTGGTGATTTACTCAGACAATGGGATCAGGGGTTATGGGAACATGATCGTGATAGCCCATGGAGAAGATATTTTTACGGTTTACGCTCATAACAGAAAAAATAAAGTCGAAAAAGGCGATAGGGTCAAGAAGGGAGAAGTCATTGCAGAAATTGGGAATACCGGTCGCTCAACGGGACCTCACCTGCATTTTGAAATCAGAGTGAAAAACAAAGTTAAAAATCCGGCCCTTTATCTTTCAAAATCTGAAAAGTAATTTATTTTATTTTAAACCGAATTTATCAATAAGCTTTAAATACATGATTGCTGTATTCTTTGCATCTTCCAGGGCAGTGTGGGCCACTTCCCCCATGTTTAAATAATTCATGAGGTTTGA
>CANHIY010000130.1 GCA_947461175.1 Bacteriovoracaceae bacterium
TGGTAGGTGTATCTATTTTTTTCAGTTGCTTTCAAAAGTGCATCATAAAACTGTCGTGACTTTGCTATTTTTCCCACTGAGATAAGACTTTGAAGGTAAATGGCAAATAAATCTTGTGTAATCTCTTGAGGCTTTAGCTTGAGATACTTTTCTATCACATCAACCGCTGCATCCGGCTTATTTATGGCATTATAGAATTGGTTTAATCCTATAACTCCATTTGGATTCTGGATGAAGCTTGTTTTCTTGCTTTTGACTAAATCAAAAATACCTTGTGCATCCTTTTCCCTGGATGATGAACTTTTTAAAACTTCAGTATAAGCCCTAAACATCAAGCTTAATGCTTCTTCATTTTCTATATTGTTTTCATAACTTTTTTTAAAATGTTCTCCAGCCTTCACTAGATCCGGGTAAGTTCCTTTCGTAAATAAAGTTTGCCCCTTTTGAAAATCATCACTTGATTTTTTTTCATCTGCCACATCAAAGGGAGTAGGAAACTCAATTACCGGCTCAAGATGTTTAAAACCAACATCTTTTTTTTCTTCATCTGGAAATAAAATAGCGAGTGATAATAAAATTAATCCCAAAAAATATAAAAATCTGTTTTTCTTAGGACTCGTTGATGAGTTCTCAATTTCAATTTTTTTCTTTTTTTGGCGTTCTTGTTTCTTAATTTTACGAACCTGTTCATCTATCTTTTTTTCCGTTTCTTTTGATTCCTGTATCAAAAGTTGATGATTAACTTTTATCACCTGAGTTTTTTCAGTATCTTCAACGATTGGCTCATCTACCACTTCATTCATCTCTTTTTGATTATTTTGAACAATATCTTTTTGATCATCGAGGTCAAGCTCAAGGGGCTTTAATTCTTTTTTTTCATCTATCTTTTTTTCGATCGTTTTTAACTCATTAGCTAAATGGATGGTTTCTGTTAGTAACTCCAACGGATGATTTTGTTCCTGATTATATTTAATCAAGCCATCTTCATTTTTTTTATTTCTGAGCTTCTCAATATTTATAACAAATGTTTTACCATCAGGTTCCTGAATAGGTTTTTCTCCACTTGATAACTCGTGAGGTTCATCAAAAAGATTAAAATTAGAAATCGATTCCCAGCTTCCTGTAGGAAAAATTTGTGCTTCTTCGTTTCCTTTAATGCGACCTTTACTCTTCAGCTCTATTAGCTGATTCTTTTCAAATGGACCAATTACTCGGCCAGTAGATAATCGAACACGATATTTCGTCATGTTAATAATTATAAAGGAATATCAGATTTAGGGGCGGGAAAACTATAAATAGGGGAGCAATTAGCTCCCCTGAAAATTATGCTTACTTAATAAAAATGGATGCATTTCCTGCAAGAGACATAGCCGAATCCCAAAATACTCCAAGAAAAAGGACTGGGATAAAAAGTAGGATAATAACTGTTTGATTTAGGCCAGAAAATCCTAAGACCAACTCATCCCCTTGTGGTTTTGAAAAGATCATGGTTTTTGCTAATTTCATGTAATAATAAAGTCCAATAACAGAGTTAATAGCTGCTACAAGAGCAATCCCATAATGCTTTTTCTGAATAACGACAGAAAATATATTAAACTTTGCGATAAAACCTGAAAAAGGTGGCATTCCTGCCAAAGAAAACAAAACTGATGCCATAATTATGGCCATTACTGGGTGTTTGTATATCAACCCTCTGAATACATCATAGGAGTCTGTACCATACATATCCGATAAATGAGATGTGACATAGAAAGCTATTAACGTCATAAACAGATAAACTAGACCGTAAAATAAAATCGCCTGAACCCCGGCCTCATTCATGACCACCACACCTAAAATCATCATGCCGACATGTCCAATTGAAGAAAACGCCAAAAGGCGCTTAACTGATGTTTGGCCAATGGCTGTGACATTTCCAACTGTCATAGTCATGGCAGCAATGACCAAAACTAGACCAATCCAGGAAACACTTAGAGCTGAACCTTCAGAAAAAAATACAAAAGAAACTCTTACCAAAGCTGCTAATCCTGCCATTTTTGGAACAATCGCAAAAAATGAGGTAACTGGAATTGGTGAGCCTTGATAGACGTCTGGGGTCCACATGTGAAAAGGGAAAAGTGAAATTTTGTAACCTATTCCAACAAAGAACATGACAAATGAAATCATCACTATAGCAAGATTTAAGCCCTGAAGACCTTGAACTCTCGTGATCATGTCAACAAATTGAATAGAGCCAAATACACCATAAAGGTGCGACATTCCAAATAAGGCAATACCCGCAGACAAACCACCATAAAGTGCATATTTCATACCAGCTTCAGTAGAAGTGGAATCATCACGTTTTAGAGAGCTCAGGACATAGGATAGGATGGAAAGAGTTTCTATACCGAGGTAAAGTGTGAGCATATTGTTTGCGGAAGCAAGTAACATTCCCCCAATCAGCACACCAACTGCCATAAGTGAAAATTCAGACTTAAGGTTTGGATAAATATCTTTTGAAGAATGACTTAAAAAGATTGCTCCCATTGTTCCCAGAGTCATGATGATTTTGACCAAAGTACTAAAGGGATCAATTGTTACTGCATTATGAAAAATATGAAGAGGCTTTTCATCTAGGTTCATAAACAATGTCATCAAAACAACACCAAGAACTATTTGCGTAAAAATATGAATTTTTAGACGTGGTGCCTGGTCATCTTTAACAGCTGCCTCAGCGACTAACAGGGTCGTCATGAGAATGATGCTTATGATTTCAGGTACGTAATAACTTAAAAAACCAAATAATTGGTCAATCACAAAGAACCTCGCTTAAAACTTCGCCAATAAATCAACCAATTGACCTACTGATACTTTCATCACATCAAGAAGTGGACTTGGATAAATACCAAAAACTATCACAGCAACACAGAGAGGTAACATGTAAAAAACTTCTCTGGCGTTCATATCGTCATAATCTTCAGTCTCAGGGTTAACTTCACCGAAGAACATCCGTTTAAACATCCAAAGAAGGTAAGCTGCTCCGATCAAAAGACCAATGACCGCAATGACCGTTATAGTTGTAAAACGCTGATAAATTCCGAGGAAAATAAGGGCTTCAGAAATAAAACCAGAAAGACCAGGAAGACCTAAAGAAGCAAACATACCAATTATAAATACAGTCGTATATTTAGGTAGTTTTGTTGAAAGTCCGCCGTATCCCTTAGAACCATCAGGCTTAACAATCCAGCGGTGGTGAGAGCGCTCATAAAGAATTCCAATGAGTAAGAACATCATCGCTGTAGAAGTCCCGTGGTTAAACATCTGAAGAACGGCACCATTCATACCCTGAGTCGTCATGGCAGCTAAACCCAGCATAACAAAACCCATGTGGGATACAGATGAGTAAGCAACAAGCTTTTTAACATCATCTTGAGCCATGGCACAAAATGCACCATAAATCACAGAAATTAATCCTAAGACCGCGATTATATCCGCTGAATCAACAGCTGCTTGAGGGAAAATGGGGAAAGCAATCCTTAAGAAACCGTAGGTTCCCATTTTAAGTAAAACCCCAGCGAGGATAACAGAAACAGCTGTAGGTGCCTGAACGTGAGCATGAGGAAGCCATGTATGGAAAGGAAACACTGGAACCTTAATAGCAAAACCAAGAAACATGAACCAAAAGAACATATGCTCAAAAGAGAAGGTTTTACCAAAAACACTTACTGTGAGTTCAGTAAACTTGCCTCCCTGGTGTGCCAGAATACTAAAAGAGTCAATCCCTTTTCCTGAAGCATAGTAAAGGGCAATAATACCGACCAACATGAAAATGGATCCAAAAAACGTATAGAGGAAGAACTTAATCGCCGCATACTCTCTGTTTTCTCCACCCCAAATTCCGATGAGAAAAAACATTGGAAGAAGCATTACTTCCCAATAAACATAAAACAGGAAGAAATCGAGTGCAAAAAATACTCCGAAGACAGTGGACTGAAGCATAAGAAGTAAAGAAAAGTAAGCCTTTACATTCTTTTCAATTGTCCATGAAGAAAGAGTACAGATGAAGAAGAGTAGAGCATTTAAAAAAGTCATCAACATCGTGATGCCATCAATTCCCAGGAAATAATTGATATGGAATTGTTCAATCCAAGGTACCTTCACAACAAACTGCATATCAGCAGTGGTTGTATCAAAATTTAAATACAACAATACTGACAACAAAAGTGTAGCAGTGGTGGTGACGAGAGTCACAAGCCTGATTGTTTTTGTTTGATCCTTTGGAGTTAGAATAACACCTAACATTCCAATGATCGGTAACCATAAAATCCAATTCAAAATTCCGTTCACAAAGAACCTCTCTCTATAAATAACTTAAATATTTAATGTCCAAATATATGAAGCAAGCACTGTAATCAACACAAAGAAATAAAACTGAATCTTTCCTGATTGTACAATTCTTAAAACAAGATTAAATAAGTTCACTGCAACACCAGTACCATCAACTCCAATAGCATCTACGATTACATTATCAATCCATTTTGAAGCCCTGAAGAGATAACGGTTAACAGTAGCCCAACCATCTACGGCAAATCTGTCATAAACTCCCATGTCAAACCATGAGAGGCCTCGGTTTAATGTGAGGAGTCCTTTCTTGATAATAATGTCTACGTATAAATTATCAAAGTAATAGCGATTTTTCAGAGTGGTCGTATAGGAAGCAAATGTATCAGCAAAAGGCTTCACTGACTTTTTTATGTACATCAAGAAAGCCAGAAAGACTCCAGAGAAGGCAATGATGATTGAAGCAATGGCACCGATTGTATGAGCAGTATGAATTTTATGCTCATCAGGATTAGGTCCAGCATAACCGGTCTGATGTTCGTAAACTGCTTTAGGAAGTTCAACATTTCCTTTTGTATCAATGGAGCTAAAATTTTCACGGCTATGATTGATAAACTTCTCTACCTTAGGCGCCTCTACTAAAATTTTGAACCACTCCGTCTTATCACCAAATACTTTTCCAAAACTTTGACCAGTAAGTGTTCCTGCAAACCAAAAACCTAATGTAAAAACGGAAAGGATAAGGAGTGGAACGTTCTGACGAGCACTTAGATGCTCATGGTGAATTTCATGAGCGTGGTGGTCATCATGCCCATGGTGGTGATGATCATCATGATGATGTGACATGCGGTTTTCACCGTAAAAAGTTAAAAACATCATCCTAAACATATAAAAAGCCGTAAGACCAGCTCCCGCAAACCCAAGAATAGGCACGATAGCAAGTAGCGGGTTCTGTCCGGCCATAAAACCATAATATAATGCATCTCCAAGGATACGATCTTTAGAAACAAAACCTGAAAAGAAAGGGATCCCAGCGATAGCGAGGGTACAGCACATCATGGCAAAATGGGTATAAGGTAGATACTTTCTTAAACCACCCATTTTTGGCATTTCTTGTTCATGAATAGAGTGGATGACTGATCCCGCTGATAAAAACAAACAAGCCTTAAAAATAGCATGTGTGATTAAATGCATGAAAGCAGCATTGTAGGATCCGACCCCAACTCCAATCATCATGTAACCAAGTTGTGAAATAGTTGAAAACGCCAGAACCGCTTTTATATCTGATTGAACAAGAGCAATAGTTGCTGCAATAAAAGCAGTCAAAGCCCCGATAACAGCGATGAACCATGTTAAATCACCAAGGACCATCAAGGGGTACATTCGAAGTGAAAGGTAAACTCCAGCAGCCACCATGGTTGCAGCATGAATAAGGGCTGAACCTGGTGTTGGTCCCATCATTGCATCAGGAAGCCATACGTGTAATGGAAACTGAGCAGATTTACCCATACCTCCGAGAAAAATGCATAGGCCTGAAAAGGTAGCTAGAGAAATTCCGATGACAGTCTGACCAGCAAATTTACCTTCAGCTATCGCAGCATAAATATCAACATAAGACACAGACCCGATAACCATCCAAATAGCAACCATTCCTAGTAAAAGAAAAACGTCTCCTACTCTAGTCGTCATGAATGCTTTAAGAGAAGCATCTCCTGCTTTTTCTTTCTTATTGTAAATACCAATTAAAGAATATGAGCAGAAACCCATGATTTCCCAAAAAATAAAAAGAGAGAATAAATTATCCGAAAGGACTAAACCCAACATGGCTGAGGTGAAAAGAGGGAGAAAGACAAAAAACCTTCCATGTTTTTCGTCATGGTCCATGTACCATGTGGAAAACAGATGAATCAAAAATGCTACACCTGACACCATAAGAAGCATGATTGCCGCCATGTTATCAATGTATACACCCATGTCTACTTTCCAAATATTAGATCCATAAGAAAGGTCAAACCATGTGAATGTTTTATGAACAAAATAATCCGTAGCAAACTTCCCGAATACGAAGTCGCTAAAAATCTTTGCTGAAAATATAAAAGAAATAAAAATACTTAAAGTGGCCAACCAGTCGCCTTGGCGGGGAAGCTTCCTTCCTAAAAAAGCATTAATAATAAATGCAATGACAGGGGCAAGAAAAATCGGTGCAACACTTCCAACTGTATATTCCATATTCAACCCTTAGTTTCTTAATTGAGTGGCTTCATCAATGTGAATGGTTTCTTTTATTTGGAAGAAGCGTATCACTATAGCGAGACCTACGGCTGCCTCAGCTGCAGCGACCACAATGATAAACAAGCTAAAAATGTGGCCATCCAAGTTATTGGTGACATACCTAGAATAAGCAACAAAATTTAGGGAGGCAGCATTAAGAATCAGCTCTATTCCCAAAAGTATAGCAACGATGTTTTTTCTAGAAATCATCACCACTAAACCAACGATAAAGAGGACTAATGAAATTAATAAGTAAGAAGTTAAGCTCATCATATTATTTATCCGATTATTGCTTTCTTGGACGAGCAATAATTGCTGCACCAACAAGAGCCCCTAAAAGTAAAACTGAAGAAAGTTCAAAAGCTAAAACATGATCTTTAACCAACAGGTGACCAATTTGAGTCACAGTTGATGGAAATTCATTTCCAAATTTCTTATCTGGAAAGAATTCTGAAATATTTAAAATAAGCTTGAGGTTCGTAAGAAAAAAAACAAGACCAACAAACAAACCAGCTGCATAAGTCCACTTGTTACCCATGGAGGGAGCAAGACCAAGAAGATTTTGAGCACGTGAAGCGAAATCTTTTCCACCTGTAAGCATCACGGCAAAAAGCATCAGGATCACAATGCCACCTACATAAACCATAATTTGAGTGACAGCAACGAAGTCAGCTCCAAGTGTTGCATACAAACCTGCTATTCCAATAAGAGAACCTAAAAGGAAAATACATGAATGCATGATGTTTTTCGTAACAGCTACGGCGATAGCACATCCCACTGTAAGTAAAGCAGATAAAATAAAGAGAATTTGAACAAACATTGGTAATTCCTTAATTAATGACCACCAAAAAGGAGATCAGCAATTGATTTTCCATGAAATACAACAACCCAAACTGCATTTCCAACTAGATTAAATATGGCAATAGGAGTGAGGTACTTCCAACAAATGGACATAAGTTGATCAACCCTCAAACGAGGAAATGTCCATCTTACCCAAATGACGACATAATAAAGAAGGAGGGCTTTTGTCATAAAAATGCCAACTTGAACAAGCTGAAGAGGAATAATATCAAATTTGATATTAAAAGGAAGATTTCCTCCACCCAAAAACAAGGCAGCTCCAACCCCACAAACGACAAAAACCTCAATATATTCAGCGAGGGCAAAAAAACCAAAACGCATGCCAGTGTACTCTGTATGATATCCAGAAACCAACTCTGACTCTGCTTCAGGTAAATCAAATGGTGCTCTGTTTGTTTCTGCCAGCGCCCCTACGAAATAAACAAAAAAGGCTATAAATGCAAAAGGGTTATGAAATATAAACCAATGAATTGGTGCGCCCTCTTGTTGTCCTAGGATTGTTCCAAAACTCATTCCCCCGGCTAAAAGTGTTATAGATAGAATGGAAATGGTTACAGGAATTTCGTAAGAAATGATTTGAGATGCTCCCCTCATTCCCCCAAGCATGGACCATTTTGAGTTTGAAGCATATCCACCCAGGAAGACACTTACACCAACTAAGGATGAGATCGCGATAAGATAAAATATGCCTACA
>CANHIY010000131.1 GCA_947461175.1 Bacteriovoracaceae bacterium
ATTTTATTATCCATGAGATCTCCTAAGACTTAGGATAATACCCTTTATTCAAATAATCAATTGAATAAACAAATAATTCATTATAAAATAGCACTAACTCAACAAATGGAGTTTTATGAAAATTCAACACTTTTTCGATTCAGATACCTTTACACTTACTTATATCGTTAGTGACGAATCAACAAAAGACTCAGTGATCATTGATCCAGTCTTGGATTTTGATCCTCCTTCCGGGAGGGTAAGAGATCAAAGCATTCAAGAAGTACTAAAGTACATATCGGATAATCATTTGAAAGTAAGGGCGATTTTGGAAACCCATGCTCATGCAGATCATTTATCCAGTTCTCAAATTCTAAAGCAAATATTTCCGGAAGCAATTCTTGGGATAGGTGAAAAGATTAAAGTCGTCCAAGAAGTTTTTAGGGGTCATTTTAATTTGCCAAATCTTAAAACAGACGGATCTCAATTTGATAGACTGTTCAAAGATTTTGAAGAAGTCGACTTTGGTAGTTTAAAGATGAGAGCTCTTCCGACTCCAGGCCATACTCCTGCCTGTATGAGCTATCAATTTGGAGGAAATGTTTTTGTGGGTGATGCACTTTTTATGCCAGACTATGGTACAGGACGGTGTGATTTCCCTAAAGGTAGCGCAAAAGATCTTTATAAATCAGTTTCAGAGATACTTTATTCACTGCCAGATACAACTAAAGTATTTGTCGGTCATGACTACTCTCCTGGTGGTCGTGAAATGAAATACCAAACGACAATTGGAGAAAGTAAGAGTTCGAACATTCAGTTAAAAATTGAGACAAGCGAAAGGGAATACGTAGATTTTAGAACGACAAAAGATAAAACCTTAAAAGCTCCTCGCCTACTTTTACCAAGCATCCAAGTAAACATTGCCGCAGGACATCTCCCTGACCTAGAAGAAAATGGAAAATCTTATTTGAAACTCCCCTTAAGTATAGAATTAAAATCAGGAAAACTTTAGGAGTACTTATGAAATTTAAATCTTTTATGAAAGACGGAATTCCCACTATAAAACCGAATGACTTATTAGTCTTGGATGATGTTACTCTCATAGATGTAAGAATGCCTGAAGAGTATACAGGCGAACTGGGCCATATAGAAGGTACAAAACTTATTACTCTAGGGCCTGATCTCGACCTCTTTTTAGATTCTGCAAATAAAGAAACTCACATTGTTTTCATCTGTCGATCTAGTGTTCGTTCTGGAAAGGCGTGTGAAGCTGCTTTACAATTAGGCTTTAAGAATATCTTTAACATGGAAGGAGGAATGATTGAATGGAATAAACTGGATCTACCTAGGGTGAGATGAGCTGGCGAAAAAGATACTCTGCTTTCGAGGTCTCGACTCGATAAGGATGACTGTATGCCGAATTTCGTCAAAGGGGAAACGCCCTTTGGAATAAAGATATTGAGAAACAATACATAAAGTGGCTTTATAATCTAAAAAGCAAAGATCGTGAACTTTTTAGATTGCAGTATCCTATTTCATCAAATGCCTACGAAATATTAATTAAAATCAAAAGATGTTGAGATTTTACAAGAGAGCGAGATTCTTCAAAAAAGTCTCTACTTCTCACCTAATGGAATGAGAGACATTGAATCTTATGCAAGAATGACAGGTTTAAAAAAATCCCAAGCAGTCCAGAATGCACTTTATTCAGTGCTCCTCATCTCAATTAATGAAGATGAACAAATCAAGAAATACTGGGAAGAAGTAATTTTGGGACAATTAGCAACAATTGCAAAGGCTGCTTAAGCCGCTCCACATTTACGACTCCATCCTGAATTTTCTAAAGATCAAATTAAATTTCCAATCAAAACCTTAACTTCTAAAACGTTCATACGAGCTTCTTAAATTTTAGCTGCATGGAGGTTATATGAAAAAAATCATTATGTTGTGTGTTTTTGGATTATTTGTAACAACGCAAATTTTTTCTCAAACAGGAAATCGGTCCAGGATGACAGGCACGGACTCCAGTGGAGAGGCACAAAAAACCAGCGGAGAACCAACGGAATCGACTCTTAAAAAAACAAAGTCTACTAAAGAAAAAACAACCACCGAAGAACAAAAAATGGAAGAGTTTCCTTCAAAACCCAGCACAGAGACCATGGACACAGAATCATCACCAACCTTAGAATCCGAAGAAAATCCTTAGGGTCAAATGGGGAGAGGACATCTCCCCTCCTATTAAGTCATGAGCTCCTTCTGCCTAAAGTGTCCTTAAAAGAGAGTAAAAATGAATATTAATGCACCAAGAGACTACTCCATCATTGCTCCTGTTTATGATCAGATTTTTAACAAAATTTTATCTGAAGGACACAGAGAGATAGGTCTCTTACTGAAAGACAGGTCAAAAGACAAAAAATTAAAAGTCCTGGAAGTTGGGATGGGTTCTGGCCTTACACTGAATTATCTTCCAAAAAAAATAAATTATACCGGTATTGACATCAATGAGCACATGCTGGAACTTGCTAAGAAAAAAACGAAAGAGACCAAATTCATCCAGACCTCACTTTCTTTGATGGATGCAAAAAAACTTCAATTCAAGTCAGGCACATTTGATTTTGTTATTGCCGCTTCAGTGGTCACCGCTGTGGATGATCCTCAAAAAACCATTGAGGAAATGATCAGGGTGACGAAGAAGAATGGTCACATTGCTATCATCGCTAACATGAGGAATAAGAATTCCATCAGATCAGGTTTATTAAAGTACCTGAACCCTTTGACGAAAATGTTATTAGGCTTTCGGATGGATTTAGAGGCCGATTTCTTTGATAAATTTAAAAAAATAGAACTTACAAATCATAGACCCATCAATTTCGTTGCAGGAAGACCGTTGAGTTCATTTTTAATTTTTAAGAGGAAATAAAGTCACTGGCCGCCCGGAAAAGGGCGACCAATGAAGAGAATCAGAAGAAGGATTATTTTCTTTCGTACTGAGTACAGATTTCAGCTTCTCCACATACAGTGTAAAAACCAGCACCACCATAACAGTAGTAACCACCCAGTGTGATGTCATTGTAACCAAAGAAACAGTTGTTGTAAGATTGGCAAACGTACTGAGGGCGTGAAGCAACACATTCATGATTCGCATCAAACCAAACAGCATAACCAATGGCAGCGGCCACAATAAGGGCAGCTGTTGCCTGAAGAATCACTTGACCATTCCAACTAGCACCACGAGTGTAAAGATGCTGTGATGAATCTTTGACAACTTTTAAAAGTTCTTCAACTGATTCAGATTTGTTAAGAACACTCATCTTTACCACAAGAGAATCGATCATGGCCTGATCCTTAATCTTGCTCTTAAGAAGATTAATGATTTCAGTCTGAGAGAGACCTTCATTATTGATAAGTGTTTCAAGTTTCGTGAAGAATTCTTTTGTCTTAGCATCATAGAATTTTTGATCTTTCTGATCCCACTCAACACTAAGATCATAATAATATTCGTCCACAACCTTTTCAAATTCTACAACGGAACCAGTTCCGGCCATGACATTAAATGTAAAACATAAAGCTAATACTAAAGAGATAATTCTCATCCTATGCTCCTTTTGAACAGTTTGGAGTCTATGTAACAAATTGAGAGGATTCTGAAAATACCTGACTTTTAGACAGAATTATTTGTGACAGGCCAAAAAAATGACACAGTATGAAAAACCAAGCTATTTTTTCCTACGCCACATGAGAAAAGCAGAAGGTAAGAGGATAAGTGTTAAAAAGGTGGAAGAAAGGAGCCCTCCAATAACCACTGTGGCAAGGGGTCTTTGAACCTCTGCTCCAAGACCCGTGTTAAGCGCCATGGGAACAAAACCAAGACCGGCCACCATGGCCGTCATAAGAACGGGTCTTAGGCGTGATAAAGTCCCCTCCTTCACCCCCTCAAGAAGATTTATTTCATCAATTTGATTCAAGAGGACATTCATTAAAACCAGAGAATTAAGAAGTGCAATCCCAATGAGAGCAATGAACCCAACTCCTGCGGAGACACTAAAGTTTAATCCTCTTATCCAGAGAGCAAAAACACCTCCAACTCCTGCAAAAGGAACTGAGGAAAACACCAGCACCGCTGGCCCCATTCCACCAAACACCCGTAAGAGGACGAGAAATACCGCCAGTAGAGTCATGGGAACAATGAACATAAGTTTTCTATTGGCCCTTTCCATATTCTTAAACTGCCCACCCCAATGGATTTCATATCCAGGTAGAAGTCCTAATTTTTTCTCAATGAGATCCTTCGCCTCATCCACGAGACCTTTGATGTCTCTATCACCAACATTAATGGAGATCGCCGAATAGCGCTTGCCCCAACTCCGGGCAATGGTTGTTACTTTTTGTTCCTCATTGAAAGTCACCATGTTTTCGAGAGGAATGGTCCCTCCCTGAGGAAGTTCCACGGGGATTTTTTTTATCATCTCTGGATCATCTCTAAGACTCTCATCAAGATGAAGCACAACCGGAAACTTAATATTGTTTTCAATAAAACTTCCCACCTCATTTCCAGCGAGAGATAACTCAACTGCCTGGTTCACACTTTCAAGGGTGATTCCAAAGAGGGATAATTTTTTAAAATCTGGTTGAATATCAAGAACCGGTCCAAGTCTCAGGGCAGTGAGAGGGTCCTGTTCAATACTCTCCACTCCTCTGATGGGTTGGATAATGGTTTGTGCTTTCTCTCCCAAATCAAAAAGAGTCATGAGGTCCGGACCTATAATCCTTAAACTCAGGTCGGCCCTGGACCCCTCAAGCATTTCATTAAATCTCATGGCAATGGGTTGAGTTGAAGAGACCTCAGTTTCTGGAAAATTCTTCTCAAGATCTTTTCGTAAAGCCTCAATCAAATCATCTTTTGATGGGAACCTCCACTTGGATTGATCCTTCTGGAGTATTAAAAAAGTATCTGAAAGATTCACCCCCATGGGATCTGTGGCCGACTCCGGAGTCCCAAGTCTCGCGAAAACATCTTTTACTTCAGGATAATTAAGGATGATTTTTTCAGCTTTAAGTTGCTCTCTCGTTGAAGCATCAATACTTATTTTAGAATTTCTCGTGAGTCCCAGGACCGCATCTCCTTCATTGAGTTCAGGAATAAAATCTGATCCAAGCCTTGATGCCGTAAAGCCTGCAAGCAAAAGGAGGATCATAGAGGTCAAGAAAAATGGCCCTGGTCGATGCAAGGCCCTATCCAGAACAGGGATAAAGATTTTTTTTATTTGTTTAAAGAACCAGGTATCATGATCCCCGGAAAGGACAGGTTGATTCAAAAATAATTTTGCCAGCACTGGCATCACAAAAACCGCCGTCACAAGAGAGGCACCCAGTGCCAATAACACCGTGATGGCCATGGGTCTGAACATTTTTCCCTCAACCCCTTCCAGAGTCAGGATGGGGAGGTAGACGGCCATGATCAAAATAATACCGGCCACCACAGGTCCCATAACCTCTTTTGAAGATTTTTTAATGACCTCATCCACATCGTTATTTTTCTGAAGGGCCATGTGTGCCAGGATGGATTCAATAATCACCACAGAGGCATCTACCAAGAGACCAAAATCAATGGCCCCAAGGCTCATTAAATTACCGGTTATTCCAAGAAGATTCATACCTCTTACGGCCACTAGCATAGACAGAGGAATGGCCAGTGCCACCACCAGGGCCGCACGAACATTTCCCAAAACCACTAAAAGAACCAAAATAACAAGGAGTGCACCCTCAAGAAGAGACGTGCTCACGGTTTTAATGGTGCTATCAACCAAAAATTTTCGTGTATAAAGAGGGATGAATTTCACCCCTACTGGAAGTTTTAAATCCTTTAAGGCTTCCTCCACTCCCATGACAACACTTCTTCCATTCGCCCCAATTCTCATCAAAACCGTTCCAAGCACTGCTTCCTTCCCCCGATGGGTGGCCGCCCCAACTCTCAGGGAGTGTTCAATTTTTACGGAGGCCACATCAGAAAGAAGGATAGGTTTTCCGAGGGTCATGACTCCTAAGGGGAGGTTTGAAATATGATTAATACTAGGAATTCCAGAGTGTGTGCGCACAATGACCTGTTGGTCTTTGGTTTGAATGTATCCTCCCCCTGCCCCAACTCCAATGGAAGTCAATTTGGAAAGAAGTTGATTTAAAGAGATGCCAAGTTCTTCCATTTTTTTTGGAAAAAAATTAATGTGAACTTGTTTAACATGGCCCCCATTAGAATCCACGTCTGCCACACCAGAAACTCTCTTAAGGTGAGGTCTAATGAGATAGTCCTGAAGAGTTCTAAGCTCTGTGAGTCTTTGAACCTCTGGCAGATGGTAGAGAGGAGAAGTTTCATCCACATCCAAAGTGTACATGTAAACCTCACCAAGACCCGTGGTAATAGGCGCAAGCTCAATGGAGGCTCCGGAAGGAAGACTCAGATGAGTCACTTTTTCAGAGACCTGTTGTCTTGCCCAATAAATGTCTGTGCCTTCTTTAAAAACGAGGGTCACCTGAGCGAGCCCAAATTTTGAGATAGACCTCATGTCCTCCAGGGATGGAATTCCTGAGAGCTCCATTTCAAGATTTCTTGTGATCTGCAATTCAATATTCTCAGGATCGAGGGCCTTGGTTTTTACATTAACCACCACCTGAACGTTTGTAATGTCAGGAACAGCATCAATGGCAAGATCATTAAGACCCAGGGCACTCCAAAGAGCGATGGCAGAAGTGATGAGGAGCACAGTCATTTTGTTTTTTAGACAGAAAGAAACGATCTTTTCAAACATCACTGTGGTCCTTTGCCAATGAGAAGATGGAGTTGAGAGACTGCATTTACGTAGGAAACTCTACTTAAGTAAATTTGATCGATGTTTTCATGGACCTGAGAATCTATTTGAAGAAATGTCAGTGCGTCGATGAATCCTTTTCGAAAGGATTTTTCTGCTTCTAGAAATTTATTTTCAAGACTTGATAAATTTTTCAAACGAAAAACTTCAAGGGCTTTTTTGCTCCCCTCATATTCTGAGAAGGCCTGGTGAATCAGGGAGAGGATTTGATCATTCTCAAAACTTCTTATGGCATCTGTGCGTCTTTTTTCCGCTCGTGCGGCTTCAACTGAATGCTGACCAAGATCGATAATGGGTATAACCACCGAAACCATGCCATGATAAAAATGGTTCACAGGGGCCACATTTTCCTGACGATAATTTACTCCCAGAAGGATGTCAGGTCTTGCCTCGAAACGGGCCTCGTTAATTTTATTTTGGGCCATTTCAGATTGAATCAACAACTTCTTATAGCGGGGACTATTGACCACTAACTGAATGAACTCCTCTTTTTTAAGCACCCCTGGGAGTGAATCCCAGGGAAATAAAACCCGGTCAAAATCCAAATTGCTAAAAATTTTGATCTCCCAACTTAAGGCCTCCTTCCTTGCAACTAAGTCAATCATTCCTTTTTCGAGGAGGTTAATTTGAGATTCAATCAGGTCACGGTCCACCTGTTGTTTTGGTGAGGCCAGGGGTCTGGAGCGAAGAGATTTTTCAATGAGTCCAAACCTTCTCTTTCTTTCAGCGTAATGACTCTCAAGCTCCTGAAGGGCAGCGAGTTCAGCAGAAAGAACATAAATCCGGTGACGCACCTGAAGATCGACTTCCATTTTTTCAAACTTAGAAAGAGTAAGTGCGAAATCCTGAAATTCAATTCTTGTTTTTCTTTTTCCTGGCCAGGGAAAGGGCTGAGAAAGAGAAAGATCCATGATGGGGCCCCTCTGCCCACCGGACTTAAGGGAGCCTCCCTGAAAAGAGAATAAGGGGTTAGCAATCAGCCGGGACTGATGAAGAGATGACTCATGAGCTTTAATGGAAAAAGACTCTGCCTTAATCCGGTGGGAATAACTTTCGGCCATGTCCATAAGAACAGAAACAGGGACCTCTTTTCCAAAACTCAATGCACTAAAAAAAATATAATAAAGAATAATCATGGGAAATTTTTCTCAAAAAATTTTCAAATAGGCATGGGATATATGCCCTAAAAGATCAGATAAATGCCTTAAGAGATCAATAATCTCTCATTTAACGCCC
>CANHIY010000132.1 GCA_947461175.1 Bacteriovoracaceae bacterium
GGCTCCATCTAATTTTTTTCTTAGACAATCTCTCCCCTTAACGTGTTAATAAGAACATAAACTTGGGGGAGAGATTCATGGATAGTTTACGTAAAGTTCCAGAGCTTAGTTTGATGAGTTTTGTCCAGGGAACTTCTAACGATAAAGTGAGATTTACTAATGAATTATTCCGGGGTCTAAAGGACTACGGCTTTATCATCCTGATTGACCACCCTGTAGAAAACCAACTCACTGAAAAAGCTTATGGGCTCATGCATGAGTTTTTTCAATTACCACCCCACCAGAAAGAAAAATACATTTGTAAAGAAGGTGGGGGCCAGAGAGGCTACACCGCCTTTGGGGTTGAGCACGCGAAAAACTCAAAGTACCCAGATCTTAAAGAATTTTGGCATGTGGGAAGAGAGACTCTTCACAACGAAGAGAGGTTTCGAAAATATTTTCCCCAAAACATCTGGCCCTCTGAGATGAAAGAATTTAAAGACGTCATGCTTAAGCTTTACGCTGGCCTTGATGAGACTTCCCAGATTGTGCTTGATGCCCTAGGACTCGCCCTCGAGGTTCCAGAAACTTATTTCAGAGAGATGCTCCAAGATGGAAACTCCATCATCCGGGCCATTCATTATCCACCCTTAAGCCCCGAGGCCCCAAAAAACGCTGTCCGGGCCGCGGCCCATGAAGATATTAACCTTATCACAGTCATGGTGGGGGCCACCTCTTCTGGACTTGAGCTATTAGACCGGGATGGCCAGTGGCTTCCTGTCATGTGCAACGAAAAACAACTTGTGGTGGATTCTGGGGATATGCTCTCAAGGATCACCAATGACCTCATCCCGGCCACCACTCACAGAGTTGTGAACCCAGATGTTGCCACCACCAACCGCTACTCCATGCCGTTTTTTACCCATCCTAACCCAGATACGGTTTTATCCTGCATCCCTTCTTGCCTGGGTCAGCAGGAAAAGTATGAACCCATAAATTCAAATGAGTGGTTAAAAATCCGCTTAGAAGAAATTGGTCTTACAAAAAATGGAAGATAACTTATTCAAAATACCTCTTTAGACCTAAACCAATTTTAAAATTTGTTTGAGTAGTGGTTTGCACAGTCCCACTCTCTTGCTCTTCCCTAGAGTTAAGGCTTTCGAAGGCAGAGTCCATCATAAACTCCCAGGTTTCGTTAAAAGGAAGAGTGAGTCCTCCTTTAAAAACAGGAAGAAGTGCCACAATCCCAGACTGGGATAGGGAAGTGGTGGTTGTGGCAGAGATTCCATAACCAAGCCCTCCAGATAAATAAAAGCGCCCTCCGGATAAATACTCCCTCATGGCATCAAAATAATAAACCAAATCAATAATAGCGAGGCGCCTAATGGTGGAATATGAAAAGCCCTCATAGTTGGCCACTTCTTGTTCGTACCTAAGCCCCACATCAAAGGCGAGCCCTCCATAAAGGCCCTTTTCATAATAAATCTCCCCCAAATATCCCCCCCGATCAGGAGTGGCAGACACGGCACCCGACACAGACTCACTTAACCCCTTTGTGAGGGCCCCTTTAAAAATAAGGGAAGTCCTATTCTTTGGAATTTCACTCTTAATATATTTTCTTCTTTCATACTCAGGGGCCAAGGCCCATAGGTATTCCGTGGCCGGGTAATAGGTAACGATGGCCCCTTTTTCAAAGGGAAGAAGTGCATCCTTGTTGATGAGCTCCCACTGAGTAAACTCCCCAGTAGCATGGACCACCCGGGCGAGGACTGACACATCATCTGAAGTAAAAGTTCCTGTGAGACCGTTCTGGAAGCCCTGACGCTTCCCATTTCTCGTGATGAAGGTTCTCTTTGATTCTGAAACGGTCTGGATCATGATGAGTTCAAACCCATAGGCCGAAAAAGAGAACCATAGAAATAAAAAAAGAACCAAGCGCTTTAGTCTCATCCCTTCATCATAACATGATGAAATTTTTTTCAAACCTTTCTATAAGGGCCTGACTAAAAAGCTTTAGATTTAGTTTTTTACCAAAGGAGGTCTAAAGAGACCCCCATCCGTGCCGTTGTAAAGGGAAGTTGCAGAAATGGATTCCCCTTCAACGTTAAAGACACCTAGGGCCGGGTCACAAGAATTAGTACCAGCATCAGTAATTCTTCCAAAACTCACAAAGACAACATCTCTTATTCCCTGACTTGTTACTGACCCATCGGAAGAGAGGCGGTTAACTGTTGTGGATGGAGTGGTCTTGTTTCGAATGCTACTTACCCCAAGCTTTACGAAAGAACTCACATTTTTATTAATTTCAGAAATAGGAGCGCAGTCTCCGCATGAGAGGGTCCAGGTGGAGGAGACTTCTCTGAGTCTAGCGAGGTAGAGCTTGTAGTTACTAGGAGTTGTTCCCCTGGATATTCCAAATATTCGTGCTTCAGAGTTGTAAGGGATGATTTTATAATCAGATAGGTCATCAGAATTGAAAAAATCACTAGTTTCAGAGCCTGATTCAACATTATAAGAGTTACTTATAAGAAACTCAGCTTCTTTATTTCCGTTTACATCATAAATTCCAAGTGATTTTTTTTCCCCCACACTTTTAGTTGCGCCAACATAAACATAACTAGAACTTGCCGCAACTTTAATATCAATCAAGGCCTCATCAGGGAAAATTTCAAAAGAGTCCTGGAGAGTCAAACTGGAGTTTAGTTTGTAAACCTCTCCTTCCCCCCCACTTTTTTTAATGAGTGAAATCCAGAGATTAGTTCCGTCAAAATAATTATCAAAATAACTTGCGGAGGCCTGGGAAGATAAATCCGTGTTGTTTAGAGCATCAGCAATTTGAGGAGTATTAGTGCTAAGGTCTCCTCCTGTGCTTCCATAGTAAAAAGAAATCTTATCATTGTATGAGCCACCTAAGGAGCTATCAATAAAGGGGAGGTACCAACTTGACCCAGCAATATAGATCTTTCCTAAACGGTCTGCAACTCTAGAAATGATTCCCGATGAGGAGTCGTAATAATCTCCACTTCGGGCCCCGTAAATCGTGACGGTAGCACCTGAAGCCGTTGCGGAGTAACCAGCAAGAAGTGGATTGGTTGATGAGTTGATGATATCTCTTAGGTTTTGGGCCATCATATCTCCTGAGCAGCTACTACAGATGGTGTCTGTTCCATCATAGGTACCAAAATCAAGAGTAAAATTTCCATTGGGAGTTGCGAGTATGATGGAGCCAGTGATTCCAGCTGTTGGAGAAAAACTCACCGCCGAAACACTTGAAGCCTGTGTTGAAGTACATTCACTTGAGGGAGTGCAATTATTAGTAAAGCCCAATCCGTCATAATCAAAACCAAATTTACCCCCATCATTATTTGGGGCACTTTTTTCTGTTGTGGAACTAAGGTCAATTCTTCTTACCTGAGGATAAAAGCTTTGTGGGGATCCGGTTCTTGAGGCGAGATACGCCACATAGAGTTCCGAACTATTTCCAGTGATGGAAAGATCTTTGATAGCATGAGTTGTTCCGGAAGGAAGAGCATTAAAGCTTAGAAGAAGTGTCGAGTTGATAGTATCAATTTGGTTACGGTCTTTTACGAGGACTTTTTTAACATGAATCTCTTTGTCATTCCCAAACATAGCGATGTAGGCCGCAGAAGAAGTCACAGAGTTAAAAGTAGACGCTGTTTCGTACCATACAGCTGTCTCATTTCCAGAAGAGGTAGCATTAAGAGCAAGTTCAGTGGTAGAGGGAGCACTAGATAAATCTTGAACCACAGACATATTATTAAGAACTGTGAGTGTCCATGGACTCGCCGAACTACAAGTTGAATCGGTTGTGTTAACTACTGAAACTGCACTTTCTGGTTGATCTTCAATACATAACATGAGGGACAGACCAAAGCTTGATCCCTCAATCAGTGAGGGAGTCCAGTTAAGGTTATAAGAAGTTGCTCCATCGATTTTAGTCCAGTTCATGACACCATTATTAATTTTAGAAAACCACTGATAACGAAAGGTTTTTTCGCTACTTACAGAAGATGAGTCAGTGATGGAGCTTGAAGGAGTCTGACTGATGGTAAGAGGAAATCCCACAAAAACGGATGGAGACAGAAGGTTAAAGGACACAGGACTTGGGGAGATACTCCCCACTGTTAATACGGGAGTGGGATTTATATTTGTGATAGTGGAGCTATTCTTACCGCTCGTAGCGCTTAATGGTGCTGTTAAATGAGGGATATCTGTAATGGTGAGAAGAAACTCTACATTACAGGTTTCGTTTCTTTTTTTGTCATCACAATTAAGATTGGTTAGATTTAACAAGAAATCCTCAGATAGGCTGTGGGAGACACTAAGAGCGTAAGAATTGGTATTATCTGTTCGTGTTATTGTTCCCGACTTTAGAGTGGTGTTGGTCGTACAGGTAGAGTTTGTGCAGTATTTTATGGTGTAAGAAAAGTTATCTCTTTCTGCATCGCTGATATCCGCACTAAAAGTGATGCTTCCTCCCTCAATGGCCGCACCTGAAACAGACCAGTTAGAAATAGCTGGAACCGTATTTTTTTCCGTCACACTACCCAGTGGAAAATACCAAGAAAGAGTCTGTGAGGTTGTTCCACTTGATGAGAGTGGAGAATCAGTGTCAGAGATTTCTGCTTGAATTTCGTAAGAATAGGACGTGGTATTGATGGGGCCAGTTGCATTATAGCTAGGGATATTCAAAACGCATGAATATCCATTGAAACCATCTGTATCCTTTAAACTATCTGACCCCGCATCAGTTTTCGTGCATTCCTCAATTTTAGTTCCATTTTGGTAGAGGCGGATGGAGTAGTTAAATTTATTTTCATTGGCGGAGATTTTGTAAAAATCATCACTGGATAAAAGAATATTAACGGTAAAATTGGTGTCAGAAGTTACACTGCAACCACTTTTTGCCGTAGAGGTAGAACTTGTGCATGTGGGAGTTGAGGTTCCGAAAGTTACTGTTGGTTTTTCGTTTTGAGGTTTAACAGAAAAATTCCAGGTGATTGGGTAAGTCCCAAGTCCACTATTCATGTCTGTGGATGAGTACTCTGTTCCCGTTGCCTCATCGTAAACTCTTGCTACAAGAGTATGAGTTTGCGTCGAAGTGGGATTAGTATTAGTAAAGATGACATTATTTAATTCAGCTACAGTTGCATCACTCAGACATACAACACTACTTAGGGCCGTGGTAAATCCGGAGTAGACGAGAGTACTGCCATCCAAATAAAAATTCACCATGATGTAATCAGAGTCAGTGGTGTAAGTTCCAGTGCTTGAAGCAAAACTAACACAATAATCCCCTTGAGAACCGGCAGCCGCTGGGGTGGTAACGGTGGAAGGAATAAAATTATAGGTGGTTTGCGAGTTATAATCGATCCCGTTGTAGGCAATAGTGGTCGTAGTAAATGTTGGGCTTGAGGAAGAGTTATAAATGTTTCTGCCAATTATTTTAGAAAGATCGGGATGCTTAACCGTAATGGCCCATTGTTTTTCGGCGACGACTTCCCCGGATGATGTGGCGACCCTGGCTGACAAGATATAGTACCCTACACCCAAGGAAGAAGGATTAACATTAAAGCTTGGATTATTTTTTCCACTAGGATCAACGTTATTGAATGTATCATTTTCGAAATTTACCACAACTCCGGATTTGTAGAGTTTCCACTCTGTGCGATAACCCGCACCATTTAATGTGGCGTTGTTGTTTAAAATAGTGAACTTGTATTCCACTGTAGAAATTAAGGGAGTGTAGGTGGCATCATAACTTGGGGGACTTATGGTCGTGGTGTCTATGATGGGTTTAGGGGAGTCTGTGACGATGACCTCAAACGTGTGGGTATCCACAATGGCACCCGTGGAGTCTTTTAATTTTACTGTAAAGATGTGGCTTCCTAAATTTAAACTTTGGGTACTAGGTTTAAATTTATAGGTACTTGAGTTGCCGGATTTTGTGGCCTCTAAAGTTTGTTCAGTGTTGTAGAAAATTCTCTTCCAATCCACAGTGTAGGTCTGGGCATAGGGATTTGAGATGGTGACACTTAGTTCGACATCAGTGGTATCAGTTTTGTATCGGGTCTGAGTGGCGGTTGGATAAAAAGTATCAATGCTTAGAAAAGAGGAGGGGCCACCAACGACTGGTACACATGTTCTTAGGGTAGAATTAAAGGCCTCATTATCACTACATTGAGTTTCTTTAACCTGTGGTAAACATCCACTCAAAAGAATGAGCGATACCAATAAAATGGAGAAAGTTTTTAAACCCACCATGGTTTTAGTCCTTTTCGATCTTCTGGGACTTTATCGGGACTTTTCTTAAATTCCTTAGACTTGCACTTATAAAATTTATTTTAAGGTCACGATTACCTTACAAAAAGAGTTTAAAGGCAAGAATCCAACAGTTTACAAACGCTTAATGAGGGGGCAAAATTTTCTCATTCAAGTTTGATGAGTTTTGTTGGAAACAAGGGAGTATGGGGTATGTTTTCTTTTTTTAAGACAACTCAAGAGTCAGAAAAGTCCTCTGGAAGAGTGATGGCCCTTATGAATCAAAAGGGCGGAGTGGGGAAAACCACCATGGCCTTTAACCTTGCCCATGCCTTTCACCATCAGGGAAAAAAAGTTCTCTGCATCGATATGGATCCCCAGGCCAATTTTAGCTCCCTCTTTGATCTTCCAGAGATGGAGGAGAGAAAAAATATCCATCATCTTCTTATTAACTCAGTTAAAGAATTAAAGGCCTTCCATACTTCAATCCTTTTAAAAGAAGTGGTCTTCTCAAGTCCTGAGGGGATAGACCTTATTCCCTCTGGACAGGAACTTTCTGGTTTTGAACTTACGGTGGCCGGGATCAATGGACCAAGACAGCTTATTCTTAAAAAGTTTATTGAAAAATATGAACTTCGCTCTCAATATGATGTGATCATCATTGATGGCCCTCCAACTCTGGGTCTCTTGGTGGTGAATATTCTTTGTGCCGTGGACGGTGTTCTTTATCCGTTTGTACCGGATAGGTTCTCAGAGCAGGGGTTAAAAAATATCCAGCAAGTGGTTCAAGATATTTCTGAAATGGAGATCACCACCACTCCAAAAAACTTGGGCTACATTCCTAATTTATTTGATACCAGAAGAAAGCAGGCCAATGAAGATCTGGAACAAATTAAGCTCACCTTCGGTGAGGCCACGGTTCATGAAGCTTTTACAAATAAGGTTCAATTTGGAAAATCTCTGGCCCAAAGAAAGTCGGTGTTTCACTTTAAGTCCAGTGATTACCGGGAACTTCAGGAGCAGTTTATGGTGATGACCCAAACAGTAGAAAAGGAGCTTCACTCATGAAAAATAAAAATCCCCTTTATGTGGTGAAAGGTAAGGATGTCCATGAGACCCATTCTTTGATTGAGATGATGATCAAAAAATTTAACCTTGATCCCTTGGTGAACATTCTTAAGAATCTTTTGACTCTTCTTTTAGAGCAAGTAGAAAACTATGCCCTTTTGACGGTGGTTAAAAACTTTATTGATGAAATCATTCAAAAAATGAGTCAACTCACCAGGATGATGGGGATTCCTACTCCCTAGAGGCCACGCCTTTTTTGAGTGGAGGACTTCGTACTCACGGAGTCTTCTTCCATATCATCTTCGAAGTAGGTTTTTTCAAGATTTGTTTTTTCCGCTTCAAAATTTTCGTTCTGAGAAGTGGACTGAATATTTTTAACTGAATCCTCCAGGAATTGAAGTTCCTGGTTCAGGATGATGGCATCTTCCGTTGAAGCCTTGGCGAAAACTTTTAATAATAATAGATTAATGACTAAAACTAGAAATAAGTACTTTCGCATGATAAGAGTCTCCTCGTTTTATA
>CANHIY010000133.1 GCA_947461175.1 Bacteriovoracaceae bacterium
ATATGAATATGATAAGAAGGGTGTCCCCAAAAAAATCTACAATGTTATTTACGAGATGATACCTGGAATAGGCATTAAAGATATTTATGCAAAAAGATTGTTACCTAATTATGACATCTTTGATGAACAAAAATATTTTTCTCCAGGAAAAGAAAATACATTCTATCAGTACAAAGACAAAACCTTTGCCTTACAAATTTGTGAAGACATGTGGGCATCAAGTTTTCATGACCTAGATCCTTGTGAACTGATGCGCCAGGAAAGTCTCCAGCAAGAAGTGAGGATTGATGCTATTATTAATCTTTCAGCTTCACCCTTTGACGTGACAAAAAAGACCAAACGTCATGCAAGAGCAAAAAATATCTCTTTAATTTTTGGTTGTCCGTTTTTTTATGTCAACCGGGTGGGTGGAGAAGATGAGATTCTCTTTGATGGAAGAAGCTTTGTTGTTTGTGGGAGTACGTTACACCTTGAAATGAAATCCTTTGAGGCCCAGGCTAAATCCATCATATTGGAGGACATCAAAGGAGATTATTCTCAGGTTGCCACATGGGAAAAAGAAAACACATGGGAAAGCTTATTTAACCCTCAAATAAACTTCTCTAGCACCCCTGGTAAATTAATACCCTGGGGAAGAGATGAATATGAAGGAGCTCTTGAAGCTTTAATTTTTGGCTTTCAGGAATATGCCAATAAAAATGGTTTTAAGAAATTTCTAGTTGCACTATCTGGAGGCATTGACTCAGCTTTAGTACTTACCATTCTGAAACTGGGTTTAAGGCAAGGTCAATCGGTCGAGGCATTATACATGCCCAGCATTTACTCATCTTCTGTAAGTACAAACTTATCTGAATCTATTTGTAAAAACCTTGGGATTTCACTTTCATATTTTCCAATTAAGTTTCTTCACTCAACTGTCAAAAACGCCTTCTCTCAATCATTTCCCGATGATTTTTCTGGTCTTACCAATGAGAATGTACAGAGCCGATTAAGAGGCCTGATCCTTTATACCCGATCAAACCAGACGGGTGCAATGGTGTTAAACACTTCCAATAAATCTGAACTCGCTGTTGGATACTCTACTCAATACGGGGACTCCGTAGGGGCATTATCTCTTCTGGGTGACCTGTATAAAACAGAAATCTATGGTTTGGCAGAATATATCAATCAAAAGTACCGCCATCCCATTCCCGAAGGAATCATTTCTAGGGGACCAAGTGCTGAACTAAGGGAAAATCAATTGGATCAGGACTCCCTTCCCCCTTACGAGCGGCTTGATCCCATGCTAGAGGGGATCTTAAGTTTTAAAATGGGTAAGAGTGAACTTCTTAATCTTGGCTTTAATGAACAGGAAATCACAAAAGTGCTTCATCTCTATTCAAAATCGGAGTATAAAAGAAAGCAGTTTTGCCCAATTCTCAAAATGAAGGCAAAAAGTTTTGGTTTTGGTTATCGCGTTCCTATAAGTAAGAGTTTAAGTTATCAACAGCTTTCATAATTGGAGGAAGCATGAACGAGGGAAGAAAAAACAGAGTTATTGGGAAAATAAATGAGATTAAATCTAACATTGAAACCTTTATTTCTGACGTCAATGTAAATGACATTAAGTCCAGCTTCAATTTAATGGTAAAAGACGCCCAGAAAGATTTTCATAAGCTCATGGAAAAAGACCTGGAAAACCTTAAGAAAAAACTTCAAGCTGAAAAAAGCGAATTTGAAACCAAAGCTAAAAAATTTCTTGATGGACACAAAAAAGAATTAGCTGTCCTGCAATCAAAGATTGATAAGTTGGTAAAATCAACAGCTAAACTAAAAATGTCCAAGGGAACCACCACGACTAAGACAGCCCCATCTGCTGGCACTTCCAAGAAGAAAGTATTAAAAAAAGTTATGAAGGCTTCACCAAAAGCGGGATTTAAGCCGAAGACTACTAAAAAGTCTCCAAGTAGATAATCTCTTCCTTCCACATCATCCTGAAGTCAATCTGCAATTCATTGCAGATTGACTCGTTTAATACCAATCAGTGGATCTATGGCCATCAAACTTGATTTTCAAAGGTTTCTGTCGGAAATGACAAGTTCTCTCTTTTGAACTTGGTTTAGAGGACTTAAGATTCGAAACTTCGAAAAGATCCCATGTGTTGGGTATTGTTCACGACATAACCTCTGTTATATAAAAGACTTTCCCTCTTCCACTTTTTTTAGACTGGTACATCATCTTATCGGCAAAATCTATGATCGATTTTGCATTCGTTGCATCGGTTGGAAAATGGGCAACCCCGATGGAAAGTGAGAGGCGGTAGAATTTGTTATTATCTACACTAAAATCAATTTCTTTTATAAATTCACAAATACGAAGAGCAATCTTCTTAGTTTCCTCAACGTTAGTTCTTGGTAAAATAACGATAAACTCATCACCACCATAACGATAAACAAGATCAGTAGATCTTAGAAGGTTTTTTAACATAGATGAGATATCTCTCAAAAGTTGTCCGCCATAAACATGTCCATACTGATCATTAACGTTTTTAAAAAAATCAATATCAATAAAAAGTAAGCTAAAACCCATTTGTTCGTATCGATAACGTCCAATATAGTGATTTAGGTCTTCTACCAATTTTCTTTGGTTATAAAGTCCCGTTACCTCATCCGTCAGTGAAAGCACTCGGATGGCCTCTCGTTTTTTAGACTCTTCCAAAATGATGAGAGTCGTCTTTAGTATGTTGGATAAATAAGGGCTTAAGATATCTTTTAAAATAAAATCTGAATGATTAGTAGCAACAATGTAACTTACCTTCTCTTTTCCTCTTTTGAGAAGAAAGAAAAAATTATTCTTCATAAAACGAAGACCAAAAATTAAACCTGTATCATCATTTAAAAATCTTTTAATTCTTTTCGCCTGGTGATCTGATAGCTTCAACTTTTTCTTTAAAGAATTCAAATTTTCAAGTTTAAGGTTAAAAATAATTTCTTTTTTAAAAGTTAAAAAAAGTTGTAGGTACTGATTAAGTGCTCTGGCAACATCAAAAGAGGAAATGAAACTCTCTGGGCGAGAAAAAAGATGCAGCAGGGCCCGTTCAGGGTTCCAGTTAGAAGTCTGGATAGCCCGGTGAATTTTTAATCTATAGATAATTGTTCGCATCTCTTCAGGATCAACTGGAGTAGTCAGGAAATCAAATAATCCAGCCCGAAACCCCTTCACAATTCCGGCGGGGTCTGAACTGGGAGTCATTAGAACAATACTCGCCATAGGCATAAGAAAATGAATTTTTCTTATTTCATCTGAAGTTTTTTTACTAAAACGGTTTGAAAAAAATAAAACAGCGTGAACATTTCTTCGTTTTAATAATGTCAGTTCCTCCACATCGTTCAGAAAGCTGAATCTAGCCTCAGACTTATTTTCAAGAAGTGAGCGTTTTAAATCTTCTATGGTACCTGAATCAAGACCAATAGCTATTATATCAAGAATCCCATGAGACTTATTCATTAAATATCAATATTCTTTTTAAGTATCTTCATAGCGTCGCTACGATTCCCCTCTTCTTCAAGGGCAGAAATTGCATTTCTTAATGTTTTAATCGCCTTGTCTAACTTATTCTCTAATTCAAAACGTGACTCAACAGATTTTTTTTCTTGTGACGAAATAGATTCCATATCAAACTCCATTGCGTCAATCTTTCTCTTGAGTTCGAGAATTTTTAGATCACGGTTCCGGATCTGTGTTTCAGCATCTGATTTTAGAAGCTCTAGTTTTTGTTCCAACTCTTTTTCACGCATTTGAATATGTTTAATATCAATTTTATTCTTTTGTCTGGACTTATCAAGCTCCAGATTCAAAACGCGATTTTTTTCTTCTAAAATAAGTCGTCTCTCCTCATGAACAATCAATGAGTCTTTTAGATTATTTATCTCTTCATGTAATTTTTTTCTTATGATCGTTAGTTCTATCTTTCGCTCATCGATTTCAGCTCTTTGAGAAAGAATTTGCCGAGACTGAAGGACCTTATCCTCTTCAAGTTGTTGAATTTTTAAAAGAAGCTCTTCACGATCTGTCCTAAGATTTGAAATTGTCGCCTGAATGCGCTCCATTTCTCCAGAATAGGCATTACTAATGTCTTTAAAATCTTTTAAATCACTATTGCCTGTACCACTATTCACCATAGGTGCATTTTGTTCATGATGGTTTTCGATCTCTTGTAAAGAAAACACATCCTGAATAAGAGATTTTTCTTTGTTGAAACTTTGCTGTTTGACTCTTGTGGCTTCCTCTACCAGAATCTCATCAATCTCTTCTAGCTTTCTCCTTGCATCATCTGACATTTCCTCGTCAGCAACAGAACTCATATGCACGGAAAATTCTTGTGAGTCGAGGAGAGCACCTTCATGTTCACTAGCGGCATCAGACTCACCCAAATCGGGGATGTCAGGATCCACACCTAAATCATTCAATGTCAAGATATCGCCATGGTCTTTAGTTTCGTCCTCACCAACTTCAGGAATAGATCCAAAATCTAAATCAGATAAGTCTGTTTCCTGATCTGTTACGGCGTCCATAGGAGCTTCAGTGAGAGAAAGACTTTCTTCAGAACTATCTATTGTTACAGGGAGGTCACCAAACAACTCTTCTCCATTTGTCAATTGAATATCCTTAACTGAAACTTCCTGATTTAAATCAACGCCGGTGGTTTCACTTAAGTCGAGCTCAAAACCCTCATCAAAAGTGTTGCTAGAAGGAGTGACATCTTTGTTGGATTCTAAAGACATTGATGATGTATCTTCCCCGATTCCAAGCTCTATCTCTCCATCTGAATTAAGCGATGGCTCTTCCGAATCTTTGAAATTAATTAATTCCTCTTTTGATATGACTTTTGTTTTTTCCTTAATCACTTTTTTGAAAGTCTCATCAATTTGATCCGTCACAGGATTTGAATTCATCTCATCTAGCTTAGAGATATCAAATAAATCGTTGTTTCCCATCTTAATACCCTACCTAAAAGAACTTTGATCATCTTGTCGTTTATTTTCTGAAATGTATGAGGGAAAAGCGTGTTGTAAAGCTGATAATAGACCAATGGTTGCCAATCCCTATCAACTTTAATCGTCAGACTTGAAATTTCAAAGTTAAGATTTCATCCCCTAAAATTCTAATCCAAGGGATGTTGACTCATGCCCAATGTATATAAAGTTTTGAAGCCTTTATTAGTCATATCAGTATTGCTTCCCTCTTATCTACATAATACAATCTGAAATGAATGCTCTGGAGGATTTTTGAAAAAGCTATTTTTAATTACCTTGTTTTTCATAAACTTGACTAAAACAATCGGGATCTCTCTGGCCGAAGATTCATTCTTGCCCTCTAATATTTTAATGTTGGACCAAAAATTTTCCCATCATGTGATTTTAGTTGAAAAAGCGACTCATAAACTTCACCTCTATGAAAATAAAAACTCAGTACCGAAGCTAGTTAAAACCTTTAACACGGCCACTGGAAAATTTAAAGGTGACAAGACCGCAAATGGTGATCATAAGACACCAGAGGGTATCTATACTATTTATGAATTTCTCTCAAAAGAGGAACTTCATAAAAGACACGGCAAATACGCAGAAATTTACGGCTCCGGTGCCTTCCCAATGGACTATCCGAACCTGATTGATCTTAGAGAAGGAAAAAGTGGTGGTGGCATCTGGCTTCACTCCACGGACGACGACAATAGGATTTACAAGGGTCTTGATTCAAGAGGCTGTGTTGTTGTTCAAAATCAGGACTTGAAAGAGATATCCCAATTTATTGAACTTAATCACACTCCAATCATCGTCGTTCAAGATGTCTATCATCTTTCTCAATCTACTTGGGAGAGGAATAGAAAAGATATAAGTGATGCTGTTCAGAATTGGGCAAAATCGTGGCAAACAAAAGATTTTGATAACTATATCTCAAGCTATGACCCTGAAAAGTTTCACGACAAAAAACACGGTAATTTTTACAATTACAAATCCTACAAACGGGCGGTATTTTCCCGCCCAGATGAACCACAAATCAGATTGGATTTTATCTCTATATTCTTTGCCGGGGAATACGCAGTTGTTCACCTTCAACAGGATTACAAATCCTCAATCATAAATGACATAGGAAAGAAAACGCTTTACCTCAAGAAAAACCAGAACTATGACTGGAAAATTGTGGGTGAAGTTTGGTCTAGGGTTGATAGTAATGTCATCGCCTTTACTCCTTCAAAAAGATTTTTTAAAGACTAAGTATGAATGACCACATACAAAAAGATGGAGGAGAGGTTGCGATTGTTATTTACGATGCTCCTTTTCCTCCCAAATATTTCAGAATAACAAAAAAATTTCTTAACACTCTCTTTGTAGTGATTCCGATCTTTTTTGTAGCTCTACTATCGGGGTTCTTTTTGTGGGGACTTAGTGACAGGCTAGAGGACACTCCAACACCTGAATTACCTTCGGTCATTTCAAATTCATCCAATAAAATTGATGTTCTTAAAAAAGAAATTAAAATGTTGAAGGATAGTAACAAGCTTCTTGCCTTCAAAATTTCTCAAGTACCTACAGTTCTTGA
This sequence comes from Bacteriovoracaceae bacterium, assembly GCA_947461175.1. Taxonomy (GTDB): domain Bacteria; phylum Bdellovibrionota; class Bacteriovoracia; order Bacteriovoracales; family Bacteriovoracaceae; genus Peredibacter. Next base: position 6,580 of record CANHIY010000133.1, read on the forward strand.
AGCTAATGATCCTTACCTGTCAGTGATCAAAAAGCCTTATGGTATGCAAATTTTTACTGCTGAAAACAGGATCAAACTTGAACAATTTGAATTTTCTCAAGAAACAGATAAGGTAAGTTTAAAATTTCAAATCATTAATTCTTTCTCATCTAAAGTGACTGGATATGTGACCATTTTCATGATTTCAGAATCTGGACTAAATATTTACCCGAAAGAAGCCAACCAAACTATCTCCGAGGGGGTGAAGTTTAATTCTGGTGAACCCTTCTCTGTGTCTCGACTAAGACCTACCAACGCTGAATTTTTAAATCGCCCTAAAAGTGGTGATGTTAGATTTGTCATTTACATATTTAGTCGTGACGGAGATCTACTCCTTGTTAAGGAAACAGAAAAATATAAAATAGGTACAAAGTAATGATCCAGGATCAGGATTTTAAAAATTTTCAATACAACGTCATAGGCTCTAAATCTGTTATAAAAGGCAATTTAGAACTTTCAGGTGATACCATTATCAGTTCTTTCATTGAGGGAAGCATTGAGGTAAAAGATAATGGACATCTCATTCTGGAGCGTGGGAGCCTGGTTAAGGGAAAAATAAAAGCCTCTGATCTTGAAATTTACGGCTCCTTTGAAGGAGAGATTGACTGCTCTGGACTTGTTTCTATCAGGTCTAGTGCTCAAGTTAGCGGCCAAATCAAATCTCATAGGTTAGTTATTTATCCTGGGGCGATTGTAGAGATGCAGGCCCACTCTCAACCCCAAGAAGAATCTTAATAAATACATAACAGACCTCTTGCAATGGTGTTTTTTCAAGCCAAAAGCACAATTCTAACTCCATAAAACAACTGGTTAAACTGACTAAGCTTGTCCCTACGTTGTGCGACCCCGAATACCAACGTTTTTGGGGTTCATGATCGAGGCAAGATCGA
>CANHIY010000134.1 GCA_947461175.1 Bacteriovoracaceae bacterium
AAGAATGCCCACTCCACCGAAACTCTATCTTCGATTTGGGAGTGAAGGGAGAATATGTGGTCGAAGGCCTTCGTTTCAGCGAAATTGCCGGCTTTTACTCCAGGTCAGAGTTTATTAAGTGGCTTTACATGCTTGGTATCTCGCTCAGAAAAATCACCTGGCATAAAAATGCTGGGTGTATGGCTAGAGGATGTACCTTGGCATAAGTATTCCAGAGATGGAATGCCAGAGCAAAGATTTTAACTACCATAAAGTCGATAAAATTCTTAATGAGAAAGAAATAAAAACTCTTTGCTAAACTGAAAAATATACTAATTTTATGTATGCTAAATGTGATGGTAAACGTTTCGATCTTCATCTACTTCCCTCCTAGTTTTTGCCTGGTATTTTTGCTTATGCCTCTTTGATTGAAAAATTAGCTCAACATATTCACAAAGAAAAAACTGGTTAAAAGAAGGTGCCTAAAAATATTAGGGATCGATTGCTCCCCTCGTTAGAGAGTTACCTTCAGATTTATCTTATTCAGAAGCTTCATTAAGGGATATAGTTAATAAGGTAATAGTATCTAAGGATTCATTTCAGCCCCTGTCGAAAACATTTCCCTAAGATTTATATTTTTTTCAAAAATTGAAAAAAAGCTATTGGAAGGAGAAAAAATATTTGTTTCACAGTCTGAGAATTTTGCATCAAATATGTTGTGTACGATCTGTCAGTTCACAGAGCTATTACTTCATTAAAAAAACCGACTTTTCTTCAGTTTGCAATATTTTATGTAAAATGATGGCTTCAGAGATTCATAGATCACATTGCCGAGACTTGATGAAGCGAATGATTGATAAAAGGAGTGAATTCCATCCCTGAGTATGTAATCAAAATAAATTTTAAATCTGAAAAAATTCCAGACATACTAACGAATAAAGATATTAAAAAATTTCTTTTTGAAGCAAAACGCTTAGAACATCCTTAGCACCCCATTTGGACAACAACAATACGGAGTTTTCCTATTGTAGGCGTTTTTTTATGACAACTTTCAGTGATCAGATTCGAAGCAAATATGAGTTAGGTGAAGTTCAGCACATGACTGATTTGCAAAACCTAGAATTGATCTTGCGTGAACTGGCGATCCTTTCAAACAATCAAATCAAAAAAAAGAGTATTCAGATCTTAGATATATCAAATCAATCAGTTCAATGTGGTCGTGCAAATATCACTATTCCGTGTACGAGTAGGCCTCTTCACGATTATGTTCCTCTTTACTGGGGAAAAAAGACACCAATGGTGTCAGCACTTCGTAGTCAAAATGAAACTCTTGTTTTTCTAATGTTCTCTACGGATCTCTTGGCTGAGTTTGATTGTGTTCTAAGTGATGGTAACGCTCGTTCTAATGGAACGACCTTCAAGGTTTTTAAGCAGTTAAGTGATTTAGATTTTTTGAACCATAGAGATATCAATACTCTTAAATTTGCTCATGACGATGAGATTAAACGGCGTAAGCAGTCCGAATTGTTAGTACTAGATAGACTTCCTTTAAAGCATTTGCGGTACATTATTTGTTATTCAGAAATTGTAAAATTGAAAGTGCAAGCTCTTCTTATTGCACACGGCGCAAGACGTGGTGTATATATAGGTAGGTCAAATTATTATTTTTAGGTGCCAATGATAACTTATAAACCGGGCGATATTTTTCAATCCAATGCACAGGTCATCACCAATACCGTTAACTGTGTTGGTGTAATGGGGAAAGGTCTTGCGCTTGCTTTCAAGACAAGATTTCCTGAAATGAACGACGATTATGTTCAGCGATGTCGTGATGGACTTGTTAAACCAGGTCAACCTTATTTGTGGGAAAATGATGTTGTCCAGGTTCTAAATTTTCCAACTAAAAGACACTGGAAGCAAAATTCTTTCTTATCTGACATTGAGGCAGGCCTTAAGTTTCTTGCAGAAAATTATGCACAAATGGGAATTGCATCTATTGCTCTTCCGCCACTTGGCTGCGGACTTGGCGGCTTGAATTGGATTGATGTTAAAAACCTTATAAATAAATATCTAGGAAAAATTCCGGACTTGGATGTTTACGTCTATGAAACAGAAGCTTTGATTTCTGAAACAGATAATTCTAAAAAAACTGCTCAATTGGATAATTCCAAAACTGATGGTTGGGTCGCTCAGCAATCATTGTTTTAAAAAATGAGGTCCAACTGAAGGAACTAAACTCAATTGGAGTGTATTAGAACTTTAAGTTGCCGCATCAGTAGCCTCGAGGAACTTGTAATTCTTACAGAAAAAACTTGAAGAACTTTTTTTGATACCTTTTGATTTGGATATTTTTTTATCGTTCTATGGTTATTTTATGGATTCAAGTCAAGGTATCAATAATTCCTAAAGTGAGGATATACATGTTCTCAATTTATCTAAGAAGCTTTCTTCAACTTCTCAAGCCCCTCTATAATAAAGCTCCTCATCAAAACCTGATAGGGAATTCCTTTTTTTTCTGCTATGAACTTTAACTCCTCAACAACTTCTGGCGGTAATGAAACACTTGTAGGCATTTTACGACCAACCTTACTGGATTTCATCACAGACTCTTCTTCAAACTCTACTTCATCATACTCTGGTAGTGATTTTGCGTATCTTTTTTTCATACCGACCAGCAAGGGATTCACTTAATCCTTGATGAAGTTCAAGAGAGCTTGAGCCCAAAAGGACCACATGAAAAAGATTTTTCTGCCTTTTGTCCTGGTCCCATAGGCCTTTTATCATTCTTGACCAGTCAGGAATACTTTGTACTCCATCGATAATGAAAATAACTTTCTTTTGATCTTGAACTTTTAAACGTGCCTCAAGCCAGCGGTCTTTGAGCCAATGGGTTTTTGAGCTAAATACAGAGTCTGCGTTCTCATAAATAATAGTGTGATCTTTGAGAAGATCATTAAGTTGCAAGACACCGGTTGTTTTACCAACTTGGCGTGGCCCTAAAACAATTTGGATGAACTGAGGTTCTTCATTGAGACGGCGAAATAGGGTGTAAACAAACTCTCTTTTCATCCCTAAGGGATAAGTCATGCCAAATTATAGGTGAACCTATAAAAAATTGTAGGCTAACCTACAATTTTTGTAAGTGAATGATCTTTCTTGGTTTTAACTGAAGGCTTCTTTACCTTAAAACGGGTTAAACGTTATAATCCTAGGGGTTATTGATATTAAAAAATCCAAGGAAAACTCATTATGAAGATCACCTTTCATGGTTCTGCTGAAACGGTAACAGGTTCTCGTTTATTGTGTGAGACCAGCGGGAAAAAGTTTTTAGTGGATGCAGGTTTATTTCAAGGACCAAAAGAGCTTCGGCTCAGGAACTGGGTGAGTTCTTTTAAGTCATCTACACTTGATGGAGTGATCCTGACCCATGCCCATATAGATCACTCCGGTTATCTCCCAAGACTTGTGAAAGAGGGTTTTAATAAATCTATCTGGTGCTCTAAACCCACGGCAACGATACTTCGTTTTATGCTTTTAGATTCGGCGAGACAGCAAGAAGAAGATGCAGAGTATGCTAATAGTTCTGGATACTCTCATCATAAACCAGCTGAACCACTATACACCAAAAAGGATGTGGAGGAGACACTAAGGCTTATCACAGTTGTGGATGATGAGGAGTGGTTTACGATCTGTAAAAATGTGCAGTTTCGTTTTTTTCGTTCAGGTCATATTTTAGGGTCTCGCTTCGTGCAACTCTCTTATCCAGGAGCCGAAGGCCAGAAAACAATCATTTTTAGTGGTGATCTCGGGAATGGGCGCTCAAAGCTCATAAGACCTCCGCAGACTCCACCTCAAAGTGATGTGATTGTTCTTGAATCTACTTACGGAGATAGACTTTTACCGAGAGAGAGTCGGAGTCATGAATTTTCTGAGATTATCAATACTGTTTATAAACGAAATGGGGTTCTTGTGATTCCAGCATTTGCCCTGGGGCGCTCCCAGGAAGTTTTACAAGCAATAGCAGAATTACAAAGAGAAAAAAAGATTCCAGAACTTCCTGTCTACCTTGATAGCCCCATGGCCTTAGAGGCGACCAAGGCCCATTTAAAGTATCCTGATGAATTGGTGTTTCATGCTGATGAGGAGCTTATTAAAGCACCGATTGATACTGAAATGTTCAGGGTTATTGAAACGTTTCAGGAGTCCATGGCCCTCTGTGAAGTTAACCGGCCCCATATTGTGATTTCGGCTTCAGGGATGTTGACCGGTGGAAGAGTTATGCACCACCTTAAAAAGCGCCTACCAGATCCTCGAAATGCGGTGGTGTTTGTGGGGTATCAGGCCGAGGGAACAAAGGGTCGAATTTTAATAAGCGGAGAGAAAGATTTCAGGATTCATCACGAGAGGGTGGATGTTAATGCTGATATTTTTTCTCTTCAAAATTTTTCTGCCCATGCAGACTGGCAGGACTCGATCAGTTGGGTAAAAAAGATGCCTCAGGTTCCTCAAAAAATAATACTCAATCATGGAGAGAAAAAATCTCTTGAGAGCCTAAAAGCAAAGCTAGAATCGGAGTTCCCTAATACTATGGTCGTAGTTCCTCAGCATGGAAGTTCAGTTGATGTTTAATATTAGTTTCATAAAATCTCTTTTTAGTTTTTAATATAAAGACAAATTAAAAGGAGTATTTCATGAAATTTCTTTCTTTATTAACGTTTACTTTGTTTCTGGCCTCATGTTCATCAACGATGAATCGTTCACAGAGGAGTGGTTCGTTAAACGTGAGGGTGTATTCAGACTTACAAGCGGATTTAGACATTGATACTTCAAAAAAAATAAGTGGAACCGCAAAGCATTCTAAATTATTTGGATTAATAAATTTACAGTCTTCAAAAAATTATGCAGATGGTGTGACTTACGATGATTCTTCTCGTGGGTTTAATCTTTTTTCTGGAGGAGTGGTTGAAGACGCAAAATCCGCCGCCGCTTACAACGCTATAACTACCAATAAAGCAGATGTTATTGTCATACCACAATACACAATTAAAGTTGAAAGTTATGGGTTAGGTCTTTGGAAAGAAGTGACAGCGCAAGTAACAGGTTATGCAGGTCGTATCAAAAACATTCGTCAGACTTCAACGGACTCATCAAATATTTTAGTTAAACCTCAGTAAGTAAGTCAAAATGAATCATCCAATCAATTATGCGTTTTGATTGGATGATTTTGATCTTAATAGAACCTTAAAATTTTACTTTTGAGCCAGTGGTTTAGTCGCTAAAAGATGATGTCATTGGATCACTGTTTTGATAGGATTTCAAAATCCCAATTATTTAAAAGGTTTTAGAATGTACGCAATCATTTTTACATTTCTTTTGTCGGCAAGTGCCATGGCCGCCAGATGGAGTCAACTATCCATCGGTGAGACTTATTCATTGATTCAGAACTTTCAACTCTCTCAATTTGAGCGGAGTGACTCACGGATTGATTTTACCAAAGGTGAAAAATTTACACTTAAGGACAAAACATTTCTTGAAATTCCTGGAACACCAGTTGATCTATTTACTTTTGACTATAAAAATTGTCCAGGTAGAGACATGGTAACCGATCTAGAAATTATCCCTGTAAAAGGTTCTAATCCACTTGTTGAAGTTGGCGTAGAAGTTGTAGAGTGCGAGCTCTTTATCTACATGGAAAGAAAAGATTTTTTTAACAAAAGCTTATTTGAATAAGGGATTGCAATGAGACTTTCTCAAGGTTATTGGCAGACATTAAAGGAAACCCCATCTGATGCCGACGTTGTTTCACAACAACTTATGATGAGGGCAGGATTAATTTTTAAAACAGGTGCGGGACTTTATACCTATCAGCCCATGGCGCTGAGATCTTTAAAAAAAATAGAAAAAATCATCAGAGAAGAACTTGATAAAATTAACTGCTTTGAAGTTTCCATGCCGGTGGTGACCCCTGCTGAACTATGGCAGGAGTCAGGTCGTTGGGATGGTATGGGCGGGCAGATGCTTAAGGCAAAAGACCGTGCTGAACGTGAAGTTTGTCTAAGTCCCACTAATGAAGAAACGGTAACGGACCTTTTTAGAAGGACGGTGAATTCCTACAAACAGCTTCCTGTGTGTTTGTATCAAATTAATACTAAATTCCGAGATGAGATTCGTCCTCGTTTTGGCCTCCTACGTGCCCGAGAGTTTACCATGAAAGATGGTTACTCCTTTCATCTGGATAAAGCTTCTCTTGATACGTTTTATGATCAAATCTATGTGGCCTACGAAAATATCTTTAAGCGCATGGGTCTTGAATTTATCGCTGTTGAGGCAGATGGCGGCGCCATGGCCGGTGGAGGTGCCAAGACCCATGAATTTCAGGTCATTGCAGATAACGGAGAAGATTGTGTTGTAACTGTGCCAAGAACTAAGTTTGCTGCAAACATAGAAAAAGCGGTGACCATTCGAAAAAATCTCCCAACTCTCTCTCAGGGTGAACTTCAGAAGTTCTCCACACCTAATCAAACCACATGCGAAGAAGTTTGTGCCCATCACGGATTTAATATCACCCAGAGTTTAAAATCCCTCGTGATCAATGCCATCATTAATGGGAAAGTTCAGTATTTTATGGTGATGCTTTTGGGTGACGATAGCCTCAATGAAGTAAAACTAAAAAATAAAATTAATGCTGAACACATCCGACCTGCTCAACAAAATGAACTGGACTCTCTTGGCTTGATTAAAGGCTATATGGGGCCCGCGACCAATGCAGAATTAAAAGTCATCTACGATGAGGCTATTGATATGAATGCCTCTTTTGTCGTTGGTGCTAACGAAGCCCAGTACCACCTTAAGGGTTTTGTTCCTTCCAGAGATACAAAAGCAAAACACTTTAGGGCAGATCTTCGGTTGGCCAAAGAGGGTGACTTTATTGGAGAAGACCAAATTGTTTTAAAGCGAGGGATTGAAGTTGGTCATATTTTTCAACTCGGTGATAAGTACACCAAGAGCATGAAAGTGACAGTTCTGAATGAAAAAGGTCAGGGCGTGACTCCCATTATGGGCTGTTATGGCATTGGAGTCACTCGCGTTCTTGCCTCAGCGATTGAGCAAAACAATGATAAAGACGGCATGATCTGGCCTCCTTCAATTGCTCCCTACGATGTTTACTTATGCTTTATTGGTAAGACTCCAGAAATAAAAACTCTTGCCGAAGAACTTAACTCAGAAATTAAAAATGCTGGTCTTGAGACTCTTTTTGATGACCGGCAATTGGGGCCTGGTCAGATGTTTAAGGACGCTGATCTTATTGGATTACCTGTCCGGGTGGTTTTAGGGGAAAGAGATTTTAATGCTACTGGTGAAATTGAAATTAAAATCAGAAAAACAGGAGAAACCCTGAAGGTTAAAAAGAATGATTTAGTGGATGTTATTAAAA
>CANHIY010000135.1 GCA_947461175.1 Bacteriovoracaceae bacterium
AATAACGTAACAGACAAGTGCTGGGTCCTCCATGAGGGAAAAATTGAAAGTTTCGAGGCAGGATTCTCTCAAGCCGAATTATTTCTTGAGGCCATTCATTTAGAGGAAGAACTTAAGAAAAAAAGTTCAGCTTCCCAGACTCAAGAAAAAAGTATCCCTGAACTTAACTCACAAAAAATGACGAATAAGGAAAAAAACCGATTTGAGGAACTACCTGGTCTCATTGAAAAACTTGAAAGAAAAATTGAATCCATAAAGTCAGAACTCTCAAAAATTGATTACTCAGTCATGGACAAAGATAAAAAACAAAAAGTTGATCTTCTTCAGAAGGATTTGGACGAAAAGGAGAGTCAACTGCTTGACTTCTATAATGAGTGGAGTCTTTTAGAGAAGAAAATTTTATAATTTTTGAGATAAAAACTCAGTCATTGGAATTAATTTCCCCATTTTTTGATATTTTTGTTTAATGAGCTTTGACGTTTATACTCTCTTTTATGAGAGCACTATTACTTGGCGTTTTACTGGCATTTCCCTTTTACTACTTTAAAAGAAGCGTTCAAATAGAACCCACAGGTTCTGACTCCATTAAATTAAAAATGAACGCTCCAGACCGGATGGAACGGGTCGGTGCCTCTGAAACGTCGGTGGTGATTCCCAAAGAAGAGTCGTCTCAGAAAACTTTGTTGGTAGCAGAAGATGAAGATTCTTCCGAGAATGATGAGATTGATTCTTCAGATGAAACTCCAGAGGTTGAAAAATTTCAGATGACCGACATTGAGGAAAGCTGGAATGAGGAATTAAAACAATTCATTAATCGTCTAGAGCCAGTGGATGGAGATGCCATTCATAAGGCTTACCTTCAGGAACAGGAAAACTACCAAGTTATGCTAGAGGGACTTATGGCAGAAAAGCATCAGAAAACTTCTGATGAGGCCCTTGGAGAAGTGGATGAGCTTATCGCCCAATTAGAACATAAGCACCATGAGAGCTTAAAAGAGATCCTTGGCGCCCACTTTGAAGCAGTCCAGGATCACTACCAGTACCATATGGAAAATTTCCAACCTCAAGAATAGTTGTCATACCTACCACACTTTATTTTTCAGTGTTGAAGTCCTGAAGGATATATTATAAGTGTAACGAAAAACTTATTATAACTCTTGAGGTCTTCATGCTCGCTACACATCAACTTCGGTTGCAATTTGGTGGCCGTACACTCTTTGACGATGTCAACCTGAAATTCACTCCCGGCAATTGCTATGGAATTATTGGTGCCAATGGAGCGGGAAAATCCACCTTCCTTAAAATTCTTTCCGATGAAATTTCTCCTACTGCTGGTCGTGTGGAAATCACTCCGGGAGAGCGTATGGCGGTTTTGAAACAGAACCACTTTGCTTTTGATGATGAAGAGGTCCTCTCTACGGTGATTCAAGGGTACTCAAAACTGATTGAAGTCATGAAGGAAAAAGATGCCATTTATGCCAAGGAAGATTTTAGTGAAAAGGATGGGGAAAGAGCAGCGGAGCTGGAGTCCATTTTTGCTGAAATGAATGGCTGGGAAGCCGAAGCAAACGCCGCATCCCTACTTGCCGGACTAGGAATTAAAGAGAACCTACATCAGAAAAAAATGAAAGAGCTAACCGGGGGGGAGAAGGTGAAAGTTCTTCTGGCCCAGGCCTTGTTTGGTAAGCCGGAAATTCTTTTATTAGATGAGCCAACCAATGACCTTGATCTTAAGGCGATACAATGGCTTGAGAATTTTATCATGGATTTATCAGAAACCACTGTGCTGGTTGTCTCCCATGACCGTCACTTTTTAAATAAAGTTTGCACTCACATTTGTGATATTGATTATGCCAAAATAAAGCTTTACGTTGGAAACTATGACTTTTGGTATAAGTCCAGTCAGCTTGCTCAGAGAATGCTCTCAGATCAGAATAAAAAAACTGAAGATAAGATGAAAGAGTTGAAAGAATTTATCCAAAGATTCTCCGCTAATGCTTCCAAATCTAAGCAGGCCACTTCGAGAAAAAAACTCCTGGATAGATTGACCCTTGAGGATATTACCCCTTCTACCAGACGTTACCCTTACGTGGGGTTTAGACCTGACCGTGAAGCAGGTGACCAGCTCCTTAGGGTGGAAAATCTGACGATTGTATTGGAGGGAGAAAAGATTATTGATAACCTCTCATTTGCTATTAAAAAAGGTCAAAAAGTTGTTTTCCTTGCCTCGTCAGAAGTTGTCACGACCGCCCTTTTTCAGGCCCTCACGGGAGAAGCTAAACCTCTCCAGGGAAAAATTGAGTGGGGGATCACCACCACCAGGGCCTATCTTCCAAATGATAACTCGGCCTTCTTTAAAGACTCCTCTCTGGATCTTATCAATTGGTTAAGACAGTTTTCAAAGGATCAAACGGAAACGTTTCTGAGAGGGTTCCTGGGGAGAATGCTTTTTTCAGGTGAAGACGCTCTTAAAAAGTGCAATGTCCTATCAGGCGGAGAGAAAGTGCGCTGTATGCTCTCCAAGATGATGTTATCTGGTTCAAATGTTTTGGTGATGGATAACCCGACCAACCATCTTGACCTTGAAACAATTACTGCACTAAATGAGGGGCTAATCGATTTTAAGGGGACCCTGTTATTTACCTCTCATGATCATGAATTCATCCAGACAATTGCTTCGAGGGTCATCTCCCTTGAGGGCAAGGGAGTCAGGGATGAGGAGTGTACTTATGATCAGTTTTTGGGGCTTGAGTGAGGGGCCCACATGATAAAAAATACGCTCTCTCTTGAGGTGTACGAGTAAGGAGCGTATAAAGCTTCATGTTTAAAATGAAAGGAATTGAAAACATGAAAAAACTCTTCATCCTATTCCCCTTTTTAATCCTGGGAAAAACCTTCGCCTCTCCATGGGATAAGTCCAATGATCCTAGATACTTTAATCCCGTCATGAAACAAAAAGTCGTGCTGTCATTTAATGAACTCCCTCTTAAAGGGGAGCTTAAGGATAAAAGATTTGGCTGGTCTGAGTCTTACTGGCCATCAAATTTAGGTGGAATTGCCTACAGATGGAATCACCCTGAACCCAAGCCTTTTGAATATAAGCTTCTCTCTAAAAAAGAACTTCTTAAACTGTCTCAAGAGGAAATATCTAAACTCTCTCCAGCAGAACTTTATGACATTGCCATGGGGGATTATCAGTATTCACTCACGAAAAAAGTTCTTAAGACATATTCTTCACATGATTTATGGTGGGAGGGAATCTGCCATGGTTGGTCTCTGGCCGCTGCTAACTACCCAGAACCCGATCAAACTGTGATCACGAACAAGGATGGAATCATCGTTCCCTTTGGGGCCTCAGATGTGAAGGGGCTTCTTTCCATGCATGATGCCTTTAATTCAAAAGGTTTTTATGTGCGGATTGGAGACCGGTGCTCTGTTGAAGGTAAAGTTCCCGGAGAAGAGCGTCCCGAGGATGGCAAGGTTTCCTTTCCGTCTGAAAAAGAGGCCCAGAGAAGAGAGTGCGCGGATGTGAATGCCGGGGCCTTTCATGTTGTTTTGTCTTCAATGATTGGAATTAACTCCCATGCCTTTGTTGCAGATGTTGACCGATTTAATGATGTTTGGAACCAGCCCGTTACGGCCTATGAATCAACGATTGTAGGTGAAGTACCTTTGAATGATTTCGACCTTAAAAATAATGTTCATAAAAAAATAAAGGTCAAAACGGAAATGATTTATGGAGATGAATTAGAGTTTTACTCACCTGAACTTGAGGCAGAAGGAGTGGTGAGTTTTGTTTCTAAAAATCCAGTCACCGGAACACCTCTTCAGATGTTTTCTTCCAAACATTATGAGTACATTCTGGAACTAAATAATAAAGGTGAGGTTACTGGGGGAGAGTGGGTATCAGAAACTCGTCCTGATATGTTGTGGCTTAAAGCACGGGACCAAAAATTTCTTAACGGAAGATTTCCTCTGGCCGGATTAAATCTTATTTACAGACCTGTAAATTAAAATTTATGGGGCCTATTCGTATCTTCCTTTTAAGAAAAGCTTAACTGTTGTGCTTCCAGGGGTGAAGGCGTTACCTTCAAATGACTCAATTTCAACGTTACCCCCATAGACCTCAACAAAGGATTTAACTATATGGAGCCCAAACCCTGTACCGTGCTCTCCCTTTGTTCCAGGCCTTGAGGTTTTTTTTTGGATGTCAAAAAGGTGATCCATTAACTCCAATGGGATTCCAATACCCTGGTCCTTAATTTCAATCTTAAACTGACCCACCGGAAGAAGTGTGGCACTGATGAAGATGGTGCCTTTTTCAGGGGAGAACTTAATGGCATTTGAGATAATATTCCCAAGAACCTGATTGTTAAAACTAATGGGTTCAACTAATAACTTAAGGTTTTTGATCTCTTCGTCTGAAAATAAAATTTGGATTTTTTTGTTTCCCAATTCTTCAGAAAAAACTCTTTGAATATAATCAATTGAATCTTTTAGAGAAATGTAACTTAAGTCTAGCTCTCCCTTTCCCTTACTTAAGGCATACATTCTTCGCACATTGTGAGTAATTTGCATCATGGAGTCTGAGGCCTCTTTGGCTATATCGAAACCTCGTAGAGTTAAATTTGGGGGAATGTCCCGTTTCGCGAGAGTAAGGCCTATGGAGATACGTCCCAGGGGATTAGCAAGGTCATGAAAAAGAACTCTAAATAAATCATCAATTTTCTTGTTTTGATTTTGAAGAATTTTTTCTGATTGTTTTCTAAGTTCCGCATACACCCAAATGATGGTTGTAGTCATTAGAAGTTGACCAATGACCATAAGAATCTGGCCAAGAAAAATCCCCATTTCGGAAATTTGTTTTTCTGAGTGGTAGCCATTTTTTTGAAAAAAGAGACAGATCACCGCAACAATTAGAGTGATGCTCGACCAAGTTAAAATCCCTCTTTTTCCTGAAACCACACCTGCAATTAAGGGAAAAATAGCGAGCCAGTGTAATTTATTAAAATAAAACCCACCCAGAAAATGGGTGTAAGAGATTTCATGGATTAAGGCCGTGGATAATAAAATATTGGTAGGAAGGCAGGATTTGTTGGTGAGCCGATAGAATAGAGGAGTTAGCGCGTGCATACTTGAGCAAATAAGCCCCACAATGATGGGAATGTTACTGGACATTGTGGCCATGGCGATAAAAGTGTATCCCCACATAATGAATCCAGAAGTGAAATAGATACTAAAAAAAATGTGAATTTCTCTCGGGTCAAGATCCTCCTTATTTAGCCTCACTTCTCCTACGTAATGGAAGAGTTTTAAATAAAACCCCATGAGAATTTGACCCAACATCGACTTGGCGATCATGGAATCTAGTTCGGTTTATTAATCAATAAAATTAAATTCTTGGCACTGTCTTAAGATTCTTTTCATGTTACGGGCTTAAGTCATTTAAAACACATTGTTAAGTTTGACCTGTGAGAGAACAGAATCCAAGCATTGAAGAATTTGATCCTGATGGATTAAGTCTGGGCCTAGGGAATACTCCTTGGGGGTGAGTTCCTTTTTAATGGTCAGAGTTTCTTTACTTAATTTGTTTGTCACAGAAGTCGTATCAAGCTTTTTAACCTGAAAATGAAACATCATTGTGAGGTTGTTTCCTTCCATAGTGTAGGTAAGAAGAAGAGATTCAATATTTGCCATTTCTCTTGATGAGGGAGGGATGAATTTGAATTCTACCCCTTTTTTTGCGGCCTTAAATTCCTTTAACTTAAAACGATAAAAGGTATCCAGTAGACCCGTAACTTTTAAATAAAGTACCTTTGGAGAAATCTTCACCTGAAGTTGACTCTCATTAAAATTTTGTCCAAAGGAGAGGTAGTAGCTTTGTTTTTTGTCCGTCACCGGGGCATTAGGATCAATCTTAAAAGAAAAAGGAACTTCAACCACTGCTCCAGGGGTGAGGTCTGTATTTCCTACGCTCTGACTTTGCTCAATTTTGAGGGCGCCATCTGATCTTGATTGGACTTTTTTAATTTCTCCCAAGGATAGGGCCACACCTGATTCCAGAAGCTTTAGGGTCTCTTTCCCATGGTTTTTAACTTTCAATACTCCAGATATGGTTTCACCCTGGGGCCAGGATTCATGGGTTGTTTCTATATTCCATTCGATGTCTTTGTTAAAAAAAGTTCCCTTCATCTTTTTTCCCTCAATTAAGCCCTGTGGGGACAATCATTTTCAAGTCTTCTTTGAAGGTCCCCAACAATAGCGATTTTCCTTTCTCTCGGAGAAGTCGGAAATTGTGATTTATATTTTTCAATATCAAGGTAGCTGATATTCATGTGAATGGGACGAAAGAGCTTTGGAAAATGTTGTCCTGGTGCCTGAACGTGATGGAGTCCTCCCGAAAGGCATACGGCCATAACACCCTCATTCATGCTCATAATAATGTCGGCCACACCCCCACGCACTGTCATGGGTTTTCCAAATTTATCAAGTCCATTTTTTCTTTTCATTCTTCCTTCAGGAGCAATCATCACCACGTCACTGGGCTTAATAGAAGCGAGGTAGTTCTCCCAGGTGGCATCCTTTTTTCTAGTTATAGGAGCAATGTTTGGCACCATGAGCTTCCAAAAAGTCCCAACGATGGGACGCTTAAGGGTGATATCCGCACCCGGTACGTTGGAGTGGGCAGCCAGATGCCACAGGTACCAGATGGGAAGAACCTGAATAAAAAGGGGTTCAAATAAAGAGGTGTGGTTCATAAACACCAGGAGCTTAATGTCTTTCCAAGGATTTTTCGGAATAGGATCAAGCCAGTGGTAGTGTCCCCGATAAAAAATCCGGGAGAAAAACTTTACAAACATAAGGATAAGAAAAGCTATTATTCTTCGCATATTTTGTATTCACTTTGAGAGATATCATAAACAACAAATGGCATGGGATCACTTGGGTCACGGTGATAACCTTTAAAGCTCATGCCAAGTTTTTTTAAAACTTTTAAACTACCAAGGTTTTCAGGCATGGATTTACCGATGATTTTTTGAAGGCCCAGAATTTCAAAACCATACCTAAGGATTTCTTTTGAAGCCTCCGTGGCAAATCCCATTCCCCAGTATTTCTTCATCAATCGGTAACCAAGATCCACTTCATTTTTAGGAGCGTAGTATCTTAAACCACACCATCCAATAAAAGGACCATCTTTTAAGAAAACCATGAACCTTCCCATCTTGTAGAGTGAAAATTGGGGTATTAATTGATTCCTTATGAGTTCCTGCGCCTCAATGATTCCAGAAAAGGAGTGATCCCCTGTGTATCTTATGACCTCAATGTCACTGTTTAAATGAAATAGGTTTTGAGCATCACTAAGAACTGCAGGTCTTAGAATGAGTCTCGTGGTTTCGAGCA
>CANHIY010000136.1 GCA_947461175.1 Bacteriovoracaceae bacterium
GGTCTTCTTCAATGCCACCACCACCCTCTTGGTCTTTTTGCTCAAAAAGGCTCGAAAAGGGATTGGCCTCATCTTTAGAATTCGATTTTCCTACTCCCTTAAATCCCTCTCCACCCTGGGCCTGTCCATACATACCAGAAACTTTTCCAGCTTTAATTTCAGAAGTTGTATTTGCATCCGGTGAGGGTCCTTCAAGATCATTTCCTAAGGAAGCTCCTCCACCTCCGCCCATACCACCGCCTCCACCGCCTCCACCACCTCCGCCTCCAGCTCCTCCAGTGGCCTGAGTCTCAGCTTTTCCAGCGGGATTAAGAATCCCCTGGGCCTCTTTCACCTCATCCTGAAAAGGAGAATTCACTGACCCCACTTGATTTTTGTCATCAAGCCCAGAATCATTGGTTGCAGTATTATCAAAACCCGTTGAAGGTGAACCCAGGTCACCCATTGAAGGATCTTCTGGGTTTAAAACAATTGAGTTATTACTTCCGCCGCCACCAGCACTAAAAGTCCCTCCACTATAATTTGCTCCCCCAGAAATCCTATTTCCAGGTTTAATACAGGCAGGGTCCTGAGGATTGAAAGCACACCGTTTAACCATCACCTCTTCAAAACCGGGCTCAGGCTTAGAGGTGGATTTCATATTTTTCTGAGCATTTTCTAAAGAGTTTTTAGCCTTATTGTGCTGATCTATGGCAACTCCAGCAGCAGCCGCCTTTGCCATAAATTTCGTAATGGCGGAAGCAAGCACTGTTCGGTTTTCATAATTAGGAAGGATTCCTTTAAAGTTGTTCTCGACGACTTTAGAACATAGAGGAGATCCGGAGTATTTTGTACATTCACTGATGGCAAATTTTTCGTTTGGAAATTTTTTATATTCAAAAGAAAGTGCAGCGACGGCAGTTCCATAGGCCGCAACTTTTTCCCCATTAAGTGCTTTCATGTGTTCATGATTTTTTATCGCCGCATTTGTAGCTGCATTTTGAAGATCACCAGAAGAGGACTTAGAAGCAACTTCTTGTTGAAGGTTTTGATTTTTTAAATCTGTTCTTACTTTTTGCTGCATATCCATGACTTTATCTGCAATAAGAACACCATCATAGAGTCTTAAAGTTTTTACACAGCTATCATAGTCAATTGTATAGCTTGAAATTTTCCAGCAAACAATTTGACCATCAGAAGATATTTTTTCAGTATCTCTAGAGTTGATGGCCTCAAGGGATGCATGACCATTTTTTTCAGAAATTTTATTCAAAGCATAACATTCATTTTGAGGTGTTTGGTTTGCTTTATCTGAAAGTTGTAAATTACAATCTTTTATTTTTTTTTCCACATTAGGAGCAACCCGATAATTTGGCTGATAGGATGGAGCTGTCTGGGCCTGTACCAGAGAAAGGTTTAATCCAATTAAAATGGGAAAACATTTCATAAGCTTAAACTTATATATTTTCCTCAAAAAAAGTTGATTTAAATCCACAATAACCTCACAAAACTTCTCGGAAGAACCAACTTAAATCTTGATTCTATTATAAGTGATGACCCAGCAAGAAAGCCTGACAAACTTCTTTTAAACAATCAATTTCAATAAGTTAGATAGTCTATCAAGAAAATTATCCCAAGCTCCTCCCACCAACATTACTTGTCGGTTTGAGGAGGACTTGGCTCAGGTGCCTGATTTTTTGAATTAAATATTTTTGAGTAATTAAGAATATACCTCTGGGAGAGCTGTTTAAAGAGTGAAGCCTCTTTATCCTCTATGATCTCCAAACCTTGAGAATTCCCTTCAGATCGCTCTGACGAACCAGGTTCAGAAGAACCAAAACCAAGTTTTTCTCCCTCGCTGTTTTGATCTGTACTACTCCATCCCTCACTTAAGCTTGGCATATTCATAGAGGCCTTAGAATTGTCTCCCTCAGATTTCTCAGAAGACTCACCAGACTGAGGAGAAACTGAAGAAAGTGCAGGAGATAAAGAAGAATGAACTTGGGGTGAAGATGATCCTGAGGCTGATCCATCCGGGGAAGAAGTTGAAGAAGATGACGAATCAGAACTTGCAAGATCTGATCGTGAGACATCCGAGGGACTGATATCTATGCCTTGTTTTTTAAATTCATCTGTTAAGCTTTTAAGGTGTTTCTTAGCTTCTTCATCTAAATTTAATGGCTTTTTTCCATCTGCTACAAGTTTTTGATTAATTTTAACCAGAAGGTCTTCTTTAATCTTTTGGAGTCTTGTGGCAGAATTTTGCATTCCCGCAGAGATGGTTTCTGCCCGCTTAACATCTCCATCAATAACAGCATTGGTAAAATCCTGCACACCTTGAATTTCTGAGATGAGTTCCGGACTATAGATGGATCTATCAAGTTGAAGTTTCTCTAATTTTAGTTTATTACTACACGCAGCTTCCGAAATGGAATAATCACTTCCAATACATGTTTTAGAAGAATCCTCTTCAGCACCTTGAATATCGGATATTGTATTTGGCTTAACAACAGAGCCCTTTCCATTTTTAATTTTTGCGACATTCTCAGGATCAAGTTCTCCATTTTCTTTACCTAGTATTAATCCGCCATCACGCTTTGAAATTTCCTTAAAATTTTTAATCACTATTTTTAGATCGCTAATATTTTTATCGACTTTCTCTTTTTCTTTTTTAAGATTCTTAATGCTTTCAAAAACAACCCAAGATGTAAGTAAAGTAAAAAATGCCGCCCTCGAAAAACCATTATTCATGAGGGGAACACTTACCGTTTCTGTTGCTTGAGTGACAGGTATAAGATCTTTAGTTAATTCTGGTTTTTTTTTAAGTAAATTTTTTCCTAAATCTGTGGCCATAGAATTCATATTTAGCTTTCCTCCAGAACTGGCCACTTGAGAAAAAGCAGTCGATAAAAAACCAAGTATTTTGCTGTTTGCGGAAGGTCGAGGAATACATATTGCTGGAGGATCTGCTCCTGGAACGATCCCAGCGATTCCCTCTGCCAATGCCACTGCTGTGGCTGTACCGAAGGCAATTCCTGCAATGGTGAGGAGATTCATTCTTTTTTTGATGAATTCAAGAGTTTGTTCTTGGTCTTTTAGTTGGGCTTCAAGTGCAGCTAGCTGGTATTCTCCTCCAAGGGTGCCAGAGCTTTTTATTGCATCCAAATATTCGGCCTGCTTTTCCATCTGTTTAACCATACGGGTTGCCGAATCTATTTGATCGTAAATATAAACAGCGCTTCCCCCCATAAAAACCCAAAGAGATGGCCGAGTGGTTCCTAGTTTACACTTAAGCATGATAGTTGATCCTACAGTTCCAATTGCGAGTCCAACAACTTGAGGAACAAAATTTTTGATCTTACTGCCATCCTCATCGGCAATGGCCTTCGAGGTGAAGCCAAGAGGAGAAATCATCAGACTAAAACTTAAAATGATTGAAATAAATTTTTTCATACTCTCCATTTTAATCCTTATTGAGAAAAAATGTGAGAAAGGATTTATCTCGGTCCAAGAGATAAGGTAACTTATCTAAAACTGGTTAGACCCCTCTTTGATGAGTGCCCATCTTTTGAGGCTATTTTTTCTTTTTCTTCTTAAGGATGATGAAAACAAGTGCCGCACCAATGATGATCGCCAGAAATAAAAAGTCATCATCCCCAGATTTATTATCCTCTGAGCGTTTCTGAGTTTTGTTAACTTGAAGGTCAGGCTTTATGGAAGGATTAAACGTGGTGTTCTCAAAATTGACATCATCCGTTTTGGCAGCTCTAAGACTTGAAAGATCCGCATTATTTTTTTGTCTAAAAACTCTTAGGGTTGAAACTAATTTATCGATGACAGGTAAGTAAGTAGAATAGAGATCTTTAGAGACGGAAAAAGTCACGGCAACACCTAAATCTTCTTTAACTGTGGCGAGGTAGCGGGTGTAAAAACCTGGGACTTCAGAGGCAAGCTGAAGTGCATCTACCCACTGGTGGTCATTGATTTTCGTAAGTTTTGCGTCTTTGACTTCTGAGACCTGTTTTTTTCCTCCAGGTAGAAAGTATTCCTTGGGTCTTTTTAAATAGGCCATGTACTCATCAAGATTATCCTGCTCGCCGCGAACTTTTGCCGCGAGGATGATGATGGATTCCTTTTTTCTATCCGCATTTTCACTCTGGCATACGTACTCTGCCCCTTCTAGAGCACACTCCCACCCCGAAGGTAATTCAAACTCACAATACTTACTGGAAAATCTTTTAGCATAGGCCCCTGGAATTAATGTGAAGATGAAAGTGAAGAGAATAAGTGACTTCATGAAGATTCCTTAATGGGACAAGTGAATGATTAATATTTTAGCTTAAACTGGAACTGCCGCAATTTAAATTTCATTCCCTACAAACCCTTAACTAAAACCATCAACTACTTATAGGATCCCCTTGCCACAAGACCATCTTTAAGTTCTTTTTTAGAGTTATACAAATGGGTGATTTTAACTAAGGAAGTTTCTGCCGTGACTTCAATCACCACGCCACTGGCAATGAGAAGGTTTCCTCCCACATAATCAAATTCAAAAATATCTACTTTCATTCCTTTTTTAAGATCTGTCGTTATCCCCTTATCCAAAGAGACTAAGGTTTTTTTCGGAGAGACTTTTGTGATGGTTGCCTCAAAGTCATACTCCTTAAACTTTTTATCCACAGACTGACTGGCCTTAGGCGCATCTACTCTTTTAAAAAGAGAAACCTCAAGAGTTCTTCCTTTATCAGAAGACTGGGCTGTGACCACCTCAGAGGCCTTTAATTCAATCCTCCAGTGTTTATGAAAAGCGATATTAACACCTAAGTAGGGAGCTATGATTTCACGATTCTTACTGCCGTAAAGTAGAGTTGATCCGGTGTTGTAAAAAGGTCTACTAAGCTCATCATCCTCATAGGGATCATTATTTAAGGAAGTCATCCCCTCCACTCCTCCTAAGAGAGTAAAGGCATTCCAAACCAGGGCCCCCTCAACCTGCCAGTTAAGTTCACTGGAGAGGTGGGTTCCAGGTTTTCTGTACCCAAAACTTCCGGATAAAAAATTTGCCCCCTGAAAAGCGTAAGTTCCGCTCATCTGAATAAGATAATCACTACCCTCATCACCGAGAATGAGGTCACCATTTTCTTCGTTTGTATAGGGTCTGTGGCGGTAAATTCCTCCCAAAGAGTATTGAAGACGGTTTAAGGGTTTCAGGGAAAACAGGGCGGAAACAAAAGTTGACTCAAGACCCGTACTGTTTTCAGAGTCATTTTCCCCGGTGGTGTTATTAAAGAGTACTGAGCGGTTATGTCTTAAACGGGCCCCAAGGCCCAATTGAAGATTTTCAGTAAGACCATAGAGCCCCTGGAAGGAAGACTGAATTCTTTTAAATGATTCCCCATCCTCAAAACTTAATTCCCTTTTGTCGCTGTCAACTCTTGTGGAGGTAGAGAAGTAATCCCCGGAAAGACCTAACTGATAGCCTCCTTTTGAGAGGATTTTGGTAGGAGGGACGTAACTCGTTTCTGCCCAAAGAGAAAAGGGAAAAGAGAACAGTAGGAAAAAAATGATGAACTTCATTTTACTTATTATAAAGAAACGGTCGATGAATGCAAAAAAGTATTCACAGGTTTTTTAAAACTCACAAGATCTGCTTCCCTGTACCAAGTGCCATTTTTTTTGGAAAAGAGGCATATGGATTCATAAGGAAGGGAGGTGAATTCTTGAAACTCTTTTTTCGCTAGATCAATCGAAGCATGTAAATCCAAGCAATCCTGGTATCTTCCGATGGTTAAAAAAGCCTTAGAATCCTTCACTTTTTTTTCTCTGTCTGCCAGATAGGAATGGCAAATAGAAGAAATGGATTCCTGACAAAGGGAAAGTTCCTCCTCCATTTTGGGATTAAGGTAGAGGATTTTATTTTTTTTATATTCATGAACATCAAGGCCCGTAAAATTTAAAACATGATGCTCGGTATTTTCAAAGTAAAAGGACTCAAGTTCTTCAATAAGCTCAAGCTTTAATTTTCTTAACTCTGTCACTTCCACCTCAAAAGGGGCCACGATGGGAAGATGTAAGTAAGGATTAGTCTGGAACTTAAAATCAAACCGTGAGCGATAACTTTCAATTTTTCTTGCGAAAGAGTTATCAGAGTAAAAAGTTAACCCAACAAAAAACTTCGTTAACATGGGACCCTCCTCTCTTACCCAGGTCCATGGGTCTAACCTTATTGTAGTCTTTATTGAAGACTAAACACAAATAAAAAGAGGAAGGGGAAAATCCCACTCCCCCCAGGAATTTGTAAGAAGTTTATTTTACAGGATCAAACTGGGCCTTTTCTCCCAGCTCCTCTTCGATGCGGAGAAGTTGATTGTATTTCTCCATTCTGTCTGAACGAGAGGCTGAACCAGTCTTGATGTGTCCGGCCCCTGAGGCCACGGCCAGGTCAGCGATGAAAGAATCAGCTGTTTCACCTGAGCGGTGAGAAATGATGGCCTTGAATCCATTGTCATAGGCAAGTTTAAGGGTATCAAAGGTTTCAGATAAGGATCCGATTTGATTAACTTTAATTAAAATAGCATTGGCCTCTTTTTGATCAATGCCGCGTTTTAAGATTTTAGCATTTGTCACAAAAAGATCATCCCCTACGTTGGTTAGTTTATGACCAAGTTTTGCCTGAAACGCCATGAATCCTTTCTGGTCACTTTCATCAAAGCCGTCCTCTATGGAATAGATTGGGGCCGTTGTCATGAGGGACTCGTAGTAAGTGATCATCTCTTCAGAGGAAAAAGTTTTACCCTGCATTTCATACTTTCCGTCTTTGTAGAACTCTGAGGCCGCACAATCAAGTGAAAGAGAAACATCAATACCAGGACGGTAACCAGCTTTCTCAATCGCTGCAAGTATGGAACTCATGGCCTCTTCATGACTTTGTAAATTTGGTGCAAAGCCCCCTTCATCACCCACATTGGTTGAATGCCCCTTCTCTTCAAGAACTTTTTTTAAGTGATGAAAAATTTCAACTCCTGCTCTGAAATTTTCAGAAAAACTTTTCTTCATGTGAGGAACAATCATGAATTCCTGAATGTCTAAATTATTGGAGGCATGGGCCCCTCCATTAATGATATTCATGAGAGGAGTCGGAAGGCGCATTTTTCCCACAGGATTTGGTACTTTAAGTTCTTCAAAAAGATACCTGTAAAGGGGCTTTTTTTTCTCTAAGGCAGCTGCCCTACACACGGCCATGGAAACGCCAAGAATGGCATTGGCCCCAA
>CANHIY010000137.1 GCA_947461175.1 Bacteriovoracaceae bacterium
AACAAAATCATCAGTTGCTTCTATGACCCCTTCGATGAGAGTGAGGTCTTGAGCGTATTTTTTTTCATATTTTTTTTTCACGACTCTGTGTTTGATTTTAAAATAAGGAAAACCTATCTTCTTGGTCATTTTGGCTGCTTTTTGAATCCAGAGGATGTCTGCGATTTGTTCCTCGCTTGGGGTTGCCGCTTTATAGGCCACCCTAATCAATCTTTTCTCAATTTTTAATCCACTCGTTTTAGAGGTCATTTTAAAAGGTGATTTTTTGTCTGCATTACTAATTGCGACTAAATAAACCAAGGCCGTAAAAACGATGGTGATAAATGAATAAAGTACTTTCATGGTAAATTTCTTTGACTCATTTTTCATGTTCATATCTTTTATTTTTTAGTTGAATTTTTTCAACGGCCCTGCTGAAACAACATATAAGGAATCCATGAATCTTGGATAGCTAGTGGAGAAAAAATTTGGCCTGTGTGAAGTTTATAGTTTTTTGGCGGTGTGGTTAAAAAGCTTAAGATTTTGTGATGAGAGTGATCCCATCTCTGATGGGAAGAAGGACTTTTGTATAACCTTCAAGTTCTGCAACTGTTTGGTTGTGGGCAATAATTGAGTCCGTCTGCTTGTCTTCACCTCTCTTTAAGACTTTTCCATACCAGAGGGTGTTATCAACGACGATCACTCCCTTGGGATTTAAGTGATTTAGTGACCAGTTCAGGTAATGGGAGTAATTATTTTTATCGGCATCAATAAATATTAAGTCAAAACTTTGATGAATTTCTTCAATAGCACTCATCCCAGGTTTTAAAATCTGAGTGATCTTATTTCCGTGGGAAGATTTATCCCAAAACTCCCTGGCCGTTTTTGTAGTATGGGGATTAATGTCAATGGTGGTGACCGTACCATCCACTGGAAGGGCCTCGGCCATGACAAGAGCTGAGTACCCAGTGAACGTTCCAAATTCCAGGATACTTTTTAATCTTCCAAATTTTATCAAAAATGATAGCAGTGAGGCCTCCATGGGGCCAATCAGCATGTTGCTCCCATGGATGTTATTTTTCGTATACTCAAAGAGCTCTTTTGCCACCTCATCTTGAGCCGATGAGTGATTTATGCAGTATTGTTCAATCTCACTTGGAATCATAGACAGGTTAATAGTTCACTGTTTTCAGAGATTCGATCTCGCAGTGAGTCCCTGGGTCCATTTGTCTTTCCATCTTGACGATGATTTTTTTACCTGTGTTATTTTCTTCTTTAAAGTCAAACTCCCAGTTTAAATCCCCTAGCTTTGTGATCTTTTTCTCACCTAAAGAAGTATTTATCCTGTAACTGTGATCATAGGCAGCCTGTGCGATACTTTCAGCTTGCTCCACACAATGAATCCGCGCCATGGCATTGAAGGTGAAAAGACTTAGGATAAGGATCATGACTTTCATACATACTCCAAAATGTTGGTGGTTTTTAAATACTAAAACGTTTTTTAAATTTGTGGTTTTTTTCAGTTGGGTTATGAATTTTTTACATACTATAATGATTGAGTTCTATTTTTTTAATAAAGGAATTCCTTTGAAAAAATGCTTTTATCCCGCACTTTTTATCACCCTTCAATTTTTTTTGGTTTTTAGTCATGCTAAGACCATGACGAAAGTTTCCTCTTTTATTGTTCCCACCATTTATAATTATGGAGACCACCTCTTTGTTTCAGTCTGGAACCATTTCTCAGGGCCAGTTGTTTGCTCCGGTCAAATCCATTTCCAAAGTATGGAGGGAAGAGAGCATCGGTTTTTTTATGAGGAAGTTCCACCTCGTTTAACTTCTACTTATTCAATTCTTCCAGAAAATCCTGAGACAGAAATCTTATCTTTCTCCCATGATGTTATCTGTTACTGACCATGACACCTCTAAATTATCTGGACATTCACACTCATCTTAGGACTCACAGGCCTGATGCCGTCGTGGTGGCGTCAATGTCAGTTGAGGAAATTCTCACCCTATCTTCCTCCCAGAAGTTTCAATGTGCTGGGATTCATCCCTGGTGGGTGGAGGACTATAAGACTGATGAGATCCTAAAGTTAAAAGTTCAGATTGAAAAACTCCTCTCCCTTAATAAACTTTGGGCGATTGGAGAGACAGGGATTGATAGGAGCTCCAAGGATACTCTTTCAGAACAGGTTTCACTTTTTCATTGGCACCTTGAATTGTCTGAAAAATATGGGCTTCCTCTCATTATTCATAGTGTCCGGAGTGGGTCCGATTTTTTACAAATCCTTAACGAGAAAAAACCAAAATCACCCTGGATTTTTCATGACTTTCGAGGAAACGAAAAATTAGTTAAAGATCTGTTGCGCCTTCATCCGGAATGTTATTTTTCATTCGGGATCTCCCTGGATAATTCTCCTCTTTCGAGAGAACTTTTACCTCTTGTTCCACTGGAGCATGTGTTTTTTGAAACTGATGACCAAAAACACCTCGATATTCACGACATCTACCTCAGGGCCTCCCACTTTCTTAATTTGGATGTGGACTACCTTAAGTCCCAAACTTGGATGAATTTTAGAAAAATAGCGAATTTTTTATAATGACGCACAGCAATCTGGTATGACCTGTTGGCTTCAATCTTTAATTTTGATAAATAAATGAAATCACGTTAATTTTTTTTATTGGAGGTCATATGAAATTTTTAGCTGGATTGTGTTTTCTTGCTCTCTCATTTTCGGCCATGGCCCGTGAAAGAGTTTCTTTCTTTTACTCTGGTGTCGAAGGTTGGGGAAACAGTTACTATGCTTGTGATTACGTTCAGGACCAGACTGAAAGAGTTCTCGAGATGTTTGGTGCAACAGAAGTTATGGTTTACTGCACAGGTGGGATTGATATGAATAGATTCCCATCTCCTGTAAGTGTACAGGCCTACTTTGAACTTCCTGTTTTAAATGGCTCGGAAATCCCTCAAACTGTAAAGTTTGTTGGAGACTCTCTTTCTCCGAACTGTGGTCTTAATACAACCATCGTGAGATCTCTTCTTCCAAAATTTACCAACGTAAAAGTGGTGAAGAAAAGTGATGCTTGTGCTTTCTACAGTTCAAATTTCTCTTACGAATTTCTTGTTACGAAGTAATCCACTCTTCTTATAAGGGCCCTTCGGGGCCTTTTTTTTTCTAAAAATCTATGAAAATACTCCTCCTTTTTTTTCTACTATTCTCCTTTAGAGCTTTTTCTCATCCCGTGATTTATAAAGGGGGCTGGGTATTTAGTTCAATGAACATGAGTGAGCTCTCAAATAATTACCTCATGTACTCAATCACTCAAAAATTTTCTTTGGGACTTGAACAGTGGAGAATGAGTCAGTCTAGTATTCATCAAGAGGCCGGATTTTTAAAACTTAATCACCTCTTGTGGCGTTTCAATCAAGAGGATTCACAGCTAAACCTCTACCTTCATGGAGGTGCAGGTCTAGGAGATAAAAAGTTTTCTCAGGATAAAAATGTTTTGGGGTTCATGACTGGACTTGAAGGAGACTGGGAGACTCGGAATCTTTATGTCGCTGGTAAATATCTTCAGTTTCATGATACTTTCTTTTCACAGGTGCGTTTTGGGATTTCACCCCGAAAGGCGTCTTTTGAGGAGCTTCAAACTTGGTTCATGCTCCAGGGGTTGATAGCCAAAGATATCCAAGACACTGTGATGATCACCCCGATGCTGAGATTTTTCTACCATAATGTATTGTGGGAAATGGGCTCCAGCACCCGGGGAGATTGGATGTTAAACCTCATGATCCACCTGTAGGAGGTCTGATGAAAGCTTTAATCTTAACTTCTTTTTTATTTTTATCATCTCAATCCATTGCCTCAGAGATTCATGTGAAAGTGAAGGGTATGGTCTGCTCCATGTGTGCCCAGGGGATCCAGAAAAAGTTTACAGCACAAAAAGCTGTAGAGAGTGTCAAAGTAAACTTGGATGAAAAGTTTGTCCTGATTCACACAAAGAAGGGAGAGGAATTATCCGACGAAGAGGTGACTAAAATCATAAGTGAGGCGGGATATAATGTGGCAGAGATTAAAAGAAAGTAAGCTCATTTCCTATCTTTCTCTCTTTAGTTCATTTGGAACACTGATCTGTTGTGCAATTCCCTCAACACTTGTCCTTCTGGGATTTGGTTCCACTCTTGCCACTTTTCTGGGAGATTTTCCGGGACTCATCTGGTTATCAGAATATAAGGAATTTGTTTTCGGGTTTAGTTTCCTTTTTCTCGGAGGCTCTTACATTTCTATGAGAAGTTCAGAGTCCATGGTTTGCCCGGTTGAAAAAAAAGAAGACTGCGAGGCCACGAAGAATTGGACGAAACCGCTTTTCTTTCTCTCTCTCGGGATCAACGTGATAGGGGCCCTTTATGCTTTTATCATGCCTCTGTTTTAAAGACCTGAAGGTACACAAACTTTAAATACCGCATTTCAGGGAGTGCTAAGGGGAAAGGGTGATCTTCCGGCTGTCCCTTGATGAGAAGAACTTTTCCTCTTCTTCGTGATTTTGAGAGGGCCTCCTGAACAATTTCAAGAAAACTCTCAAAATCAATGTGACCTGAGCAGCTTGAAGCAGCGAAAAAACCTTTGTCCTTCACGAGCCTGAGGGAGTCGGAAAATATTTTAATGTAAGCGGCCTTCGCTGATTCCACAGCTTTTTGGTTGGGAGCAAAGCTTGGAGGGTCCGTGATGACAATGTCCCAGAGCTTTTTTTCCTTTTGGGCCTCACTTACAAATTCAAAGGCATCTACACAGATGGCCTCATGCTTATCGGGTGAGAGGTGATTGATCTCCCAATTAAGGGAAGAGGCCTTAATGGCATGGGGAGCGATGTCCACGGTGGTGACTGAGCTTGCTCCGCCAAGGCCCCCGTACACAGAAAATCCCCCTGTGTAGCCAAAAAGATTAAGAAGAGTCTTATCTTTTGAGGCCTTTCTTATAAAATCTCTGTTTTCTCGCTGGTCCAGAAAAAAACCAGTTTTAGCTGAATCAATAATATTGGTTCTAAATTTTACCCCATTTTCTAAAAACTCTAGGTTCATGAGATCATCACACTCTCCGGCAAGAACCTCTCCCTTCTCCTCTTCCCGGTTTTTTCTCTTAAAGTACACACAGCTCACGGGTACTTCTTTTTGTTCCATAAATAGAGCGCCTACGTTTTCTTTTTTCCAAAAGGCCTCAGAAACCACACCATCTAATTTCAGAACCACCACCCCTTGGTAATAATCAGCAATGATTCCAGGGAGCTCATCCCCTTCTCCATTAATCAAGCGGCAACATTTGTTCTCTGAAGTCAGGAGGTGCTTTTTATTGGATAGGGCCCGGTAAAATCGTTCTACAAATTCCTGGTCGTTAAACTTTTTATCTCCGAGGTTTAAAACCCTGAAGGAGAGGTTAATATGAGGTGAGTAAAAACCATGGGCCACCACTTCGTTTTTGTGACTCACAAGGATGGCGTAAGAACCGTCCTGGACTTTAAGTTTTTCTACTGCATCAGAAAAGACCCAGGGGTTTCCTCTTTTTAAGTGTTTCGTAAGGTCACGGGTGAGTTTTAGTCTTACCGGTTTTTCACTGAAAAAGTATTTCATCTATCACTTCCTTTAAGAAACCAGGTCACCTCATGCTTATTATGGTGAAGGTGGACAATTTTTGAATTCGGAATTTCTAAAAACTTCATAGTATTTTCCCAGTCCGTTTCAGACTGATATTTTATAGTGCAGACAAAATTCTTTACCGTCCCTGCCTCCATAAAGCGCTTCACAAGATTTAAAAGCCTCTCAGGATAACAGATGATGTCTGAGCAAAACCAATCAATTTCACCAAAACTTTTCGGATCTAGACCAAAAGCACTCTCTTTTCTAAATTCAATTTTACCGAGATCCATGATCCTTTTTTCAAGAGGGGCCTTATCCACAGAATAAACCTTGTCAAATTCAAGGGTCCTCAAAACCCAGGTCCATCCCCCAGGACAAGATCCCACATCCAAGGCCACTCCGCCTTGAATCGCCTCAGGTGCATAAAGTGTAAAAAACTCCCATAACTTTAGATAGGCCCGTGAGGGAGGCATAACTTTATCTTCTTCGAAATCAAACTCTCCTAAAGGAAAAGGGGAGGAGGTTTTTTGAGTGCATAAAATTAAATCTTTCTCCCACAGGGTCCAAAGCCCCATGGGGAGAGTGGGGAGAGGGTGCCTGAAGGGGATAGGGGTCTTTTTTATTTTGGGTAGCTCTAACTGGATAAGCTCGGCCCTTCGGTGGTGGGCCACAGTAAAAAGCCCCCAATTTCTTCCCAGGGCCTTTAATTTTTTGACCCCATCATTAATGGAAGAGATGGGGAGAAATTCCATTTTATGGCCCGTTACCTGGGCCCAGATAAGCTGTGGATGCTCTCCCTCAACAAGATAGAACCGCTCTTTTTTATGGGCCACGATAAGGCCCCTTATCTCTAGCTCCCGCTCAAGTTCTTTTTCAAATTGGTGGATGGCCAGATAACCCGTGTAAACTGTCATGGGTACTCTATACACCAAAGTGGGGGCGTGATAAAAGCCTTCACTATGAAACTGACTAAAAAAAACCTGGAATCCCGAGTTTACGGCCGCCACGCCTGTTTAAAGATCTTTGAAAAACGGCCCCAAGACATCATCCGCGCCTACATCACCAAAGAAGGTGTGTTTGAGTTTAGACCCCTCATGAAGTATCTCGCCGACCATAAGCTCACCTACCATGTGGTGGAAAAAGAAGAGATAGACACTGTCACCAAGGCCACTCACCATGAGAACATTTGTCTCATCGTTAAGAATAAAAAGCTTCCGGAATTTAAGGACCTCATGGAAACCCCAGGCCGCTCCTTAATACTGTGTCTTGAAGAAGTGGAGAATCCCCACAATCTGGGGGCCATCATGAGGTCTGCCGCTCACTTTGGAGTGAGTGCCATTTTGTATGAGGCGAAAGTTCCTGTGGCCAATTCTGCCTCGGCCATCCGGACAGCTGAAGGTGGGGCCGAAAGCATCCCGGCCCTTCAAATAAAGGACTGGAGTTTTGTCCTGGATCTTGGGGCCCGCCATGGATTTGTGTCCTTTGGAACCTCCGGGCACCAGGGGCAGTCGCTCTTTGACGTCAGCTTTCCACAAAAAATGTTTTTATTTATGGGGGCCGAAAGAGAGGGGCTAAGTGGAAAGCTTCTTAAAAAGATGACCTGTGAACTTAAAGTACCCGGTACCGGTGAGGT
>CANHIY010000138.1 GCA_947461175.1 Bacteriovoracaceae bacterium
CCTCCCGCCATTTTAGTGCCAACGGGAATGTTCAAGTCATTCTCCGGTAAAAACCCAGAACTGCCATCTTCTGTGCAGGCAGAGACAGGCCGAGAAAACAACACTAATAGCATGAGAGCAAAAAGAAATTTCATTCATTCTCCTTAAAACAAAGTCTAATTTTATGGAGTTAATTCTAAAAATTTGAAACAGATTAAGTCAGCAATTAATTCTTCCCTGTAAGAAGATAACAGGGAAATTTTAAATGGGCCCCTCCCTAGGGACCTTCGTACCTATACCAACAAGAAGGCCTTAATCCAGTAGTGTGACCAAGCAAGGGGTGACAAGTACCTTGGGCCTCATCCTTTGAGGAAAGTTCCTCAAGAAAAGAAGCTTCACAAAGGGCACCCTGAAGATAAGTATCAAGCCTGCACTGAGGAGCTGGGTGGTTGTTCTGAGTGACTTTAACCACGGAAGCGTCCCGTGTTTCAAAGGAAGGGGCAGGAACATTTCTTATGGAGGAGAAAAGTTCAGCGGCAGAATACCCGGCCATGGCAATTCTTATACACAAAGAACTCTCTTCTGAACTTTTCCAAGCGTTGGTGCATTTTTTAACTAAAGATTTTGGAGGAGAGATTTTTTTGATCACCTCTTCATTGTTGTCAGAGAGAAAAACCTTACGGAGGCATTTAAGGACTGCAAAGTAATCTGATTGCCCTTCATTAGAGGCCCACCTGGTGGGTGCATTCATCATACTTGCTTTCGGAGCACCACCAATGTGATGGCCAATTTCGTGACATAAAATGAGAGAAAATCCGTCTTCCGTTATCTTAGGATGACGGGCAAGCCCTCCATACATGTACACATTCCAAAACCGGTTCCTGTCGGCCTTAGCGTTAACCACAGCTGAGCTCCAATTACGGTGAATCCTGAGTTTTCCTCCCTTACTTGAGATAAGAGGATCATAAATTAATTCAACCTTATCAATCACAGAATGAAACTGGGACTCAGTAAGACCAGATGATGTAAAGGGATCAACAGGAATAGATAAATCATTGTCCGGTAAAAAAGTACCTGGCCCAGAGTCACATGCCAAAGAAGGCATGGACAAGATGATAAAAATAAAAGCGCTAAAGAAAAAATTTTTCAAATTGACCCCTAAGACAAAGGGCAATTTTAGAAACGGGAGAACATAAAGTCATGGAGGGAAAGAGGAAAGTAAGAAAATTAAAGTTTCAGGCAGGTTTTATCCTGCCTGAAGGATTAAAATGAAATTTTATCTCGCCACAGCAGGCTTAAACCAGCATAAAGGTCTTGTCCCAATAGAGTGTCCAAGTGAGCCGTGACAAGTTCCTGGTACTTCAGAAGAAGCGGTCACGTCTTCCTCAAAATGAACTTCACAGAGGGCCCCCTGAAAATAGGTATCGAGGCGGCACTGAGTAGCAGGGTGGTTGTCATCAGTTCTAAGAACCACTCTTGCATCTGGAGTATCAAACTTTGGCTCCACGGTTGAATTTCGTAGAGACTGGAAGAGTTTTGCCACAGACAAACCAGCCATCCCGCCACGGATACAGGTGTAGTAATCCTGATTCCAAAGATGCTGGTCTGAGCAGGCCTTTTGAAGAGTTTCAGGAACAGTCATAGAACGCACGATTTCTTCGTTATTATCTTTTTCCCATCCGCGACGAAGACACTTTAGAGTAGCAAAATAATCGGCCTGTCCTTCATTAGAGGCCCAGGGAGAAGACCAAGGAGAATATTTTCTTGGAGCCCCACCAATGTGGTGACCAATTTCATGACAAACGACTAGTGCAAATCCATCTTCAGTAATAGTTTCATGGCGGGCAAGACCACCAAACATAGAAACTTTCCACGTGGTTCCTAACTGCTGGGCATAAGCATTTACAGTTCCATCTTCCCAGTTTCTCTCAATCACAAGATTACCACCGTTAGCACTGATGATGGGGCGGTAAAGAGGTTCAAATTTATCAATAACGGCATTGAATTGATCCTTTGTGATTCCGCCGACTCTTTTTGAATCAACAGAAATCTTTAGATCATTCTCAGGAACAAAACCCTCAGTACCATCAGGTGTGCAGGCAATCGAAGGAACAGCGGCAATAAGAGAGGCCAGTAGCAATCCTTGCTTGATGAAATTCATTTGCTATATCTCCTTATATAGAAATTGTTCTTAACAAGATTCTGACATATTAAGGTATTTGATTATAGGCGAAACTCTGGAAGTAAGACTTTGTTGGTTGGAGTTTGTCGCTCAGGAATTTACATCGTCAACATTAAAAGATAGAGAAAAAAAGTTTTCAAGTGAGGATAAAAAATCATCCTCACTTGAAAAAACTAGATAAAAAATTTTAAAGAGTTGGTTTAAACCAACAGCGCGGACGAACACCCACTGTATGCCCACGAGAACTGTGACAGACTCCTTGAGTTTCTTCCTCTTGTCCGATTTCCTCATTAAAAGAGGCCTCGCAGAGAGCTCCCTGAAAGTAAGTATCTAAACGGCACTGAGTGGCGGGATGATTATCGTTGGTGTAGATGACTTCTTTGGGATCTGGAGTATCAAACTTAGCGGGTTTTGGATTCCAGGAAAGAGAAGAAAATAATTTGGCCACAGAATCGCCGGCCATGGCCCCTCTGATACAAAGAGCACGGTCCTCACGGCTTCTCCATTCTTTTTTACATGACTTCACAAGAAACTCTGGCACTTCCATTTTTTCCACAACAGAGATGTTGTCTTCAGATTGCCACACTCTTCTTAAACACTTTAGGGTGGCAAAATAATCGGACTGTCCTTCGTTCGAGGCCCACTGATAACTGTAGTGTGGAACACCTCCAATGTGGTGGCCAATCTCATGGCACACAACCAGGGCGAACCCATCGGCCGTAATGGTTCTATGGCGGGCAAGACCTCCGAACATGGAAACTTTCCAAAATTTCCCACTTCTTTCTGCATAGGCATTTACTGTTCCGTCATTCCATTTTCTCACCACCACCAATTCCCCACCATAACCAGAGACAATGGGTGCATAAATCTTTTCTATATCTGAAATCACGTCATTAAACTCGGATTCTGTTACAGAACTTACTTCTTTAGCATCCACTGAAATATTAAGATCATTCTTGGGAAGAAATCCCTCTGAGCCATTTTTCGTGCAGGCCTGTGAAGGCGATGAAAAAAACAAATGCCCCACTAGAAGTCCTATCATGAGCTTTGACATTAATCCTCCTTGATTAATTTGCATGAATTACTAATTCATTAAAATAGTGACTTAAATAGTGACACAAGACGGATTTTGTTCCAGTGAACTTAAATTAATGTAAGACTTTGTTGGAGACCATCTCCAAAAGAAAATAGAGAAAAGAAAGAGTCAAAAAGGAGAAAGGTACTCCCACCCCCACCATCATGCTCGAGAGCTCTGGCCTTAGTTTGTGGGTAGAGGCCAGGATACTGGCGGTGATCATGGTTGCCATGCCTGACTCCATGACTGCAATATTCACCACAAGTTTTTCAGCTCCAAGAAAGTAATAAAGAACAAAAATAACCAAAGGGGCAAAGAGGAGTTTGAAAAACAACCCGAGAGCTAAAAAGGAGATATTTTCACGAAGCTTGGTCCACTTTAATTGAAGCCCTACGGTGATAAGGGCCAGTGGAGTCAAGAGGGCCACAAGTTTTTCTAAAAACTCCCTGATAAGGCCTGTAGGTCTCACATCTAAAAAACTCATGATGATCGCAGCTAAAAAGGCCATAAAAGGAGGGAAGAAAATGATCTTTTTTACTAAGAATTTTTTCTGAACCACACCGGCCGAGAAGTGAGTAGCAACCCAAATCCCAAAACTTGAGGCGATGAGAAAACTTCCGGCCTGGTCTAAAAAAATAGCACTCTTAAGGGCCTCTTTTCCATACAAGGCCTCTATCACTGGGAAACCCACGAAGGCAGAATTACAAAAGCCTCCGGTTAAAATAAGACACCCCACAAGCTCCTTCTCCCATGAGTACTTCTTTCCTAAAAAAGTAAAAAAGAAATAGGCGAGCCCAAAAACGATCCAGGCCACCAAACCCAAAGGAACAAGAGAGAGCTTCCATTCCAGATCCGGAATCGATAACAAGCAAAGTGCTGGAAGAGGCACGTACAGAATAAGTCCGCCCAAAGTGCTTGGCATATTCTGTGGTAAAGACTTCACCTGCTGGAGTAAAAGACCTAAGAAGAGACAAAAAAAGAGAAAAAAAATATTATCCAAGAGTACTCACTCCAAAATTTATCATACTTATCTGACTTGAAATTTCAGGAATTACATTCACATCATTTAGTTAATTTCTATTCAAATTGTTAAGGTCCTCAAAAGAAGTTTTAAGGCGTTTAACAAAATTCTCCTCACCCTTTCTAAGCCAGACCCTAGGGTCATAGTACTTTTTATTCGGGGCCTCAGGTCCCTCAGGATTTCCTAATTGACCTTGAAGATAGGCCTTTTTTTCTTCATAAAAGTTTTTCACACCTTCCCAAAACGCCCACTGCATATCGGTGTCGATATTCATCTTCACCACCCCGTACTCAATGGCCTCACGGATCTCAGACTGAAGGGACCCAGACCCTCCATGGAAGACGAAGGAAACGGGACAGTTCTTAGTGCCAAATTTATTTTTCACAAACTCATTGGAATTTTTGAGAATAACCGGAGAGAGCTTCACGTTCCCGGGCTTATACACTCCGTGGACATTTCCAAAGGAGGCCGCAATGGTAAAATTAGGACCAACCTCCTGAAGGTGAGAATAGGCATAGGCCACATCTTCTGGTTGGGTGTAGAGTTTAGAATTATCTACATTCGTATTATCCACTCCATCTTCTTCACCACCTGTAACCCCAAGTTCAATTTCTATGCCCGTTTCAATCGCCTTCATTTTTTTAAAGTACTGACAAGAAATTTCAATGTTCTCCTCAAGGGACTCCTCAGAGAGATCGAGCATATGAGAAGAAAAAAGGGGTCTCTTATAGGCATTGTAATGGGCCTCTCCGGCGAGGAGCATTTGATCAATCCATGGAAGAAGTTTTTTCGCCGCATGGTCTGTGTGAACCACCACAGGCACACCATAAGCCTGTGCCATCATATGAATATGATGAGCACCCGAGACTGCACCAAGGGCCGCCGCTTTATCATTTTCAAGTTTTAAATTTTTTCCGGCATAAAATTGTCCCCCCCCGTTAGAGAACTGAATAATCACCGGAGAATTGAGGGACTTGGCCGTTTCAAGGACAGCGTTTATGGAGTTCGTACCAATCACGTTCACGGCCGGAAGGGCAAACTTACTTTCTTTGGCGTATTGATAAAGATCAAGAAGTGCTGAACCAAAGACGAGACCAGGTTTAAGTTTCATGAGGGAATCCTTTGTTTAAGACACTAAAATTGTATTAGAATGAAAACTGAATGAAAAGGAAACACCATGTCCCTAACTCAGTCTAAACTTAAGAATTACTTTAATGAACTCCTAGAACCAAATCTTTTTGAAGATTACACTCCTAATGGATTACAAATAGAAGGCGCATCTGAAATAAAGCGTCTTGCTTTTTCTGTTTCTGCGACTCAAGACTCCATCCAAAAAAGCATCTTTTGGGGAGCTGATGGGCTGGTGGTGCACCACGGAGTTTTTTGGAAACACCAGGGCACAAGACCCATAACAGGTGCTTGGGGACAGAGGATCAAATTGTGCGTAAAGCATGACCTAAACCTTTTTTCTTATCATCTTCCCCTAGATGGTCATCAAGAACTGGGGAATGCTGTGGCCCTGGCCCGGGAGCTGGGTCTCATCAACATCCTTCCCTTTGCCCCCTACAAGGGTCGACCCCTAGGGTGTAAAGGAGAACTCTCCACTCCTCTTTCAGCATTTGATTTTAAAGTAAAACTAAAAAATCTACTCCAGCATGAAATTATCCTTGCCTCTGGAGATGAAAAGAAAGAAATGAAAACCATCGGCATCGTAACGGGTGGAGCAAATAACGAATGGATAAAGGCCCATGAAGACGGACTTGATGCCTACCTTACTGGAGAAATTTCAGAGTATAACTGGCACGATTCCATTGAAGCAGGACTTCATTATTTTGCCGGGGGCCACCACGCCACTGAGCGCTTTGGAATAAAATCTCTTATGGAAAAAGTAAAAAAAGATTTTCCAGATCTTGAGGTGACCTTTTTTGATTCTGATAACAAAGCCTGAGAACATGGGGCCTTATAACCGCTGGCAAAGATTCCACACCTGATACTTTGCTCTAAGAGGGGGATCAATATGCTTCACATCTTTTGGAAGCTCAAAGAGAAAAAGAAGTTTCCAGTGGGGTAAAAAAAGTTCAATGATATTTAATAAAGGGAGTTCTGGATTTTTTTGAAGTAGCTGTTTCGTGGTAAAGTACCAATCAAAAAGTTGTTCAAATTCCTGAGAATCTTTCATCACAATAAAATCTCCCTGAAACTTTATTGGATCGACCTTTTGTAAATCTCGGGCGGTCCTCACCCAGCGGGAGAGTCTTTTGGAATATTCTTCGCTTAAAGAAAAATACCGAGACCACACTTCAAGAGATAACCCCACCCATTCAAGAGCGATCCCCCAACAATCAAGCTTTGAAGGGTCTTTCAAAAGAGAACGAAGATCCTTGGTCTTTTCTAAGAATTTCTCTCCCACAGGAAGTAAGAGGTCTGCCTTATGGTCTTTGATTAAAATGGAAAGGTAGCCAATGGGGTCTAGGGACTTTTGCATTTCTGACCAAAGGTAGTTGGGTGTGAGTCCATTAAGGGACATTGAATCCAACACAACCTTTAATCCTGGTGAAAATGAAAGATGATTTTTTAACCGAAAGCGATGGGCCCGAAGGTACCTTACGGGGTCTTTTGAAAAATCACTCCCACAACAATGAAGCTCCTTTTTTTCTAGTGCATTCAAACCATCCAGCGGGTCTAAAAAAAGAATTTCTTTTTTACTTTGAAAATAAATCCCCATGGCATTGATGGTAAAATCTCTTCTTTTGACGGCC
>CANHIY010000139.1 GCA_947461175.1 Bacteriovoracaceae bacterium
ACAAACAGTTGTGGTCCCGTGAAAAGAAAAATAAGCCGATCTAAAAGTATCCCAGCGGTTTGAATTCGTAGAAAATAGAATCGAGAATTCATGGCCAACTAGCTTTCTAAAGTCTCTTTTAATTAAGCCCTTCAGAGCTGATTCACATGCTCTTTCTTTTCTATCTTTTATCATAGCCCAAGCCTTATTTAAATTACTCACGTGATCATTATATTTTTGAAGTAGATTTTCCATGACTGTCATTTTTCCATTATTTCTCAAAAACCATTTTTTGAGAAATATCAAGAATAATTATCTATGTTATTGTTTTTACTTTGATGAAACCGAGGAAATAAAAATGACAAAGAAACTTATTGTCACCCTAGGTCCTGAGTTTATGAATTCCCTTAATAGGAAGAATATACGGCAATCACTTTTAAATTGATTATTAATTCCAAGAGTAAAATGCCGATAAAGATACCAGATGCTTAGATATAATTTATTGATATTGCTGTTTAGTATTTTAATTTTAACTGGATGTGAAAATTCCAAAAAGAAAGTAAATGCTAAACTAGAGATTAACTCAACTCACATGCTCTCAGGCCACAATGGCGGGGGCATTCTTTATTTGGTTAATAAAAATACTAATTCACAAAGAGCAATCATCCTTGAAGAAAGTAAAATCTCACTTTCTTTGGACAATGGGAATTGGGACTTTGCAGTCCTCGCCTGGAAAGGTGAGGATAGCGCTGGCCAGAGTACTGGTCCTCTCGGGGGAGCTTTAAAGTGTGCTAAGCAAAGCGTTTTCCTCGATGGGAAAGATGCAGAAATTTCACTTAATCTGGGTGAGTCCAACTGTAATGATAATTTTTTTTCAAATTCTAATTTCAGAACAAGCACTGGTACTCAAGGAATAAATCCATTAAGAATCATCGATTGCCATGACATCACAGGTGTTACGAGTAACTCCAATTGCGATGGAACTAATAAGGGAATTGCACTCTCTTACAAAATCCACTTACTTTCTCATCAAGAATCCCCTGTCCCAACTTTACCAACACTCAATTTTAATAATATGTCCTCCATCAGCTCAGAATGTATAATCGCTTCCACCGGAACAACTTCTACCACAAATACAGGTTTAATGATTCCCTTTGGTGGAACAGGAATAAAACCCTCAGTTGTAATAGAAACGTTCAGCTCAGCAGGTTGTTCAAATACTTTAGGTAAATATTATTTTCCAAATGGACTAGGATCTGGAGAAATAACTCCATTTAGGGCCGAAA
Source organism: Bacteriovoracaceae bacterium (assembly GCA_947461175.1). Taxonomy (GTDB): domain Bacteria; phylum Bdellovibrionota; class Bacteriovoracia; order Bacteriovoracales; family Bacteriovoracaceae; genus Peredibacter. The sequence goes on from CANHIY010000139.1 coordinate 1,266, forward strand.
CATTCAGTTCGTCACCGAGTTTTGGAGATGTTTTTATAGAGTCCGGACTTATGAGTGTATCTGGGTCACTAAACTTAGGAGAAGCGATTATATCTGGAAGTCCTGTAACAACTCTTTTAACAATCACAAATACTTCACCATTTAATTACACCTCAATGAGTATGAGTTTTACAGGGAGCGGGTTTTCATTTTCAGGGGGGTATCCAGGAGGAGCAGGAGCAAATTGCTCTACGACCTTAAACGCTGGAGCTTCATGTACAGTATTAGTGACATTTAGTGCCTCAACGGTTGGTAATGCTAATTCTGTTTTAACTATAAACTTTAACAATGGATCCACAAATAGCTTCACAAAGGGTCTAACAGCAAATGGTGTTGCTCCTGCACAACTCACAATTAGTCCATCTGGAAATCAAGATTTTGGTTATATTATGACTGGTTTATCTGTAACTAAAAATTTTATCGTTACAAATACTGGGAACACAAATGCTACATCAATTAATTCTTCTAATTCAACTTCATCTAATTTTATAATAACCCATACTTGTGGATCCACGCTTAGTCCAAGTCAAACTTGTAATATCAGTGCCACATTTTCGCCAGTTTCAACCGGGCCTGCCTATCACAATTTTACGTTGAATTATAGTAACGGTGTCTCAACTCAATCTACCATTTTGGCCTTATCTGGAGGAGGAAGTCTTCCCACATTCAAAACAATTCCTCAGGGACTTAGTGGATTTGATGAATTACCATCAAATGTCGTAAAGGATGTTATTAAGAAAAATAATATCCTCTATGTTGCAACAGATAGTGGTCTGGCCATCTCTGATGATAATGGTTCGACTTTTATTACAAAAACTACAAAAGACGGACTGCCTACAAATGAATTACATGGGATGTTTATAGATTCATCGAATAATATTTATCTTGCTACAGGAAATGGAGTGTCTATCTCCACCGATGGTGGATCTACTTTTGTAAATAGCTCTTCTAGTAGTGGACTTGGATCAGGTAATGTTTACGGGATCTATGTAACAAGTAATGGTCATATCTACGCAGCTACCCATGGTGGTCTTTCTATATCAACTAATAGCGGAACAAGTTACACAAATAAAACCTCATCTCATGGATTAATAAGTGGTTGGGTTAGGGGTATCTATGTTGATGCTTTTGGGACAATCTATGCAGCAACATCTAGTGGCCTTTCAATATCCACAGATGGAGGAGCAAGCTTTACGAGCAAAACAATGACTGATGGATTAGGCTCAAACAGTACTTATGGTGTATATGCAGATGGTGCGGGAAATATATATGTCGCTACAGATGGAGGACTCTCTATATCTTCGAACAGTGAACAAACTTTTAATAATAAGACGACAAATAATGGTCTTGGGTCAGATACTGTTTATGGGGTAAAAGCTGATTCTAATGGAAATATTTACGTTGCTACCCATGGGGGTCTTTCAGTTTCTACAAACTCTGGAACAAGTTTTTTAAATAAAACCACATACCATGGTCTTAGGGTAAACTTTATAAGAAATGTTCAATTAGATAGTTCTGGAAATATTTATGCGGCCTCGATAGGAGGTGGAATTTCTATTTCAACTAATCTTGGCTCATCCTTCAATACAATATCTACTTCGAAAGGATTCAATTCAGGTACCGGAAATCATGTATTTTTGGGAAGTGATAACAAAATTTATGTTGCCACTGACATTGGGCTTTCAATCTCTTCAGATGGGGGAATAAGCTTTGAGACAAAAACTACCTCGCAAGGTTTAGGACATAATATAGTGAATGGAATTACCTTGGATAATTATGGAAATATTTACGCTGCAACGGAGGGAGGTCTATCGATTTCAAATGATGGGGGAGTAAGTTTTATCAATAAAACAACCACCCATGGTCTCGTAGCAAATCTTACCTATAAGGTCTTCATTGATTCATCAGGAACTATTTATGTAGCTTGCTTTGGCGGACTTTCAATCTCTACAAATGGAGGAACTAGCTTTACTAACAAAACAATGACGGATGGATTAGGTTCAAACTGGGTACACAATGTATTTGTCGATTCCTCAGGAGTGATCTTTGCCTCAACTGGAAATGGCCTTTCTATCTCTACGGATGGAGGATCTAGTTTTATAAATAAAACAACCTCAAATGGATTAGGATCGAATACTGTAAGAGGAGCTCTTGTAGATCAATCTGGAAAAATTTTTGTAGCAACATCCGGTGGTCTTTCTATTTCATCAGACAACGGAAATAATTTCAACACTAGGAATACTTCCCATGGCTTAGCTTCAAATAGCTTAAATGGTATTTACTTAGATGATAATGGATATATTTATCTTGCGACAGGAGGAGGATTATCTGTCTCAATAAATGGAGGAAATACATTTGTTAATAAGACATATTCTCAAGGTTTATCATCTCTCTACCTATCCGGCGTCGCCGTTAACTCCTTAGGGATAATCTACACTACGGGTTTTAATGGTGGTGGTGTTTCCGCTAACATGGATTAGTCAGAGACAATTGATACTTCGAAAATAAACTCCATCTAAAAAATCAATCATTTCCAAAATGGAATTAGTATAATTCATAAATAATGGAGAAAAGAGGCAGCATATTTAATACGTGATGCCATTAAGTAATTACATTGATAAAAGAATTCTAGAAAGACTCGATAAAAAGCTACGGGCACTCAGAAAGCATTGACCAATAAAGGCACCAATCGATTGAAGGCAATAACTTTAACCTGTTCTTTGATAATATCATATGATACTATCAAAGGATGAAGCCTCCTTTTAAAATTACCCCTCGAGTTGTTAATCTCGTGAGCTCCATCTCTCTTATATTGGGACGTATTGAGTCTTTAACCGCGTCCGTTCCTGGGCCAAAGCTTCGAAAAGAAAATCGAATTAAAACGATCAAATCCACCCTCGCTATTGAAGGAAATACTTTCAATGAGGATGTAATTACTGCAATCCTTGAAAATAAAAAAGTTATTGGTAACCAAAGAGAAATTCTAGAAGTAAAAAATGTGATATCTCTTTATGAAGAGATTGATCGATTTAAACCAGAGGCCATTAAATCATTCCTTTTGGCCCATTCAATCCTTATGAGGGATCTAGTTCCTAGTGCGGGAAAATTTAGAAATAAAAATGTGGGCATCCTTAAAGGTAAAGCTATTAAGCATGTTGCTCCAAAACCACTCCTTGTTCCGGAGTTAATGACAAAATTGTTTGCTTGGATCAAAAAAGACAAGGAGATTCATTTTCTCATTAAAAGTTGCGTAGTTCATTATGAGATCGAATTTATTCATCCATTTGAAGACGGAAATGGTCGTATGGGCCGATTTTGGCAGACTCTTATCCTCTCGGAAAAAGCTCCCATTTTTAAATATCTACCCATTGAGAACGTAATAGAGAAAAATCAGAGTGCTTATTACAATGCACTTGAAGAAAGTGATAAGCTTGGAGACTCAACTCCATTCATAGAATTCATGCTCAATATAATTTTAGAGGCCATATCGGTTTATGACTCTGAGACAAAAGGTGTTGTGGTGACTTCGAAAGATCGACTGGCCAAGGCGAGAGATCATTTCAAAAATAAGTATTTTTCTCGGAAAGATTATATGGAACTTTTTAAATCAATCTCCTCTGCAACTGCTAGTAGGGACTTAAAAGAGGGTGTTTCTGGAAAACTCTTAAAGATTAAAGGTCAGAAAAGGTTGGCAAGCTATCTCTTCATCTAGAAGTTAATAGACTACGTTAATAACATCAACCAACTCCGGTAAAAACATCACCCCGCTTTACGATCGAGACGAGGAATGAACCCCTGAGCGATTGAAAACGAGGAAATACTTAAAGACCGGATGGAGTGGGTATTAAAGGTTAAAGATACATAGAAGGCCCTGATCAAGACTAAATTAGGCTAACATCCAAATCCACAAGTGGCACTAAAGTCTATTTCTTCTCATTTTGAATTATGATATCAATATCTTACACAATTTGCAAATTGCAATTTGCAAATCAGTTAACTTTGGCTTAAACTCTTCTGATGTTGGCCGGTAGAAATAAAACCTTAAAACCGCAAGATGTACTACTTCTTTTGAAAATAATCGTTTCAAAGAATGGAAGCTGGAGAATCATTGATCTTGCTCATGAACTTGAAATAAGCCCAAGCGAGATCACTCATGGCCTTGAGCGCTTAAAACTCAGCGGACTAATTGATTCGGAAAAAAGAACACCATTTAAATCAGCTGCACTGGAATTTTTAATCCATGGCCTTAAGTATGTATTTCCCGCACAAATGGGAACCATTTCAAAGGGCATACCAACCGCACACTCATTTTATTTAAATAAGAAATTTGTAAGTGATATGAACTATGTCTGGGAATCAGATAGAGGAGAAATAAAAGGTATTTCAATTTCTCCATTATACGAGTCGGCTCCGAATGCAGCGAAGAAAGATGAAAAACTTCATAGGCTACTTGCATTGATTGATTCACTAAGAATTGGTAAAGCAAGAGAGCAGAACTATGCAAGAGAGCAACTTGAGAAGGAATTAACTCAAAATGAGTTATGAACAAAATTCAAAAACATTAAAACTGGCCGCAGAACTTCTAGATGATTTTTCAAAAGATATTGTATATGTGGGAGGCATAACCACTTTTCTATATGTTGATGTTGATATCGCTGATGACATACGCCCAACTTATGATGTTGATTTTGTTTTGGAGACCAGCAAGAGAAAAGATTATGATCTGTTCCAGGAAAAGCTGAGAAAAAAAGGCTTCACTCATGATACATCTCCCGGCGCTCCTATTTGTCGATTTAAATACGGCGAAGAACTAATAGTCGATGCGATGCCAAGTGATGAGTCAATATTAGGGTTTAGTAACTCTTGGTACAAAGAAGGAATAAGACACAAAGAGAAAGTAAAAGTTGGAGACAAAGAAATTCACATCTTTCCTCTTGAATATTTTATTGCTTCTAAATTTGAAGCATTTAATGGTCGAGGTAAATCTGAACCACGATTGAGCTGGGATCTAGAAGACATCATTTTCATTTTAGATGGTGTAAAAGATTTTCATCCGCAACCAACTTCTGATCGATTAAAATCTTTTTTATCCGAAATGTGTAGTCAGTGTCTGAAGCCTCAAATTCAAGAGGCTATTGCAGGATTTTTAAGAAATAATGATGAAAAAATAACAAAAGTGAATCAAAGGCTAAAAATGTTTATATCAGCTAGTTGAGTTTTTATTTTTCACCCACCATGAATTGATTACGTTCCACGGGATATTTTCCAAACCTGTTTAAGAATCTTACCGCGCTCTTCAATTGATTTAGTATTATCGAGGACTTTATGTAATTCGATAAAGTTCGCTATGTCATCTTTCAGGGAAGAATTTTCCCATTCAGCTCTGATCCAACTTTTCTCAGATTCATTCCAGAGAGAAAATATTTCATCACATGGCCCTTCCATAATGTAAGCAAGCTCGCTCCAGGTGTATCTCCCATAAGTAAGTAGATTGGTCCCAGTAAAAATCGCTTGCCGGGGCCATCATCATAATGAGGGCCTTTGAATGCTCGCTCATATCGACGAATAGTGTCTCTAATCTTTTTTGGATCGGTTGGAAAAAAATTATTTTCAGTACTCATCTTTAGTCTCTCTCTAAGGGGTCTTGAATCCGGATTTCAGGCGAT
>CANHIY010000140.1 GCA_947461175.1 Bacteriovoracaceae bacterium
AGGCACCCAAAAGCTTTTTAAATTGCTCGTAAAGGCCCGAAGGCGAAAGTATTGAAGTCATTATTAGAAGATCATTTAAGTTGAACATTTACTAAGCTTAGAATGGCCGACAGGATAGGCCAAATAAAATCTGCTCAGACCCTCAATTTATTGAGCATGCCCTTATTTGTTGGCAACCACATGTATCATTTACTAGGCACGGTCATCTTTTCATCCTCTTTGTAAAATGTTATTTCTTAAGAATGAAATTCCTCATCATTTTTATTTTGATTATGTCTCAATTTTCATGGGCCAGAGATCCTATTCCTGGTAGTCGATTCCAGCAATTAGCAGGGGTCAGAACTTCTCAGGATTCAAAAACTCAGTGGGATGAAAGATATGGCAGGTCTACTTTTATTTTTGGAAAATCACCAGCCCAATTTTTGTCCGAAAATTATCACTTTATTCCCTACGAGGGAACGGTATTGGACATGGGTATGGGAGAGGGAAGAAATGCGGTTTTTTTAGCGCAAAAAGGCTATAAGGTTACGGGCGTAGACATTAGTTCCGTTGCTGTAAAAAAATCATATCTTCTGGCTCAAGAATTTGGAGTCAAAATCAAAGGAGTGGTTGCTTCTTTAAAAGAGTATAAAATTCAGCCTAATTCCTTTGATGCTATCGTTTGTTTTTATTATGTAGATAGAACTCTTGTTGAAAAAATAAAGTCTTGGCTTAAGCCCGGGGGTATCCTTATTTATGAAGCTTTTACATTACGAGAAAAATTACATAAAAAATTAACAGGGGCACCAGACGAGGATTTTTTAAATGAGGAAGAATTGCTAACATTGTTTCCTGGCATGCGGGTCCTAAAATATCAAGAATCACTTCATGAGAAAGAGTTTCGGTCAAGTATTGTCCTGAGAAAGAATTAAATCCATATTCGAAAACAAACCTCCCCGTGGCATAATTGATCTATGCCAATTATTATTCTTATCAGTTTTTTTCTGAATTTCACAAATGTCTTGTCCCAAAGCCCAGAGTCTCATAAGGATAAGTATGGAAGACGATTTTCTGGTCAAATTTCAAGAATTAACAGTGCTGCTAAATTAATTAGAGTTAAAACTGATTTTGCTAATATCAAATTTTTTAATCACAAAGACAGAGTTGATTTTTGGAATGAGAGTTATCCTGATAAAAGATGTCCCACTTTTGTGGAAGGTCGTTCAAATGATTATCTTCTTTTAAGAGTCTCTCAATATGAGGAATGTATAAAAAGAGTACATTTTACCACTGGATCTTATCTTCATTTTGACAGTCCAGATCTTGCAAGAACTGTCAGTATTGTTAATGACCTTTTACATGTCTTGTTGAAAAAGCGTCTTGCCATGGAGGCTAAGAAGGAAAGACATCACAAAGAACTAAGTGGTCATGTGGAAAAAGTAGATGCCGTTAATAAGAGATTTGAGATATTAAGGCAAAAACTTGAAATTGAGTGGCAAAAAGAGCTTGCAGCCTTAGAGGAAGATAAAGCAAAATCTTTTACTGAATTTAAAAATGCCGAAGCACGTTTAAATGAAATAGATGTTAAGCTTGAAGCTTACAGATTAGAAGATCATAATCTGAAATTAGATCGTTGGTCTTTGGACCCAGCTCTCTACCAAAAAAAATGAATTAAGGAGTGCTTAATGGCATCTTTTTTTGCCAATATTTTAATTGTTGCTTTTGTCCTTTTAGTTACTTCCTGTATTCCTAAGAATAAGAAGTCCGGTAACTCGATTAGTTATAATATAGGAGGTGAGCCCACAACCTTATCTCCTTTATCTGCATCTGATGGTTATACTTCAAGTATTCATAGTTATATTTTTGAACCGTTATTAGATCGTGATATAGAAACTTTCGAATGGAAGCCTGCTCTTGCCTCAGAATGGGAAATTTCTAAAGATAAAAAAGTCTTCGAGTTTAAGTTGCGTGAAGGTGTTAAGTGGCATGACGGCAAGGAGCTTACCGCCGAGGATGTTAAATTCTCATATGATGTGATGTTTTCTGATGATTGGAAGGCAGTTCAAATCCGACCCTATTATGAGTCCATAGAGTCAGTTCAGGTCATTGATAAATTTCGGGTCCGCTTTAAAGTCAAAGATGAATATTTCATGAACTTTGATGTATGTGCAGGTCTTTCAATTCTTCCTAAGCATTTCTACTCAAATAAGGAAAATAAAAAAGAATTTGGAAGGAAGCTTATTGGAACAGGTCCTTATATGCTTTCTAAATATGATAGAGGTAATAAAATTATTTTAGTACAGAATCCTCTTTGGTGGGGAAGAAATACCGAATCTGAAAAGGAAACTAATTTAATAAAGAAAATTAATCTTCGCATGGTAATGGAAGAAAATGTTTTTTTAGAACTTTTAAAAAAGGGTGATTTAGATTTTCAAGGTCTTCGACCTGAGGGGTTTGTAAAGAAGACTGTTGGGAAGATTTGGGATAAAAAGATTGAAAAAGTTAAGACTCAAAATAAAACTCCTAAGGGATATAGTTTTATTGCCATGAACCTGAAGCATCCGATCTTTAAAGATCGTGAAGTCAGGAAAGCCTTTTCTATGCTCTTTAATCGACCCCTCATGCTCAGTAAATTTGAATATAATTTGTCGGAGTTTGCCACAGGTCCAATTTATGTTCAGTCTGACTATTCCTCACCAGTCGTTCAACCGATTGATTTTAATCCCGATGAAGCCTTAAAGATTTTAACGAAGGCTGGATGGAGCGATTCTGATAAGGACGGTTTATTGGATAAGATGATTAATGGTAAAAAAACACCATTTTCAGTAACCATTCTTGAGCCATCCCCAGATGTGATGAAGTACTTAACTATTTTTAAAGAAGATGCCAGTAAAATTGGAGTAGAGATTAATATCAAAAATATTGAATGGAACTCCTTTGTTAAGCTCTTGGATGAAAAAAACTTTGAGGCAGTAAGACTGGCCTGGGGGGGAGGAGGAGTGGAGTGGGATCCGAAACAAATTTGGCACTCAAGCTCAATTGAGGGTGCAAGTTCAAATTTTATCAGTTACTCCAATCCTGAAGTTGATAGATTAATTGATGAGGCAAGGCAGCTTCATGATAGAGACAAGAGAATTTCATTGTTAAGAAAGGTTCATGAAATCATTTCTGCTGATTACCCCTATATCTGGTGGTTCAACTCCAAATACACCCTTTACGCTCATTCAAAACGTGTGAAAAAAAAGACAGACACTTACCAATATGGAATTGGTCAGCAGTACTGGATGGTTAAGTAATTATGATTAAATATTTTCTTCGTCGACTTGCCATGATTATTCCTACCCTTTTAGGGGTTACGATTGTTGTTTTTGTTATTATCAATATGGCGCCGGGTGGGCCAATTGAACAAAAACTTCAGCAGATGAGATTTGGCAGCGGAAATGCTGGAGAGGGATCCCAAAGTAAAGGAAGAGGTGCTACTCAGGGAGTCTCGGATGAAGTGATGGAAGCGCTTAAAAAGCAGTACGGTTTTGATAAACCCGTTCATATTCGCTATTTCTTGTGGCTCAAAAATATATCCACTTTTAACTTTGGTGAAAGTTTTACTTACGAAGAGCCCGTCCTTGATGTGATTGTTAGTAAATTTCCAGTTTCGCTACAATTTGGAATTATATCCCTCATTTTAAGTTATGTTGTTTCGATTCCGCTGGGGATTTTAAAAGCGATTAAAAAGAATAGCACTTTTGATGTCGTTAGTAGTTTTATTCTTTTTATTTTCTATTCCATCCCTCCTTTTATGCTTGCAATTCTCCTGATTGTTTTTTTCTCCGGAGGAAGTTTTTATGAATGGTTTCCTGTAGGAGGGCTGCATTCAGAAGGTTATGATGAGTTAACTTCTTGGGAGCAGTGTCTTGATCGAATCCACCATTTTAGCCTCCCGCTTATTTGCTACACTATTGGTTCATTTACAGGTCTGACGATCCTTATGAAAAACTCTCTGCTGGAAGAAATTAAAAAGGATTATATTCGTACTGCCAGGGCAAAAGGATTAGAGGAAAAAGTAGTCTACATGAGGCATGCTTTTAAAAATGCTCTTATCCCTATTGTTACCGGACTTGGTGGGTTTTTATCTGTATTTTTTGCTGGTTCCCTTTTGTTAGAAACCATTTTTCAACTCGATGGTATTGGTCTTCTAAGTTACAAAAGTGTTCTTTCTCGTGACTATAATGTCATCATGGGTCTTGTATTTATTCAAAGTGGGCTCTTTTTATTAGGTAATGTCCTTTCAGATTTTGCATATGTACTGGTAGATCCAAGGATTGATTTTACATGATTGAAAAATTTATAAAAAACGAAGAGAGTCTTAAGAAGTGGTCTAGGTTTAAATCTAATAAACTTGCAGTCCTTTCCTTACTCATCATTTTAGTGTCGCTTTTTTTCAGTTTCACAGCTGAGTTTTGGGCCAACAGTAAGCCTATTTACTTGAAATTTAGGAGCAAGAATTACTTTCCTGTATTCGTCAATTATCATCCATCAGAATTTGGTGAAAACCGGACCTTGGTTATGAATTACCGGACTCTTAAATTGGACAAAGAGGGCGGAGATTATATCTTATGGCCTCTGATCAAGTGGGATCCTTTTGAATCCAATAAAGAGGTGGAAGTTTATCCTTCTGAACCTAGTTCCGACAATTGGATGGGAACCGATGACCGTGGGAGAGATATCTTAACGAGACTCCTTTATGGTCTCAGATACTCCATAACATTTGCTGTTCTTGTTTGGCTCATCACTTTTATTGTAGGAACTCTGGTGGGAGGAATTATGGGCTACCTTGGTGGGAGAACAGATTTTTGGGGACAAAGAATTGTTGAAGTTCTTTCTACTGTTCCTCAGTTCTTTCTACTCATTATCATCATTTCTATTTTTCAACCAACTCTTTTACTCTTAGTGATTCTTTCCAGTTTGTTTGGCTGGATATCCATCAGCTACTATGTGAGAGGTGAGTACTTAAAAAATAGAAAGAAAGAATTTGTAGAAGCGGCCCGTGCCCTAGGAGCTGGAAATACACGCATTTTCTTTAAGCATCTTCTCCCTAATTCACTTTCTCCCATCATTACTTTCTCACCTTTTGTTATCGCAGGAAATATCACTGCACTTGCTAGTTTAGATTATCTGGGATTTGGTTTAACTCCGCCCACTCCAAGTTGGGGTGAGCTTTTAAACCAGGCACAGAAACATTTTACGGAAGGCTGGTGGTTGGCGGCTTATCCCTCCTTGGCCCTGTTCTTAACTCTTACGATGTTATCGCTCGTTGGTGAGGGAGTACGGGATGCCATGGATCCTAAGGAGTCATAAGAAGATCATTAAGTGCTGTTTGTCTTTTCGTCTGATCCTGTCTTTTGATGGCCTGATTCAGTGCTTTTCTTGAACCAACAAAAATGGCGAGCTTTTTTGCTCGAATGACTCCTGTATAAATGAGATTTATAAAATTTCCCGCTCTTCAATTACAAAATCAATTTTTTTCTTTTTGAAATAAAAATTAGCCCTAGAGATAAATTTGATTTGATCTTTTGTCGCCTCATCCGAATCCAGAAAAAGACAGTCAATACCCTTCCTAAAAGCAATCCTTGGTTATAACGGGAGAAGTAATGTGAGGAATCTCTCCTTGGTTGAGCTGATGGGAATATTAAACGAGGTAAGATGCTTTTTTCCTGCCTGAAAATTTTTGTTAACTTAAATGTAGAAATCAGAGGCGAAGTGAAAATTATTCTAATTAATTCTAAATCTGTCACTAAAATGAGCATGATTTTAGATATTTACAAAAGTAATGTTTAGTTTTATTTGTCCCTTTTATCTTCAATTGATGGGTACAGTGCATCTTCGATCTCGTACCCAAAGACTAAAGTTGTCAGACTTTGAAGCCGATAAGTTTCTACTTTATGTCTTGGATGCCATTTGTCTTTATTTTCTTACTCTGGTCAATTGGACTAAAAGCCTCCAACGAGGATGGGTGTAGATCTGCCTTAGAAGCATTGTTTAAGAGTTCCGTAACAAAAACTTCCGCAGGAAATTTTTTAAAACTCCAGGGAGATCTCACTCTTCACAGACTTACGTGGGCGTATCTTCAGTCTCACAAAAGTGATACTGACTCAAGGATTAAACCCATTGAAGAAACTATCATCGACCTTTTAAACGAGAAATACACCAATTCAGATCCGGATTTTATAAAAGCCAGGGAAGCCTTTGAGGCGCAGCCCCTATCGAGGACAACGTTATCAGAAATAGCCCCTTATCTTGTTGATGTCATTTCAAATCAGTTTGATGAAAATGAATCTCCCTTCAAGCTTAATCTATCGGATATAAAATTACTAAGTGCCTTGGCAAAATTTGAAAAAAAATCCGCTAAAAATGGAAAATTTGATCATCGACTTTTGAGTTCAAAAACCCCTTTAGGAATGTTGAACTTTGTAAAACTTATTAATTCAAGCTATAAAACCGAATTAACCTCAGAGGAAGAATCATTACAAATCGAAAAAAAAATCACAGGATTAGAAAGTGTTATTATTTCCATGGAGAAAAAGTTATCTGATTTTCTTAATACTCTTTCACTTCCTGATGAATGTGCCGATTTTTCACAGTGTTCAGAAGAAAAAAATTGTAAAAATCACAAAAAACT
>CANHIY010000141.1 GCA_947461175.1 Bacteriovoracaceae bacterium
CGTCCAGTGTTTGATATATAAAACAACCCTATGACAAAGAGTTTTTTCCCTTATCTTTTTGGGGTCTTCCTGTTGCACGCCATACTTCTTTTGGGTGCTTTGTTTCATCTAGATTACGACCCTGTTTCCACATCCTTTAAAAAGATGGGTCCCGAGGTCCTCAATCTTAAGGTTTTATCCAATGTTGTGAAGAGCTCCTTCTCGCTTGATCAATCCTTAGAAGAAAAAAAAACGTCCTCTTCCCCGAAAATGCCTTCACCCCTTTTATCTGAGGCCCCTCTTACTCATGACTCTTCTTCAGCTTCTGCCCCTATGAGCACAGGAAGTCCTTTAGTCGGAAAAGAAGATGCCCTGACTCTTTATAAGGCGGAGCTCCGAGCTCTTATTGATAAAAATAAATCTTATCCTCCCCTCAGTAAACGCCTTGGTCAAACGGGAATAGTGGTTGTTGCCTTTACGTTACTTAAAGATGGGCATATTATTGATGTGAGACTTGTGAAACCCTCTCGCTATGAACGGCTCAATTTTTCTGCTCTAGAAGCGGTAAAAAAAGTAGAGAAGTTCAAACCAATCCCACAGGAGATTGGCGAGTTGAAAATGGATATCAAGGTCCCAGTTAAGTTTGTGACGATTTAATTTTTAAAATGAGTATTTTTATAAAAAAGGAATTTTATGCGCTTGATTGATTTTATCAACGCTGGTGGATCCATTACCTGGATTCTAGTGTTTATGAACGTCATGGGTTTATCTCTGGTTTTTTGGCGTTTTTTTATTTTTCGTGATTTTAAAAAGAAACTTCAAAGCGAATGCAAAGAGCTTGCCTCCGAGCTTCTTCGTGATTTTAAAGACTCTAACCTTTTGTCCCACATGGATCTCGTAAAAGATGGGATTTCCCAAAGAGTTCATGAGCTTGAGTTTGGGATGACGAGTATAAAAGTGATTGCCACCACAGCACCCCTCTTGGGTCTTCTAGGGACTGTGATTGGTATTTATGAGGCCTTCCAGGTGATTTCTGCCAAAGGGTTAACGGATCCCGGGCAATTTGCCTCTGGAATCTCCTACGCTCTTATTACCACCATCGTGGGACTCATTGTGGCCATACCTCATTTTATTGCTCATAACTATTTGTCCGGAGAACTTGATTCTTTAGAGATCAATATGGAAAAGAAGATCGGTCCCATGCTTAAGGCAGAGACCTAAGATGTCACGCCGAAACCGCCGAGAAACTCTTTCCATGGATTTAACACCACTCATCGATATGGTGTTTCTTCTTCTTGTTTTTTTTCTTGTGACTTCAACTTTTAAAAAAGATGAACTTGATCTGCTTCTTAAGTTACCTCAGACTGAAAAAGGAGCTGGATCGGAGAAAAAAATTGATCAACTCATCATCGAGCTCTCGGACCAGGAAGTTGCAGTTAATGGAAAAAAGTCCTCCATGGAAGAGCTCCCTTCAATATTTGAAAAAGCTGTTAAGGAAACACTCGTCAACTTAAGAGTCGATGGTGAGGTAAAGTACACCAGGTTAGTAAAAGTATTGGATCTTTTGCAGGCAAATAAATTGGAAAATATTTCACTTATTACGGAAAAAGAAAAATAAAAATAGCACATAAACTAGAGGAGTCCATTGATGGAATCTTTGTCTTTTCCCAAGAAATCCCAGTCCGAGGAATCTGTTCTCAATGAATTAAACCTCGCTAAATCAAGTGACATTGACTGGCACAAAGGCAGGGCCTTTAGTTTAGTTTACCCAGTAAGTGATGCTCATCATGAGTTTGTCAAAAAGGCCCATAACACTTTTTTTTCCGAAAATGGCCTTAACCCCATGGCCTTTCAGTCTTTAAGAAAATTTGAACATGAGTCAGTGAGGATGTGTGCAGACCTCTTTCATGGAGACCACAATACAGTGGGAGTCCTTACCAGTGGTGGGACTGAGTCTCTTTTGATGATGATTAAAACCTACCGAGACAAGGCCCGGAAAACAAAACCCTGGATTTTAAAACCGGAAATTATCATTCCTGAAACGGCCCATTCTGCCATCGATAAAGGTGCTCATTATTTTGATGTCAAAGTCCGCCACGCTCCTGTGGGAGTGGATTATAGAGTGGATATCAAGGCCGTAAAAAAACTCATCAACCGAAATACCATTCTTCTTTTGGGGTCTGCACCACAGTACCCCCACGGTGTGGTGGATCCAATTTCACTTTTAGGTGAACTTGGTATGAAGCATGGGATTCCCGTTCATGTGGATGCCTGTGTGGGTGGGTTTGTTCTTCCGTTTATGGAAAAACTTGGTCACTCAGTTCCGGTCTTTGATTTTCGGGTTCCGGGAGTGACTTCCATTTCGGCGGACCTTCACAAATACGGTTATGCCGCCAAAGGGGCCAGTGTTCTTCTTTACCGCTCCATGAACATCATGAAGCATCAGTTTTTTGTCTTCACTGAGTGGAGAGGAGGCGGTATTTACGCTTCACCATCCTTTCCCGGCACAAGACCTGGGGGCCCCATCGCTAGTGCTTGGGCCACTTTAAAAAAATTAGGAGAAGAAGGGTATATTGAAATAACTAAAAAGTTAGTTGAAACGAGGGATCTTTTTCTTAAAGAGCTTCAACATATTCCTGAACTAGAACTCGTGGCCTACCCTGATTCAACTTTAGTTGCCTTTGCCTCTAAAGATGAGTCTATAAGTGTTTACGCTGTGGCCGACCAGCTTCAGGCCAAGGGTTGGTACCTGGACCGCCAGCAAAAACCTGAGTCCGTGCATCTGACCTTCACTCCTGTTCATGCAGAGGTGATAGGGGAGTTTATTTCTGACTTAAAGGCAGCAGTCAAAACGGTCAAAGAACATCCTGAACTTAACCAAAGTGGCCAGGCGGCCATGTATGGCATGATGGCAAAAATTCCTCTTCGAGGAATGATTAAGACTTCTGTCTTAGGGATTATGGAAAAGATGTATGGGCCAGATGCAAAACTTCCTCAGGATAAGTCTCAGGACGTGGAGAATTGGGGTGATTTTGCCGAAAAGATCGGTTCTAATCTCCTTCAAATTAAGCGTCATGCTGATGGAGTTTTTGATAAGGTTAAAGATGTCATCCGGCGCTGAAAAATAAATTTCTCTGTCTAGGATAATTCCCTTCCTTTTTGCCCTATCTTTGGATTAAAACTCTATTTAAACAAACGTTTTAAATAAGTGTTTTAAATTAAGGGATGATAGGGATTTATGAATAAGTTTATTGCTGCTGTTCTGGTGTTGGCCCAAGTCACCACACCGCTCTTTGCTTCCGTCTATGTTCTTTCCGAGAAAACCATGCTGGAGTTATCTAAAAAAGGGGCCCCACAAATAGACCAAATAGAGGCAGCCTTTTATCAGGCCTCTTTTAGAGAGGGGGAAGTGCTTAAAAAATATTCTCCTGAAATTTTTGGCCGAAGCTCCTACTCTGATACCAATGAGCGGGCGATTATTCCTTTTCAGCCTGTCTTTGGGCCCATCTTTCAGGCACAGATCGGAGTGAGAAAAAATTTTAAACAAGGGATTGAAACCTCAACCTATGTTGTCACTGACCAGAGGTCCGCTTCAAACCCCTTTATCGGTCAGGTCAATAATGCCACCACAACAACTCTTGCTTTCACGACCCAGGTAGATTTGTGGAAAAATCTTCTCGGGAGGATGAGTCAGGCTGAGCTTGAGAATTCAACTCTTGAGAAAAAGCGCTCTGACATAGAAAAAGAGGTTCAAATAAAGACCTTTATGATTTCTCTTCGAAGGGTTTTTTGGTCTCTGGTGGCCAACCGGGAATCGGAAATAATTTCCACGGAGCTCTTTAAAACAGCCGAGAAACAACTGATTCAGGCGAAACTTAGGTTAAAAAATGCGGTGGCCGAGGCCGATGAAGTGGCGAGATACGAGGCCCAGCTTGCTTCAAGAAAGGGGACACTTCTTTATCTTAAATATCAAAAAGAAACTTTTCTAAAACAGTTAAGAAATCTTCTCCCGGAATTAGGAGATAAAAACATCGAGCTTGGTGACTATGACCTTTCAGAAACCTTAGGAGAAGTATTCGCCTGCACCGATGTCATCTCAAAAGAGAAGGCCACTCCCTATGAGTTTACAAAATATGATGAGGCCGTTTCTCTTCTTCAATCCATGAAATCCAATAACTCAGCTTTAAACGCCCGCTCCTCAGATGCAGACATTAAATTTTTTGCCACTGTAAAGTCCACAGGTGTGGGATCGGAGGAGGTAAGAAGTGGTAACACCAGGGGAAGTTTTGGTGAATCCCTCAACGATCAAACTCAGCAAAATAGAACCGGATATGAAACTGGAATAAATTTTACCTATCCCCTTGGTGAGGTCAAAGAAAGTACGAAAAAAGTTAAAGAACTCTATGATCAGAAAAAATTAGAAGCCTCCATTAAATCCATTGATGCTCAGGTGGTCTCCACTCATCAGGAGTTATCAAAATCAATTCTACTTCTTACTGATGTAATTAAGGCCCAGAGAGTGAGTTCTGAGCAGTTACTTAAACGTTTAAAGCTCAGGCAAAAAAAATATGAGCAGGCCCGGGTCAGTGTGGATGAATTAGTTTTTGACCAGGACGCCCTTCTTAATTCAGAACTTATGACCGTGGAAACACAGCTTCAGGTTCTTAATACGCTCTTTGATTATTTTGTGATTTATACTGATACACCTTGTTCATTTAATAGGATTTAATATGAGAAAACTTGCTCATTTTTTTATTGTTAACCCTAAGTTAACTTTTGTTTTTACCTTGTTCTTGTTCATTTTTGGTTTAGTTGGGCTAAGAAAAATGAATGCTGAGTCCTATCCTGCCGTAGACTTTGCCACCGCCATCATTGAGACAGAGTACTTTGGGGCCACACCTCAAGATATAGAGGTCAAGATCACCAAGCCCATTGAAGATGAGATCAGGACCGTTTCAGGTCTAAAGGATGTGAGGTCAGTTTCCCAGGCCGGACGAAGTAAAATCGTTGTCCGGGTGGATATGGATAATCCTAAGGTGATTGTTAAAGATGTTATGACGGATCTTCAAAAAGTCATTGACCGGGCAAAAGACTTGCCGCTGGATCTTAGAGAAAAACCTAAATTTACTGAAATTAAATCTGAAGAATTTGCGGCCCTGGAAATTGCGGTGGTGGGATTGAATAAGGAGCGTGACCGTGACCTTATTGCTGATGCCTTAAAAGAGGACATTGAAGACGATAAGAACGTGAAGGCGGTCCTTTTAGATGGGTACAGAAAGCGTCAATTTGAAATTGAACTTTCAAGAAAAAGACTCGAAGACTTTCACATTGGTGTGGATGAAGTGTTAAGAAAAATTGGAGTCCGTAACACAAACACTCCGGGGGGAGAACTTCTGGATGAAGAGTCCCAACGTTTAGTTAAGGTGGATGGAAAAGTTAAACATGTTCAGGAACTCTCCATGACCCCCATCCGGTCAAATTTTTCTGGTCAAATGATTTACCTTAAAGATGTTTCAAGAGTTATAGACTCTGAAGAAGAGCCCCGCACCCTGACCCGCTATATGGGGGAGGAGGCAACACTTCTTACGGTTCAGAAAAAAGCAGGGGCAGATACAATTAAGCTCGTGGAATCCATTGGCCCCATCCTTAAAAGGTATGAGGAAAAATATAAGGGTAAGGCGAAATTTATCATCTTCAATGACGAAGGCGTAAGGGTTAAGGCGAAACTTGACACCCTCTCTTCTAACGCCATCTCTGGACTTCTCGTTGTGATCGCTGTTTTGATGTTTTTTATGCAGGGAAGAATCGGTCTCATGGTGGCCCTTTCTCTTCCTGTTTCTCTCTTGGCCACTTTAGGGATTATGCCAAGTTTTGGTCTAAGTCTTAATTCCATCACCATCCTGTCTTTGATCATTTCTATGGGAATGCTCGTGGATAACAGTATTGTCGTTGCCGATGAGTACATCAGAAGAAGGCAACTGGGGTCAGGCTCTTTAAATGCCATTGTAGACACCGTTCATCAATTGTGGATCCCCATCTCCGCCACGGCCTTCACCACCATTGCTGCCTTTTTACCTATGCTCGTCACCACCGGGGTCATGGGAAGATTTATCTATGCCATTCCTATTGTGGTGACTGCTTCTCTTTTATTTTGTCTTATGGAGAGTTTTCTCCTTCTACCCATGCGCCTACATTTGGTGGCCCGAAGGGTTAATTTTTCTGAAGAAGATAAAAAAACAACCTCATGGTTTGATAAAGTTTCAAACAAATTTGAAAAGTTTATGTCCCTGGTGGTTGATCACCGCTACATCAGTGCTTTACTCATTATTGGTATTATTGTTTTTTCTTTTGTGGTCATAGGAGTCTTTAATAAATTTATTCTCTTCCCAGCTGAACAGACTGAGATCTATCTTGCCCGGATTGAAATGCCATCAAGTACAAAAGTTGAAAAAACCTATGAAGTGACCAGGGAGATTGAGAATAGAATTAAAGAAGTTTTAGGTACAAAAATTCTTCAGCACTCTGTCTCTATAGCTGGTACGTCCCTTGCTATTCCTACCGACATCAAGGGGCAGTTTGGGGATAACGTGGGACTTGTGAAAATGTTTGTGAC
>CANHIY010000142.1 GCA_947461175.1 Bacteriovoracaceae bacterium
GAACAGGGTAAGGTTCTTAATATTGGGGGATTCCTCTGTGAGGCAGAGTTTTTAGAGGTTAAAGATGTTCAGGAAGAGGTCTTTATTTATGAAGAGAAATTTTCTGAGCTCTCGGGCCTTGGGTTAAAAAATACCATTTTTATTATTCTTAGTCTTGGCCTCTACCTTCCCTTTGCTAAAACTCACATGAGAAAATATTTGTGGAAGTCAGTTAAGTTTAAAGGACACTCCTTTAGTTTTGAGGGAGATGGTTTGATGCTTTTGATTTCCTACGTGAAATTCATTCTTTTTATGGGGGCCGGAACCTGGGGACTTTGGGCCCTGGAGAACTATAACACCTCAGTTCCCTGGGTATGGACCCTAGAGGTCATCCAATCCCTCCTCGTGATGCTCATCTTGTATAAAATGGCCTATGGGGGAGATGCTTATTTGGTCAATAATACGAGCTACAGAAACACTCCTTTTTCTCTTACAACGACTGCGGCCAACCTTCATTTTAAAGAATCCCTCACCGGTGTGGTGAAAATGATTTTGACTCTGGGGCTTTACTACCCTTTTTGGAAATTAAGACTTTTAAAAATTAAATGGAACCACACAAGATTTGGCCACCAGGAGTTTGTCTATAGTGGAGAATCCTTGAAGTATGGAATGCTTTGGTACAAGGGAGTCGCATTAACTGCACTGACCCTTGGGGTCTATTATCCCTGGTACATGGCCTCTCTTCACAGGTTCCACGTATCCCACTTAAAACTTAGGAACGCGGAGTTCTCTACCACCATCAAGGGGTCAGGACTTTTTGAGATCTACCTAAAAATTTTAATGATCAACATCCTCACCCTGGGCCTCGGTTTTTTTTATACCAAGACCCTCCTTATGGCCTACCACTTTAAGTTCCTGGGCCTAAAGGGAGAGGTGAAGATTGAGGAAACGGGCCCTCGGGAAGAGAGAAGCCTTGGGGCCATGAAAGACGCTATGGTGGACTTGGGAGATGCGGCGTAGATAGGTGATTGTGGATCTGAAGTGAGACTTCAGATTGACAAGAAAAAGAAAAAAGTGCTATCATTTCATACATGTACAAGCGTGATTTAAGTGCAAAAATCTCCCAAGCACTCACAAAATATAAAATTGTCACCCTCACTGGCCCAAGGCAGTCAGGGAAGACCACTCTGGCAAAACATGTGGGGTCAGGTTTTAATTATTTTAACTTAGAAGACCCGGACTTTCTTTACCGGGTCAGGGAAGACCCAAAATCTTTTTTTGATTCCATCAAATCAGATGTCATTATTGATGAGGTTCAAAAGTGGCCAGAGATATTGTCCTATCTTCAGGTCTACACGGACCGGGATGATTTTAGTTATAGGTTTATTTTAACTGGTTCCAACAGTTTACTCTTAAGTCAGAATATTTCCCAATCCCTCGCTGGAAGGACGAGGATTTTTCAGATCTTGCCCTTGGCGTATAAAGAGTTACCTCCAGAATTAAGACCTCAAACAATCAGTGAGGCGATCTATCGTGGGTTGTATCCAAGGATTTATGCTAAAGACCTCAATCCAACGGAATGGATTGGGGATTACCTTCAGACTTATGTGGAAAAAGATGTGAGACAATTACTGAATGTCGAAAATCACATGCTCTTTGATCGGTTCCTGCGTTTACTGGCCGGACGAATTGGACAGTTAGTGAACTACACATCTCTTGCCAGTGAAGTGGGTGTGTCTGTGGGCACCATAAAAAACTGGATAAGTATCCTTAAGGCTTCGTTTGTCCTTTTTGAACTTATGCCCCACCATAAAAACTTTAATAAACGGATCACCAAGGCCTCTAAAATTTATTTCTTTGATACAGGGATTGTGAGCTACTTGTTACGGATCATGGAGCCTTCCCATCTTGACTTCCATCCTCTCAGGGGACAGTTGTTTGAAAACTGGGTCATTGTTGAAAAAATCAAGCATCAGTTCAATCAAGGAATGATGTCGAGTTATTATTTTTGGCGGGACCAACATGGCCACGAAATTGATTTGGTGGATGACAGGGGAACCTATCTGTATCTTTCAGAAATTAAATCTTCTGTTACTTTTAACCCTGATTTTTTTAAAAATATAGATTGGCTCAATACTCTCCAAGGGCGAACCGATGGAGAGTTGATTTATGGGGGTTCAGAAAATTTTAGGTTCAAAGACTTTCAAATCACAAGCTGGAAAAATCTTTACTAAACTCCATCAATAATGACATCCACCTTCAAGACCTCGCAGCTTCTTTTGCCGTCAGAACTGTCCTTAGGAACATGACAACGGATAGATCCTGCTTGGGATAATTTTTTTCCATAAGGCATAATATCAAAATCTTTTAAAAGCATTGAAATCTCCTGGGCCTCAGCTCCTGTGTACTCAACATAGTGGACCATGGGTATTTCTTGAGATGTTATGGTAGAAACAAAACAAAAAAGATCCTTTTTTTCTGTCTTCTTACACCCTACTTCTGCATCTAAAGATTCTTTTTTACCAAAAGAATCCACTCCCGAGCGAAGAAGAAGCTCCACCATCTGATCTGATTTGGGGTCACTGGCAAAACTTAAAGAAGAAAAAAGAACAAGAAAAGAGAGTAAAAAAGTTCTCATGATGGTTTCCAAAAAAATTAATGTTTAAAGTAGAGGCAGTCTATGTCTTCTGTGGCCGCAAAACTTCCAAAAGAGCCCACACAGAGCTTATTCGTGTTTTGACGAGAGGTTGAGGAATCAATCTCCTCCCGGGTGAGGCCCTTAAATTCTTTGTAGATGGTTTCCACTTTTTTAAGAGTCCGAGGGTTTCCTTCGCTGTAGGAGACTTCAACCACGGTCTGGCAGGAAATCTTGCATGATGCATCAATGAGGATTTTATCTTTGGAAGCAAAAGAGTTCAGAGAAAGGAGAAGAAAAGAAATGATCAAAGTTGTTTTCACAAATGGTCCTTTTTTCCCACAAACATAGCAGGAAATGGGACCTCATTCATCTCTATAGTGAAAAAAAATGTAAAAAATTCACCCTTTTTTGGGACCTTAGCGGATAGAACCTGGAAGCTCCACTGTTTCCCCTTCTCCATCTGGTCTGGTTTCCAGAGGTGAACTAAAGGCATTGAGGGATAAAACCACTAAAATTAAGATGACTAAAAACTTAAGCATAAGTTTTCTCCATAAAATCCCCATCTGGGGTCGTAAGTTATAGAGGCATCTTACCCTGTTTTTTATATTGAACAAGTCGATAAATTCGAGTTTATGATTCACTTAAATCAATAGTTAGTCAGGGGGATTTTTCACTCGCCACAGACCGCTTCTTTTCTTCCTCTTCTTTTTTCACGGACTCCACGTGACCTTTGAGAAAATAATTCTTCTGCATAGCTTTGATGGTGGTGATGGATTCATCTAAAAGCTCTAGGGTCTTTTTTCCCCCTTGGGGCAGATCCTTGGTGATTTTTACGAACTCTGGCCGAAGGTTATTAAGTTCGGTGGTGACTTGATTTAAGTTAGAGAGGATCACTGAGGCATCCCTGATCATCTGAGGGGAGTGCTTTAACTCTTGGGACGCCAGGGTAAGGTTGTGCATGAGTTTTTTAATTTTTTCTTTTTCTCCCACCTGGAGGGCGATATTTTTTGAGGCAAGAACAAGTTCATCCATGTTTTTTGTGATTGAATCCACTCGGCCCAGAAGTTCATTCACCTTCTGGCCACTTAAGACATCCATCACATCAAGCTTTTGGGCCACGGCAAGAAAACTTCCCTTGGGGATAGTGATCTTCGTTTCCTCGTTTCTTATGATGTTTAGGACCTTATCTCCCATGAGAAAGGGTCTTGTGAACTGAATCACACTGCCCCGGGTGATGTTTTGTGAGTATTTTTTGAGCACACTAAATTTAAGTCTTAGTTTATTAGTTGAATCAAAGTCTAGGTCTTCAATTTTTCCGATCTTAAGTCCGGCCATGAACACACTACTTCCCACTCGGATGTTACTTCCTGAATCGATGTGGCCATAAAAATAAATCTTCTCTTCAAACCAGTTCTTCTTCACCGCAACCCCTGCTCCCACAAAAAAGGACCCCACTAAGGCGACTAAAAGAAAAATTCCCACGGCCCTCTCAAAGGGGTGAAACTTATACCTCACAAGGCCCCCCGTCTAAAGTCCGGAACAAGTTCTGATTTGTGAACGAGATAAACCTTGCCGCCGATATTTTCAATGAAGCGCTCATCATCACTTACCGCCACAATGTATTTTAAACCCCGATTTTTTTGATGGATTTCTATGAGCTCAATAAGCTTTTCCTGATACTCCACTCCCGTGCCCTCAGTAGGGTTATCTAAAACCACCACCTCTGGGTGAAGAAGAAAGGCCCGGATAAGATTCACAACCTTTCTGACCTCCACTCCCACAAAGGCCGGGCGCAGGTGCCTAAACTCCATGATCCCAAAGTGATGAAGAAACTCCTCCACATAGGAGGAGACCTCCTGTTTTGACACCATATCATGGTACAAAAGAGGGAGGGTTAAGTTTTCAAACAGAGTGCGGTTATTAAGATGCCCCCCACTCTCAAAAGAAAATCCCATATTAAGCCGGTAGGGATCAAATTCATTAAAACTCATTCCCCCCACCGATTCTTCATTAATAAAATACTCTCCACTCTCCAGGGGAAAAAGCCCCAGAAGTAATTTTAAAAGGACCCTCTTACCCGAGAGAGCTGGCCCTTGAAGAATAACCGGAGAGGACTTGGTGAACTCAAAATTTAAACCACGAAAGATAAACTCCCCCTCCCCTTCGGAAGAATCCTTAAAGGAGGCATCAGAAAAAATTAAGTTCCTGATCATTTTTCGTTTCATAAAAAATCCCTGGCAAACATGAGACCAGTGAGCCCTAAATTAAAGGCCATGACTGTTACAATGGCACTCACCACAGAGTTGGTGGTGGCAATGGGCACTTCATGGGGGCCACTAGAGACTTTTAGTCCTTCCTCACAGGCGATGCTAAAAATAATGATTCCCCCCAAAATATTTTTAAAAATATTTAAGAAAAAATCCTCCGTACTTAAGGCAAAGGAGATGACCTCCACATAGAAGGAAAAGGTAAGCTCACTCACAAAACTTGCCACCAAAAATCCCCCCAAAAGGGCCACCGTATTAAAATAGAAAGCTAGGCACATAAGTCCTATGATCCCCCCCATAATCCTCGGGAACACCACATAACTTAAGGGCTCAATCCCCATCATCCTTAGCCCCTCAATTTCCCGGTTCACCTGCATATTCCCAAGCTCACTGGCCACGGCCGTACCTGATCTGGCGATTACAATGAGGGCCGTTAACAAGGGCCCCACTTCCCGGACGATGGTCACCACCAAAATGTTTCCCATCATTTCCTGGGACCCAAAAAACGAGAGCTGGGCATTGGACTGCATGACCACAATACTTCCCACGGCCAGGGCGATAAATGTCATAAGCGGCAGGGCCAGCACACCGGTAAAATATATCTGTGACACCAGGACATGAAGAATGGTTTTAAAAGAGGGCCAATTCAAAAAAAGAGTCTGCCTCGTGGTGAGGTAGAAAAAAAGAAAGATCCGGACCCCATGCCGAAAAAAATCCAGGACCCTTTTTCCAAGATCATCCACTAAAGTTAGCACCACACTGAGTTCTCCCTCTTCATAGGGGTCTTTTCGAAGGATGAGGGGCTGGACTTGATAACTTTTTTTATGAGAAGGGGAACCTTGAAAAAACAAATGCCAAACTAAAACAGTACGGCCGTTTATATCCAAGATCTTCTAGGATGGAGTGCTAACGGACAATTTATTCAATTGTTTGGCCAAAATTAACTAAGTACAAAGATTGAGAGACATTTGATTACTTTTAAGCTCTGACCTTTTCTCTGCGATTGTGCCTTGTGATTACAGGAAGTTCTCCAGAAAAAAAGTCATATTATAGTCCATCTTGTAATTATTGAAGCCCTTTTAAAGTTATTTTAAATGATCTAGACTAGGCCAACTTAGTAGCAGGCTCAGATTTTAATTTACCAACAACTTTCTGTTCATTGGTCATAGGATAAACTTCGATAAGCTCATTTCCTTTAACAGCAAACTGCCCAAGAAAATCAAGGTCATCACTAGAGACGATATTATAAATTGAAGCAAGCTCACCATCAGCACTTAGAAGTGCTTTATATTCTACTCCTTCAATTATTGCCAATCGTTCTATCTCCATATGACCTGATCCAAATGCCGTGATATTTGGGTATACCTGTAATTTCTCAGCGTTATACCCATATTTATCAAGAATGGGCAAGACACGCTTTGAGATACCTTCAAAACAATGAAATTTTACAAGGTAAGTCGACAAATTTATTTTTCTACGAACAAGTACTTCGTTGTACGGACTTAATTTTCGATTGGTTATGACCGCATTCCAAGTACTTAAATCAGAGAAGCGATTTGGTAAACTAGCTCCATCCCATCCAAAAATGAAATTAAAGGGATAGATAAAAGATTCTCTATCAAGAAGTATGTTTGCTTGA